>JAHHOT010000146.1 GCA_018677555.1 Gammaproteobacteria bacterium | reverse complement strand
CTTTCCGTCAGCAAAGCAGACCGGTGACTTCACACCACCGGTGAAAACACCGTCCGCAATTTCCAGCTCGTTGCAGAGCACGTGCTCGATGCCCAGTTCACGTGCCGACGGCAATATCTGGTAAGGCGTCGCGGACGATACTATTGCCACCGTGTGGCCACATGCCTGGTGTGCTCGTATCAGCGCTCGCGACTCCGGATAGATGGCGGCCGCCAGGTACCGGTCGAATATTTTTTCGCCAAGTTCGACCAGTTCTGCTTCAGGACGGCCTACCAGTGACTCTGCAGCCTGCTGTAGCAATGCGCCATAGTCGTTTGTATCTGTCCCTTCGCTAATCAGCCGGACGAACTTTCGCAGCGCATCCGCCGGCGACAGCTTGCCGCTGGTGATCGCTTCGAGCATGACCGTCGCAATCGAGTAACCGAAAATGATCGTGCCGTCGAAATCGAAAAAGGCCAACGTCGCAGGCCCGCGCGGCGCGTTATCGACATCGCGTGTTATGTGTTGGTAGGGACGCAACCGTCAGCCTCAAGACATGGGCGGCCCGGCGGGCGCACCTCGCGCGCATATTAGCACCGCTGGAACGCCTCCGGTCACAATTAACGGGACGCTGATGAATTCTCGTCGCACACGACGATCGGTAGTTGGACACGGCCAGGCGCGAGAAGCGACCTGTACCTGAGGTACACGAGTGACGAGCAACGACGCCATGCCCAACTACCGTTCATCTCACGCTAATGTATTGATAAGGTTAGGATTGTGATCGTTTGGCCCGTAGCTTTGTTGCGTTCCTTGCCCGTATCGACCGACACGCGGTGGCCCGCGCCGCGCCACCGTCCGAATGAACGCAACGTGTGCGACGAGGATTAATCGGAGTCTCCTTAACTGTCACTCTCGCCGTGGCTGGGCGAGAATTGCGTGGCAACGTCGTGAATGGGCAGATACATGGGGCACGAGAATGAATACCACGACAATATGGTCCGCATGCTCGGGCTGATCTGGGGTGAAGGCTCTATGGCGCCCGGCGGCCGGGGTAACGTCGTGCGGCCGATGCGCGGAATCGATGCAGCGGGCGAGCGACTACTCGACATCGGCTGTGGTATCGGGGGACCGGCATTCGACATGGCGCGAATGCATGGCGCCATCGTGACCGGGATCGACCTGGAAGCACCGCTGATCGAACGCGCGCAGCAACGTGCTGAAAGGCTGGGGCTCGACGGGACCACGCGCTTCCAATGACAGCCGACCCCACGCTGGCGTATGCCGATTTGCAGCCGGACGACATCTTTGCGGCCATGGACGAGCTGGGCTTTCGCTGCGATGGCCGTTTTCTCGCGCTCAACAGCTACGAAAATCGCGTCTATCAAATCGGCATCGAAAACGAGCGACCGGTGGTGGCGAAGTTTTATCGACCAGGCCGCTGGTCAGATGACGCGATCCTGGAAGAACATGCATTCACAATAGAACTGGAGCAAGCGGAAATCCCGGTGGTGGCCCCGATCGAGCTCAACGAGACGACGCTGCATCACTTCGGCCCGTTCCGCTTGTCGATTTGCCCCTGCATGGGCGGCCGTGCGCCGGAACTGGACGATGAAAAGATGCAGCGCCAGCTGGGGCGCCTGGTCGCACGCATTCACCTGCAGGGCGAAACGCGGAAATTCGAGCATCGCCCCGCGGTTGAAATCGAAAGCTACGGCTATGACTCCGTCGACTTTCTGCTCGACAACGACTTCATACCGGAAGATTTGCGTGAATCCTACGGCACCCTCGTCGATCAGTTGTTCGACAACGTACATGCGTGTTTCGATCGGGCCGGAAACGTTCGTGATATCCGGCTGCATGCAGACTTCCATCCCGGCAACGTGCTCGTTACGGAGTCGGCGCTGCACATTGTCGACTTCGACGACACCCGCAGCGGACCCGCCGTGCAGGATTTGTGGATGTTTTTGTCTGGCGACAAACAGGAACAACTGCCGCAACTTGCGGCGTTGCTCGACGGCTATGGGGAGTTCCGTCAATTCGATGCACGCGAACTGAACCTGATCGAGGCGCTGCGCAGCCTGCGGATTGTCCACTACGCCGCCTGGATCGGGCGGCGCTGGGACGATCCGGCATTTCGCATCGCATTTCCCTGGTTCGACTCACCGCGTTACTGGGGTGAACATATCCTGACACTGCGGGAACAGGTTGCGCTGATGCAGGAACCGCCGCTGCAGTGGCTCGCACCTTGACGTATCGTTTTACCCGAGCCGGGTCGCGACCATTGCCCATGGCGAATCGAAACGATTCTCATTTGAGTTTGCGAGTGGCTGCAAGCCGTTGAGCGTGTGTAACAAACTCTGCGGGAGTGAACAGTACATAAGCTTGGCCCGACAGAGACACGTTCGGTTGCACGGGATCTGTACCCGGTCTAAAGTCGCAGGCTCAACCGGAATCCATTTTTGTGGAACTATGGACGGAGATCCGGCTCTGATAACAGCACTGGGAGAGGCGTTGAAGTCTCTTTAGGGATTCGGCGAATCGATGTCACATTTGCGCAAGGCCATCATGCTTCTGGCAAGCATCTCTATGCTTGCCGCCTGCGGCTCGCAAGTCGCCCTGACCGACCCGACCATTCCCGAGCCGCTGATCGCCAAACTGCCAATGACGGTGGCCGGCCGTTATCCGGAGCGCTTTGACAATTTCGTTCACGAAGAGCGGGTCATCGGCAAGGAGAAATGGACGATCGATCTGGGAGGTTCCAACCGCATACTGTTCGACCAGCTGTTCGGCTCGATGTTCTCCAGCTACACGGTAATCGATGCCGGCACCGATGCCAGCGATCTGGCGATCGACGCGTTGATCGAGCCGAGCATCGATGCGTTCGAGTTTTCGGTGCCCAATCAGAGCCAGACTGAAGAATTCGCCGTCTGGATACGCTATCGCATCAGGGTCTTCGACAAGGACGGGAACCAGGTCGCAAACTGGCCGATCAGCGCTTACGGCAAAGCGCTCAGCACGACCTTCGGCGGGGATTCGGCATTGAAACGCGCCGCGGTTCTCGCCATGCGAGATGCGGCAGCGCTGATCATCATGCAAATGGACAAGTCGACCGGCGTCAGCAAGCTGGCGCAGGCAAACCGCGGTGGCCCACTGCCCGACGGCAGTCCCCCGCCGGCGGCGGACCCGACCTTGTTGCAAACGACAGCGAATGAGGATGCTCTTGATGAACCAGGCAAATAGCACCGTAATGTCGTCGCGTTCTAATTGGCGCGGCCTTGTTGCGGCTTGCGCCGTCGCATTGCTGGGCGGGTGCGTGACATCGCAGGTACAGGGCGTGCGAGAGAGCAACACCGGAATTCGTGAGGGTGAAGGCGTGGTCATCATGGCCAAGAGCTATCACCTCGGCAATGAAACGGAGGCAAAATTTATCGAGTGTGTTGGTGCCACGGTTGGCCGTGGGTCGGGCGGATTGCGGGTGGTGCCGAATACAGAATTCGTGGATGCGCTGTTTCCGTGGTTCGAACCGCGTACCGCTCCGGCCGATACGAAAGGCCTGCCGGCGCTGATGTCGCGGCCCGGCGTCAAGGAAATGATCGCCGAGAAAGGCGTACGCTACATCGTCTGGCTGGACGGCGACACCGATCGCGTTGCGGGCGGCGGCAGCATGTCCTGTGCCGCCGGTCCGGGTGGTGGCGGCTGCTTCGGCTTCGCGTGGTGGCAAAACGATGCGAACTATGAAGCATCGGTGTGGGACCTTTCGGGCCTGGAGGACGCGGGAACGGTCAGCGCGGACGTCAGTGGCACGTCCTTCTTACCGGCAATCGTCGTGCCGATTCCCTTGATCGCCCGCACCCAGTCACGGGCGTGCAAGGGCCTCGCAGATCAGCTCAAGCTGTTCATCGTTGACGAAGATCCAGTCTGAGCCTTCGATCTGTCAGGGGCGGCCGCCCCTGATCAATGCCTTGCGATAGAACCTCGTGTCGAGTCCTGCGACCGATACGGTTTTGCCGCTTGACGGCGCGTGCACGAAACGACCCCGACCCAGGTACAGACCGACATGCGACATTTTGCCCTTTATGCGGAAAAACAGAATGTCGCCTCGCCGCAACTCGGATCGTTGCACCGGCCGCAGCGAATCCCAAAGTCCGCCGGTCGTCCGCGGGAGCCGTTTGCCTGCATGCGCGTAGGCGAATTGGACGAGACCACTGCAGTCGAAACCCGAGGGTCCGGCGCCGCCATAAGCGTACGGCCTGCCCACTTGGTCAAGAGCGACATTCGCTGCCTCGTGGGCGACCTGGCCGCTAACGACATGCGTCGATGTTGCCTGCGGGCGCCGCGGCTGTGCGTCTGTCGAGGCACAACCGGCCACGATGGCTGCCGCAAGCAGGACACTTACAGATTGCGCACGATATTTGGCTGGCGATGACAACATATGAAACACTTCGCGCCGTAGCTTGAGCAGCATATTACCCGTTGGAGCATGAACCCGACATGAACTGTTTCCCAGTCCTTGCGCGGGTCGCAGTGGCGTCTCGCGCGCTGGCTTGCGACCTGGCCAGGGGCCTCATCCGCGTTATCTTTCTGGGGTTGCTTATTGGCTGCGCCGCGGCCGCGGCGCAGCCGAAAGGCAGCGCGACGACGAAAAAATCCGTCTACGATATCGAGTACCGCGTCAGGCCCTTGCCAGCTGTCGGCGAGGCGCAGGTAGAACTGCGGCTCCGCCAGAAAGGCGGGTTGTTGCGCGAGGTCAACATGCGCGCACCGGTCGACTGGATCAGCCAGGTCAGCGGTGACGGGCAACTCACGTTAAGTGACCAGCGCGTGTTGTGGCGACCGCCGCAAGATGGCGGGGTTTTGCGTTGGACCGCGAACATCATCAACGAACGATCGGGTAACGGTTTTGACAGTTTCATGGACCTCGACTGGGCCTTGTTCCGCGCCGACGACATCATTCCGTCCGCTACCACGCGCACTCTGAAGGGTGCGCGCAGCGCAACAACGCTATCGTTCGACCTGCCCAACGGCTGGTCGTCCGTAACCCAGTATTTCGGCACCAACGATCGCTATGCGATTCGCAACCGCGAGCGGCGTTTCGACCGGCCGACCGGATGGGTCGTCCTCGGCCGAATTGGCGTGCGCAATGAGGAGATCGCCGGCGTTCGGGTAAAGATCGCCGGGCCGGTCGGACACGACATTCGCCGCATGGACATGATTGCCCTGCTCCGCTGGACGCTGCCGGAAGTGGCGCGGGTCTTTCCCGGATTCCCGGCGCGAGTCACCGTCGTCAGCGCCGGGGATCCGATGTGGCGCGGCGGCCTGTCCGCTCCCGCCTCGCTTTTCTTGCATGCCGGGCGCCCGATGATCAGTGAAAATGGAACCTCGACGCTGCTGCACGAACTGGTGCATATCGGCTTCGGCAAGAAGGCGGCGGCCGGCGCCGACTGGATCGTGGAAGGGCTCGCCGAGCTCTACAGCCTCGAAGCCCTGAAACGCAGCGGCACGATCAGCCACCCGCGCTTCCTCACGGCACTGGAGAAACTCGAACAACGCGGCAAAAACGCGGGCGACTTGTGCGGCGCATCATCCAGCGGTGCAACAACCGCGCAAGCTGTGACGGTACTTCACGAACTGGATCTGGAGCTGCGTCAAAATGGCGCGTCAGGCGCCAGTCTGGACGACGTCGTCCAGCAGCTGTCAGACGAGGCCGGCAAAGTGTCGGTCGCGTCGCTGCGCAGGGCCGCCGAGAAAGCTCTCGGCGGGCCCTCACGTGTGCTGGACGCCGAATTAACCGGCAATTGTGGGTGAATCTGTCGTCCATTCTTGTCGATACCATCAGGGTGGTAGCGCGGATTTGGAATGGACAGACAGCACGATCTTGAACTGGTACTGCGTGCGCGACGGCCGATAGTTGTCATCGAAACGCGCGATGAGTCGCGCATGCTGGACATGCTGCGAACGATGGCGCTTTCGCGCACGAGCGAGAGCTACGTTCCGCTGTTTCGCTGGAGTATCACCGACGGCTTGCAACGGCTCGATATCGAGCTCGAGCCGCAGCTGCACAATGCCGAGCCGGGCGATGTTCTGAAACACATTCGCGCCGTCAAGAAACCGGGCGTTTATGTCCTGCTCGACTTCCACCCTTACCTCGAGGACCCCGTCAACGTGCGCCTCCTCAAGGACATCGCGATTCAATTCGGCGATGTTGCGCGAAACCTCGTGTTGATCAGTCACAGAATTGAACTGCCGCGCGAGCTCGAGGGTTTCAGCGCGCGTTTCGACATGGCGCTGCCG
>JAHHOT010000197.1 GCA_018677555.1 Gammaproteobacteria bacterium | reverse complement strand
CCGCCACCGCCGATGCGCCACCCATTTCGTTGAGCGAGAACGCTTCCTTGTAAACCATGAGCGGCAAGGTCTGCGTGGCGATGATCGGCCCGCCACCTGTCAGCAGGTAGATGAGGTCAAACTCCTTGAAGTCCCAGATCGCGCGAAGAAGCACGATGACGATCAGAACCTCGCGCAGCTGCGGCAAAGTGATGTCGAAGAAGCGGCTGACCGGGCCGGCGCCGTCGATCGTGGCTGCTTCGTACAACTCCTCCGGGATCGACTGCAAGCGCGCCAATACGGCGATGACGACGAACGGAAAGTATTTCCATGCCCCCACGAAAATCAGCGTGACCATTGCGTTCGGCGTCGAGCCCAGCCAGTCGACCGGCATATCGACAATGCGCGCCCACATGAGGAAGTGGTTGAGAACACCGTACAAATCGTTGAACAGCCAGCGCCACACCAGTACCGCGACGACCGTGGAGAGGAAGTAGGGAAACAGGATCAGGCTTCGTGCAAGTGAACGGAACACCAGGTTCTGGTGCAGCATCAGGGCGATCGACACCCCGAAAACGATTTGCAGCGTCAGTGTACCGACCGTCCAGACGACGTTGTTGGCCAGGGAGCGCCAGAACTCCCCCGATTGCAGCAACCGCGCGTAGTTGTCCAGGCCGACCCACTCACCCTGCATCGTCGGCGTATAAATCGAGTAAAACCCGAGGTAAACGGCGGAGACGAGCGGGTACACGATGACCGTGCCGAGTATCACGACAACCGGCGCAATCAGCAGCGCACCCAGTAACTGGTAACGTGCGTCGAGTGACAAATTGCGTGGCGCGGGCATCGACACTTCGTTAGCGGCCCCCGGAACCGGCTGCTTTGTACTGCCGATCAGGCATTCATGATGGCCTCGATCCTGCGTGCCGTATCGCCAAGCGCCGCGCGCGGCTTTTCGCCGTTCAGCACGACCCGCTGTACCATTTCCGCGAGGATCCCGCTGTTGATAATCGCGCCTGCTTTTCTGTTGGCGCGATGGCGGGTCGTTTCCCAACCAAGGTTGTGGCCCGCGGATGCCGCGACCGACATCCGTTCGACCTCTGCGGCGTAACGGCGAATGATGTCGTTCTCCCGGTAACGGGGATCGTTTGCGACGGTTCTGAGCACTGGCAGCACGTGACCCGGCGTTGCATGCATCTGACGAATGTACCCGTCCGGCCGATAAAGCCAGGCCGCGAATGCCTCGGTCAATTCCGGGTCCGGTGCAGCGGCCGGGATGAACACGCTCGGATAATCGTTGAATGTCCAGGGAGGAACGTCCGCAGAAATGGTCGGGTAGGTCGTGCAGGTGACGTGCCCGGCAAGACGCGGATTTTGTTTGTTGATGTTGATCAGCACCCGTCCCGAGTACATGCCCGTGGCAGTAGCACCGCTGACGAATGCGGTCAGGCTCTCGCCCCAGCTGTAGCTCGTCGCACCCGCGGGACAGAACTCGCGCATCGAGCGATAATACTCAAGTGCGTTCACCGCTTCGTCCGAAACCAGATCGAGATCGAGGTCCGGCGAAAAAATCCGCCCGCCGGCCTGATGGATGAAGCCGACGATCGTCAGGGATGTCATGCTGTTTCTGGCGTACGGTAACGGCGCGCCGTAAACACCGCGTCCCTGCATCTTCCGGCACGCGGCGCGCAGCTCATCCCAGGTTCGCGGTGCTTCGTCGATACCTGCTTTTTGCATCAGGTCAGTGCGCAACCAGAGCATGTTCGCCGCCGTGTTGCCAATGCCGGCGGCCGCCTTCGTGCCGGCATCGATCTCATAGATGCGGTTGGCATCCGGATTGAAATTCTCCGCACCAACGGCATCGATAACGGCATCGAACGGCCGCAGCAATCCCGCACTCCAGTAATCGGTAACCGCAAAAGACGGCAGGTGCGTAACGAGATTGGGCACACGGCCACCCGCGAATGCAGCGGCAAGCTGTGCCGCGTAGCCTTCGTCGGAAGTGCGCTCGAAGACGACCCGGGTGCCGGGATGCGCACGCTCGAAAGTGTCTATCTGATACCTGTATGCGGCCAGTTGCTCGGGCGACGACTGCGTCGACCACCAGCGTATGGTCGTCGGCGCGTCCGCCATGACTGACGGCAATGCAGCCGTCGCCGACAGCGCCGCGGCGCCCTGCAGCAGGCGCCGGCGCGACATACTGGCCGTAAGCAGCCCGTTACGCCTATGACAGGATAAATGGTTCATGATTTCTTGACCGAAAGCCGCTGACAGTATGTGCGCTATTCGGACAAATGTTTACACGATGTTCACGTAAAGCAGCGGCTAACGCAAGCGGCGACACAGCGACCGGGAGCGCCTAGGGGCGATCGCCGAAACGCATGGGCGAAAAGTTCTCGAGGGGAAAATCCGGCCGTCGCCCGTACATCGAATCGACAAGCAAGCGCGCGCAATACGGTCCAAGGGTATAGCCGGCATCGCCGGGTACGGCGATAAACACGCCAGGCAGCGACGTCACTTCGCCGAGCACGGATAACAGGTCTATCGTCGGATTGACGCCCGCCCAGCAGCGCAGCACCTGCAGCCCGGCCAGCCGCGGCACGAGTGCCTGGGCAAGGCGCAGGTTCCCGGTCAGGCTCGCTCGCAGGATCTCGGGTACCGGCGCAGCGCCGGACGCTCGCGCCGGCCAGCCGCCGCCGACCAGGACCTGACCGCTGTGCAGTTGCTTCACCGTGATCGGCTGCGCTGCATGCTGCAGCAAGCCGTCGAGAAACGGCGTCGTGGCCTCGGTCACATTCATGTGCAGGGGCTCGGCACGCGTTGGCAAGCGCAGCCCGAGCGTTGCGGCTATCGGCCCGGAGCCGGCCCCGGCGGCAATCACCACCCGCCCGGCACGAATTTCGCCCCCCGCCAGGATGACCCGGTACGCCCGCGCGTCCCTGTCGATTCGCAGCACCGTCTCTCTCTCGCGCAATTGCGCCCCGCTGCGTCTGAGGCGGCGGCGGATTACAGCGTTTGCCAGCAGCGGATTCAGCTGGCCCTCCGCGGCACAGTACACCGCGCCCCGGACGCCGGAATGCAGGTACGGCGCGATCGACAACAGCTCACTTGCCCCGATAAACGCTGAGTCGACGCCATTGCGCGTTTCGGCGGCACACTTCCGCTGCAGCAGCCGGACTTCTGCATCGGACTGCGCAATCATCAGGCCGCCACCAATGCGCAGATCGATGTCTTCGCCGAGTTCCGCCGCCAGCCTTTGCCAGAAGTCAACAGCGCGCGGATAAATAGCGACGGTTTTCTCGTAGTCCGGCATGCGCTGCGGAAACAGCCGCAGCACGCGGCTTTGCATCTGCACGTGCAGGCTGCCGGCGTTGGCCCCGCTGCCCGCATTGCCACCGTCATCCACACAGACCACCGCGGCACCCTCCTGCGCGAGGAACCAGCTGACACACATGCCGGTAATGCCGCCGCCAATGACCACGGTGTCGAATTCGCTGTCGGTCGTCCGCGCAGCGGACGGGAAACCGCTCGTCGGGCCGTCCGTGGTCATACGACTACCATGTGATGTTTTTTTACCACAATAAATCCCGGGCTGGCGGCAACGCCATATGAATTCTTGTCATTGAACTTCCCGGGCCATGAGCGGGTCGCACCCGGTATGCCGGCTGCGCCCGACGGAACTGCCGAACCCGCCTGCACACCTTATGCCACAAAGCAATGGGGCTCGCGAGCGGTATTGATGTTCGCCTTGCGAGCGCCTGCTGGCGGCATCCCGGCATGCTGGCAAACGCGCTCTGTGTGCACTATGCGCACAAACGTTCATGAACTTCTGTGACATTTATGCTAACGTCTTTCACCAGCTTGAATTATCTATCTGGCTGACTGTTTTACATCCTATGGGGGAGACAAAATGAAGACCATTTTATCGCTCGCCGCTGCCGCGGGAGTCGCCTTTTGCGCGACCCTGGCACTGGCACCCCTCGACCCAGCCTACGCCCAGGACCGGGCGGAGGAAGTCGAGGAAATCGTGGTCACTGGATCGCGAATACGTCGCGACCCTCTCAATGAGCCAACGGCGATCATGGAGATCGGCGCGGCTGAAATTGAAGAGACCGGACTGACAAACCTGGGCGATGCCCTGCAAAACCTGCCGATCACCGGCTCCGCACCGAACTCCCAGTTCAACGTGCCGGGCAACTCGGGCTTTCCGCAGGACGGTGCCGGTATCGGTGCCGGTTCCGTGCAGCTCTCGCTGCGTAACATCGGCGCCAAACGCACACTCGTCCTGGTTGACGGCAAGCGCTGGATAGCCGGCGCGTCGGCATCAGGCGTCCCGAGCACCGTCGACCTGAACACCATCCCGGACAACGTCATCGAGCGCATCGAGATCCTGCAGGACGGCGCATCGGCGATCTACGGATCGGACGCGATCGGTGGTGTGGTGAACGTCATTACCAACCGCAGCTTCGAAGGCTTCCGCATCGACGCACAGACCGGCGGCTATCTGAGCGATAGCGACGGCGAGTCGAGCGCGTTCGGCCTGATGTGGGGCGGCGGCAACGAGACGACGCACGTCGTACTGAGCGGCAGCTGGCGCAACGAGCGCGGCATCGAAACCGCGAATCGCAAACGCTCGGCGTTCCCGAATCCGAATGCCACGAGTTGCGACGTGCCTGGGTCCTTCTGTTCATCGTTCACACCGCAAGGACGCTTCGTACTCGGCCCGAATTTCAATTTCTGGGACGGCACCCTGAATGACGGTGTATTGAACAACGGCACCACCAGCATCCCGGTGTTCGACCCCAGTACGCCGGATGCTGGCGATTTCAACGCGTTCGATGCATCCGACCGGTTCAACTACAACGGCCCGGGTTTCAACTACCTGCGTACACCGAACGAGCGTGTCAACCTGTACGCAAGCGCGAGGCACGAGTTTTCGGAAAATATCCGGCTGATCGCGACCGCGTCGTATACCAATCGCACGTCGGCGACAAAAGCCGCCCCCGAGCCACTCTGCCTGGGTAACGGCTGCGGTAACCGCATCAACGACAACTTCCTGATCCACGCGGATAACCCGTTCAACCCGTTCGGCGTCGACCTGTCGGTCGCCAACGGCAACCTCGAGTTCTTCGGTCGACGGCCGCTGGAATCGGGTGGTCGACTGTTCTTCCAGGACGTGAACACCTACTTCGTCAGCACCGGCCTCGAGGGTGAATTCGAAGCGGGCGACCGCAACTTCTACTGGGACCTGTTTGCCAGCTATGGCGACAACCGCGGCTTCCAGGAGAAATACAACTCGCACAACGCGGCCAAACTGCAGATCGCCATGGGCGATCCAGCCGTCTGCGCGGCGACGCCAAACTGCGTGCCGTTCAACTTCTTTGGCGGCCAGGGTCCCAACGGTACCGGCTCTATCACGCAGGCGATGCTCGACTACGTGACTTACACGCAGCGCGACTTCAGCGAACAAACGTTGCAGAACTTCTCGTTCAATATCGGCGGCGACATGTTCGACGTCCCGGCAGGCACGGTCGGCTTCGCAGCGGGCATCGAGTATCGCGATCACAAGGGTTCTTTCCGACCTGATCCGATCGCGGAGCGCGGCGAGACAGCGGGTATCCCGTCCGGCGCCACGGCCGGCGAATTCGACGTGACCGAGTTCTACGGCGAAGTCAACGTTCCATTGATCGCCGGCGACCAGTACTGGGAAGTCAACGCCGCGGCGCGCAGCTCCGACTACAGCACGTCGGGCTCCGAAGCCACTTACAAGGTCAGCACCCTGTACCGGCCGATCGACCAGCTGTCGTTGCGTGCGTCGGTGTCAACCGGATTCCGCGCACCCGGCATCGGCGAGTTGTTCGGCGGCGCAGCGCGTGAGGACTTCACGTTCCTCGACCCCTGTGCCGACGTCCTGGCGCAGGCAGGTTCGGCGAACGGCGGCCGTGACACGGCACAGCCGGCCAACATCATCGCCAACTGCGCGAATCCGGCTGTCGGTGGTTCCAACAGTGCTGCCGGATTCGCAGGCGTTCCGGTGGCCTTCATCCAGAATAATCCGAGCCTGTCTTCAGTGTCTGCCGGTAACGAGGCGCTGACTGCCGAGACCTCCGACTCGTTCACGGTCGGCGCGGTATGGAGCACCGAGTTCAACGCGTCCTGGATCGAAGCCCTGACAATCTCTCTCGACTATTACAATCTCGAGATTGATGACGCAGTTTCGTCGAGAGACGCGAGCGACGTGCTGACCGCCTGTGTCAACACGCTGGACCCGCTGTTCTGCGACCTGACGCCACGCACCAGCAGTGGCGCCCTGGATGTCATCGACAACCAGCTGCAGAACATCGGCGGCATCGAGTCGTCTGGCTATGACCTGATGGTCGACTACACCAGCCCGGAATGGAACTGGGGCCAGATCAACGCCTCGCTCAACGCGTCGTTCCTCGACGAGTATAACGAGCTTACGGCCGGCGTCGACGGCTCGGTAACGACCACCGATCGGAAGGGAACGCATACGAACGAGACGTTCCAGCGTGCCTTCCCGGAACTGCGGACGGTCACGACCATCAACTGGCTCAGGGAGAATTGGTCCGGTTCACTGGCGTTCCGCTGGGTGGACGAGATGGACCTGAGTGGCGGTACGAAGGTCGATTCGGTCATGTTCACCGATCTGCGGGTGTCTTACACACCGAGCTTCGCGGACGAGAACCTGACGATCGCCCTGGGCTTCAACAACGTGTTTGATGAAGATCCACCGATCTGCTTCCCGTGCGGCGTTATCGGCATGAGCATCGTGTCGCATGACCTGCCGGGACGCGTTGGCTACATCCGCTTCTCATACCGGCAGTAAGCAAACGCATACCTTGTATGTACAAGCGGCCCCGCAAGGGGCCGCTTTTTTTTACGCTGCTGCAGCTATCGCTGCTTTGGTTCAGTAACGCCAGCTCTCGAGGTCGGCATCGGCCGGTGCGTTCTCGGTGATGTACTTCGCGACCACGCCGATGAACTCCGCGTAGGTCATTTGCCGTTGCGGATCGACCGGGCTGTGCCCGATCCATGAATGGCGACCCCCGATGCCGTACTGGAAGGTCGCATTCGCCGGGGGATCGTCGAGCGCGGCCAGGCGTTCCTCCGTGAGATAGACCGACTGCTCCAGGTAATAGTTGTCACGCATGCCTACGGCGAAATGCAGCTTGCCGGACAGCTTCGGCCCGAGCGTCGCCCAGTCGCGTTGCAGTATGAACGACAGGTCCCAGTTGTCGCGCCAGTGAACGGCGACGTCACGATCGATCTCGCCGCTGTGCGGGTCCCACAGCGGCACGGGATAACCGTCGCTGCCGACCGGGCTGTAAAGCGCCTGCCAGATCGCCCACTGGCCGCCGGAACGGTCTTTCGTGGCAACCGTCTGTTCGTAGGCGTGCTCGTCGGCAACCGTGTAGTTGACCAGGCCATCCGTCTCGCGCTGCGCCGGCAGCGGTGTGCTGATCCATTCGAGCTGGTTGAGAAACGCATTCCCGAAATCGTAAATATTGATTTGCATCAACTTGCGGAAGTCGATCGGGTCCGGCGCCCAGGGAAAACTGCCTGCGAACAGGTCCGGATAGAAAACCATCATCGCGGCGGCTTCCCAGCCGCCGGTCGAGCGGCCGGCCAGCACGCGCCCCCAGGGGTCGCTCACGATACGAAATTGCTGTTCGAGATGCGGCATCAGCTCGCGCGTCAGTGCGTCGCCGTACGGACCGACGTTCTCAGTATTGACGGAGTACGAGGTATCGAAATACGGGTTCGCATCCCGGAACGTGATGACGATTATTTTCGGCAACCTGCCGGAGGTCCATGCTTCGTAGAAACCGTCGAGCTGCGGACCCACTGCCGGGTGCGTCGGCTCGTAATCAGCGTGAAACCACTCTTCGGGCGCCCACGGCATCGGTGTTAGCCCGGACGAGTGACCCTGCATATACAGAACCGGGTAACGCGCTCGCGGATTATCGTCATAGCCCGGCGGCAATAGTATGTTCGCGCCGATATACATGTCGCGACCCCAGAATCGGGACAAGCTGTCGCTCCGGATCTTCACGTACCTGACCCAGTCGGTGTCCTCGAAGTTGCCCTGCTGCAACACTTCGCCGTCAGCCAGCGGTCGCGGTGGCTGAATCACCTGCTCGAGCGTCAGGTGCAACGACGGCATACCCCCTTCCCCTACTTTGATCGACCGAACTGCGCTGTAGGCATTGCCGGGCGCCTCGAACGGGCTCTGAAAGGCGCCGCTGTTGAGATGCGCTTCCACGACATGGCCGTCCGCGCGCCGGAACGTCGTGTAGACGTTGAGAAAGGCCTGCAAGCGGTAGTCGCCCGGCGGCACATCGGCGAGACGTTCCAGTGGATAGCCGCTGACCGACGCGGCGCCGTCGGTAATCGTGACGGTGTCCCCTGCCGCGAATTCGCGGACGTCGACGCCCCACAGCGGATTCCCGGTGACACCGGTGCCGAGGCGCGGCTCTTCCTCGTCGTTGCGCGAGAGGATCACGAAGGCGCGGCCGACGACCGGCACATCGAGCCCCAGTTCTGCGATGCCCCTGGCGGCTTCCGGCCCCAGCGTAATCCTCACGTCACCGGCGTTTGCAACGAGCGAGCAGGAGAAACTGCCGATCGTAAGCGATAGCGCGTAAAGCATTACTCGAATTGAATTCACGTGGCGTCCCCTTGTCGAGTTTGAGTGTAGGACCAGCGCGTCAGGGCAGACCAGCATCGACCGGCAGGATTTGCCCGGTGACGCCCGCGGATGCATCGCTGGCGAGAAACAACGC
>JAHHOT010000269.1 GCA_018677555.1 Gammaproteobacteria bacterium | reverse complement strand
ACCCGGACATCATCGGCCTGATCGAGGTCGACACCGGCAGCATTCGCAGCCGCAAAATCAACCAGGCAGAGTCGATAGCCTCGGAACTGGGTCTCAACACGTCCTACGAAATCAAGTACGGCGAGAGCTCCATCAACCAGCTGCTGCCCATCATCCGCAAGCAGGGAAATGCGTTTCTGGCGGCTCCCCGAGTGCATGGCGAGACATTCCATTACTTCGACACCGGCGTCAAACGCCTCATCATCGAGCTCGAGATGGAAGAATTCGCGGTATTTCTGGTGCACCTGTCGCTAAAATACCGGCATCGGCATTTGCAGCTCCGCAAGCTGTATGACCTGATCGAGGCGACGGCGAAGCCCGTCATCGTTGCCGGCGATTTCAACACGTTCTGGGGCGAAAACGAGATTTACCTGTTTATGAAAGCGGCGGGGCTGACCAGCGCCAACACGGAAAGCCTGCCCTCCTATCCCAGCCGGTCGCCACGCAAGGAGCTTGATTTCATTCTCTGCCAGGATGGCATCAAGGTGACCGGTTTTGACGTACCCCAGGTACGATTTTCCGACCACCTGCCACTGGTCTGTGATTTCGAAGTGGCATGACCCCGCCAACCACTGAACGCGGATACCCATGACTGACGACAAACTTCAACAGGAACTTTCCGGCGGCCCGGACCATTGGCGTCAGGAAACCGATTCGAACGGCATTTTGTGGCTGTGCATCGACAAGGCCGACGCCAGTGCAAACGTGCTTTCCGGCACGGTCCTGTGGCAACTCAAGCAGATTCTCGATCCGCTCGCCACTCATCCACCGGCCGGGCTGGTCATCTGGTCCGGCAAGGAAAACGGCTTCGTCATGGGCGCAGACATCAACGAGTTTGTTGACCTGACGTCGGCGGAACAGGCCTTCGAGGCCATGCGACTCGGGCAGCGGGTCCTGGACGACATCGAAAACCTGCGCTGTCCCAGTGTCGCCGTCATCAACGGTTTTGCGCTTGGCGGCGGCCTGGAACTCGCCATGGCCTGCCACTATCGTCTTGCCCTGGAGAACGAAAAACCGATCCTCGGCCTTCCGGAGGTGCAGCTTGGCCTGCATCCGGGCTTCGGCGGCACGGTCCGGGCCGTTGCAATCGCGGGCGTGCGCCAGGCAATGCCGATGATGCTGACCGGCAAACCGGTGACCGTGGCAAAGGGCCAGCGAATCGGGCTGGTCGACCAAATCGCATCCGCCGGCCAATGGCGTGATGCCGCGCGGGAAATGATCGCTGCAAGTGCGCCGCGCTCCAAGGCCGGGTTCGTGGATCGCCTGCTCAATCTCAAACCGCTACGGCCTTTCGTCGCCAACATGCTGCGCAAGCAAGTTGCCGCCAAAGCACGCAAGGATCACTACCCTGCCCCGTACGCCATCGTGGATCTTTGGCAGAAATTCGGCGCGTCGGCATCGAACGGTTACGTCGAAGAAGCCCGCTCGATGGCCAACCTCATGGTTGGCGACACGTCACGAAACCTCGTCAGGGTGTTCTTCCTGCAGAACCGCCTGAAGGGCCAGGGAAGCAAGCCGCCGCGCAAGCTCAAGCGGGTGCATGTCGTAGGTGCCGGCGTCATGGGTGGCGATATTGCAGCCTGGTGCGCGTACCGGGGCCTCGACGTCACTCTGCAGGATCGTGCCACTAAATACATCGATCCCGCGCTGCAACGGGCGGACAAACTGTTTTCGAAGCGGATACGCGACGATGGGCGGCGCCGCGACACCCGTGCGCGCCTGCGCGCTGACGTGAGCGGCGACGGAATTGCCGATGCCGACCTCATCATCGAAGCCATTTTCGAGGATCTCGATGCCAAGCGGGCTCTGTACGAAACTGTAGAAGCGTCCATGCGCAGCGATGCGGTGCTGGCTACCAATACGTCGAGCATTCGGCTGGAAAGTCTGCGGCAGGACCTGCGCCAGCCACGCAGATTCCTTGGGCTGCATTTTTTCAACCCCGTCGCACAATTGCCGCTGGTCGAGGTCATACGCTGCGACGACACGGACCAGGCCGTTCTCGACATGGCGTTCGCGTTCGTCAAGGGTATCGGCAAGTTGCCACTGGAGTGCAGCAGCGCACCCGGTTTCGTGGTCAATCGCGTGCTGTCGCCTTACATGGGTGAAGCGTTACATCTCGCCGAGGCCGGTGTAGCGTTGCCCGACATCGACAGGGCGGCCGAGGATTTCGGCATGCCGATGGGCCCCGTGGAACTGGTCGACAGCGTGGGGCTCGACGTAGTTCTGCACGTGTCCAAAATACTCGGTGCTGCGTTCGATAAACCGGTACCCGGGCAAATCGCCGAGATGGTCGATAAAGGCATGCTGGGGCGCAAATCCGGCCAGGGATTCTACCGCTGGGAGGACGGCAAGGCGGTAAAACCGCCACGGGCCGATTCGGCGCCCGCGGACGTGATCGACCGGTTGCTGCTGCCGATGGTCAACGAGTCGGTCGCCTGCCTGCACGAGCGAGTCGTGTCCGATGCCGATCTGCTGGATGCCGGCGTCATATTCGGCACCGGGTTCGCGCCGTTTCGCGGGGGTCCGCTGCAGTATGCCCGTGACCGGGGTGTGGACGACGTCGTCGCCCGCCTGGAGGCTTTTGCCGGGCAGCACGGCGACCGCTACAGGCCGCACGAGGGATGGCAGACATTCGCCTGAACGCAACCCCGATTGCGCCGGTTGCCTACGGCGTTCGACATCGGCAAACTGTGCGCCGCTTCACGGTGCACGCCGCCGGCGGTATCGGAAGCCGACAAATTGAAGGTAGAATAAGGGTTTATGCGCGCTAATCATGCCGGTTACGGAATTCCGGTCACGCGCAGCAGGACTCGTGGACGGGCACTGACAGGATGAAACATGAGCGATGAGCAGCTACTGAGTACGGACCTGCTCAAAAACTTCTCGCCCCTTGACGGATTGAAACGGGACAATCTCGCTGCGCTTGCCAAAAAAGTGCAGATTCGGGAGCTGTCGCCCGGCCAGATACTGTTCAAGGAGGGCGATACTGAGAAGCGAACCGTGTATGTCGTTTCCGGCAAGCTCGCTTTGCAGGACAATGGCGAAACCGAGCAGGTAATAGAAGGAGGCAGCGACCAGGCTCGCAATCCTGTCTCTCCCGTTGTGCCGCGTCGCCACACGGCGAAAGCGCAGGACCGGGTTCAGTATCTGTCGATCGACAGCGATCTGCTCGACGTGATGCTGACCTGGGACCAGACCGGGTCCTATGAGGTTTCCGAGTTGCAGGGTTCGTCCGACGTCGGTGGCGATGACTGGATGACCACCCTGCTGCAGACCAAAGCGTTCCACAAGATTCCGCCCGCCAACATCCAGGCAATCTTCATGCGGATGCAGCAGATTAACTACAAGTCCGGCGATGTGGTGCTCAAGCAGGGAGCGGACGGGGACTATTTCTACGTCCTGACACGTGGCAAATGCCTGGTGACCCGGGAAACGCCGCTAAACAAAGATGGCATCAAGCTGGCCGAACTCAACGTTGGCGACACCTTCGGCGAGGAAGCGCTGATTTCCGATGCCAAGCGAAACGCCACCGTGACGATGGCATCGGACGGCTCGGTCATGCGCCTGGGCAAAGACGACTTCAACCGGCTGCTGAACGAGCCGATGCTCGACTGGGTGGACCTGGAGCAAGCCGAGAAAATTATCCAGAATGGCGGCCTATGGCTCGACGTCCGCCTGCCGAGCGAGTACGAGAACCATCACCAGGACGGGGCAATCAACATCCCCCTCTACTTCATTCGCCTGAAGATCAGCACACTCGACACGGATACGCCGTATGTCGTGTGTTGCGACACCGGGCGACGCAGCTCCGCGGGTGCATACATCCTGAGTGAGCGTGGCTATCAGGCCTATGTTCTGAAGGGCGGGATCAATACGGCCTAGCGGCCAACTGCGAGGTTACATCGTGTGGGTCGGTTTATCGCCGCCCAAAGCGCCTGCCAGGTAGGTTTCGATTTTCTTCTGCGTATTGCCCTGGTCCTGGTCGCTGAACTGCACCCCTATCCCGGCGGTGCGCTTGCCCTGCGCACCCTTTGGCGTCATCCAGATCACGGTTCCGGCAACCGGGATTTTCTCGTCTTCACCCATCAGATTGAGCAACATGAAAACTTCGTCACCGAGGCGATACGAGCTATTGGTCGGAATGAACAGACCTCCATTGACGACAAACGGCATATACGCAAGGTAAAGCGCGCTCTTGTCCTTGATCGTCAGTGTCAGCAGTCCAGGCTTGGTCATTCGTGTTACCTCAGTCCCAACGGTGTCGCAATAACCCGGTCGGCACAATTTTCCAGGCCCTCGGCCCAATCGATCAGCAATGACTCGAGTGCCAGCTGGACGTTGAATGAGCCCGGAGTCTGCGCGCGCAACCGGTTGATTATGTCTAGATAACAGAACAGATTTCGCCTGTCTATGCGTTTCAGCACAGATTCAGCGGTGCCACCAGCGACTTTGCGCGCACGGCCCGCGCACAGCGTGTAGACGACCGTCTGCACCTCCTGCGCCAGCCAGCCGAATACGAACTCGGGTTCCCGGCTCGCCCAGCGTGCCGCGATCTCGAGCGGTGCAGCGCGGCGCTCGCCCAGCGCGGCAAAATCCCGCGCCATCTCGTCCACCTCGCCCAGGCGGTCCTGCAGCATGACGGCCGCGATTGGCGCCTGGCCGGCGACAGCCAGCGCAGCACTCCAGTTGTCCGCTGGTCGAAGCCGGTTGAGCCAGGCGATGCTGGCCGCCTCGGATGGCAGCGGCACGCTGATGCGCCGGCAGCGACTCAGGATGGTCGCCGGCAGGTTGACGGTACGATCGGCTATCAGTATCAGCAAGGCATCGCCGGGCGGCTCCTCGAGCGTCTTGAGCAGGCTGTTCGCTGCACTGACGGTCATGGCATCGGCGGGCTCGACGACGGCCGCCTTGCCGGCACCGGCATGGCTTGTGAGATGGATGTCCGCGACCAGTTCCCGAATCTGGTCAATGCCAATGCTCTTCCTGTCCTCCGGGATGGCGATCCAGCGCAGATCGGGGTGCTCCGGCACCTGCAGCGGGAAAACCGGCAATTCACCGGCAGGCTGCGCCAGGTAACGCCGCGCCATCCAGGCAGCCGCCGAGCGCTTGCCAACGCCGCGCGATCCCTGCAACAACACGGCGTGCGGCAGGCGGCCCTCGTCAAGCTGTTGTGCCCAGCTACTCGCCAATGATTTGAGCCAATCTATTTCCATATTTATTAGTGATATACCAACTATTATTGATGTGACTTCTCAATAAGGCCCCGGACCATTTCGGCGATTGCTGCCTGTACTGATTTGAGCGGCTGCGCGGCGTCGATCACCCGAAAACGCTGCGGGTTTTCCCGGGCCAGCTGCAGATAGGCCTCGCGTGCTCGCTCGTAAAAGCTCTCCGTTTCACTTTCCATGCGGTCCGCCTGACCCCGTCGGCCGGCACGCGATAGTCCAACCGCGGATGGCGCGTCCAGCAACAGCGTGAGATCCGGCTCGAGGCCGTCATGCACCCAGTCTGCCAGCGTGTCAATACGTTCGAGGCCCAGCTGGCGTGCTATCCCCTGGTAAGCCCGGCTGGCATCGGTAAAGCGATCGCAAAGCACCCACGTCCCTGCGGCCAGCGCCGGCCTGATCGCGTTTTCGAGGTGCAATGAGCGCGATGCGAAAAATAGCAACATTTCTGCGATGGGCGGCATGGGCTCGTCCCCATGCTCGAGCAGGATTTCACGGATCCGCTCCGCCGTCGGCGTGCCGCCAGGCTCACGACTGCGCAGGACGGGTATGCCTGATTCGTCGAGCATAGTGGCGATGAAGGTCATGTTGGTGGATTTACCGACACCTTCGATGCCCTCCACGGTGATAAATCGACCCCGTGTCATGGTTTTCCCTGGCTGTTGGCCCTGGTCGCCCTTTGCCGCGCCAGATAACGTTGCACGGCGGCGTCATGCTGGTCCTTTGTTTCCGAGAACGCATGGCTGCCATCGCCAAGTCCGGTGGCGACGAAATACAGCTCCGTGCCATCCTCGGGGTTCAGGGCTGCGTGAATGGCGGCACGGCCGGGCATCGCGATTGGGGTCGGTGGCAGGCCGTGCCGGGTATACGTGTTGTATGGCGTATCGGTTCGCAGGTGCCTGCGCGTCAGGTTGCCGTCGAAATTCTCGCCGACGCCGTAGATCACCGTTGGGTCGGTCTGCAATCGCATGTTTTTTTGCAGTCGACGCACGAATACGCCAGCAATGCGGGCCCGCTCGTCCACCTTGGCCGTCTCCTTTTCGATGATCGATGCCAGCACCAGCGCCTCGTAGGGGCTTTGTAGCGGCAATCCGGCTGCACGCGACGCCCATTCCTCCGTCAGTGCCTTTCGTTGCAGGTCTAATGCTTGCCGGAGCACATCGACGTCACTGGTTCCCTTCGGGAAATGATAGGTTTCCGGCAGGAACAGGCCTTCCGGGAAAGATGCGTCGGCGCCGAGTGATTCCAGCACGGCCGGCCAGTCGTCGGCCGATACCGTCGACACGATATGTTCGTCACTTTCCAGCGCGGACATCAGCTCACGAAAATTCCAGCCTTCGACGATCGTGAACGAATACTGGCGAACATCGCCGGCGACGAACTGGTCCAGCAACTGACGCGCCGTCGTGCCGCTGCTGACCGTATATTCACCGGCGCGTACCTTCTGCGCTTTACCGCTCAAACGCGCATACCAGCGGAACCAGTCCGGCCGGTCGATCATCCCCAGTTGCGCAAGTTCTGCGGAGACGGTTGCAAACGGAACGCCCTGGCGGATTTCGTAATAAACCTCGGGACCGTCGAGCGACAGCGGCGCATCGAGAAACCGATTACCCGCGGCGATACCGGCGCCGGCCAGTACGACAGCAAGCGCAAGCACGATAATCAACAGGCTGGTAAATCGGTTCATCGAGTATCTGGACAGGGGGCCGGCATAAACATCGTTGCAATTATATGTCGCGGTATCTGCGTAGGGACACCGGAAAATTGGTCAAAACGGGCTCTGCCGATGGCAGATGCCGGGTCAGCCCAGCGCGCGAAAAACCAGGCTGCCGTTGGTGCCGCCGAAACCGAAGGAGTTGGACACCACGGTTCGAACGGTTGCGTCTCTTGCGACGTTAGGCACGTAGTCAAGATCGCATTCCGGATCCGGCGAGTCCAGATTGATGGTGGGAGGCAGCACCTGGTCGCGAATCGCCATCACCGAGAAAATGGCCTCGGCAACTCCGGCGGCCCCCAGCATGTGGCCGGTCACGGATTTCGTGGAGCTTACCGCGAGTGACTTGCTTGCATCGCCAAACGCTCGCTTGATGCCGACCGTCTCGCCGACGTCCCCTGCGGGCGTCGAGGTACCGTGCGCGTTCAGATAGTCGACATCGGCCGGATCGATACCCGCATCCGCCATGGCGGCTACCATGCATTTACGGGCGCCCTCGCCGTCTGGGGGCGGCAACGTGATGTGGAATGCATCCCCGCTCATGCCGAAGCCGGCGACTTCTGCGTATATCTGCGCACCGCGTGCCCTGGCGTGCTCCAGCTCCTCGAGGACGACACATCCGGCGCCGTTGCTCAGTACGAAGCCGTCGCGGTCCTTGTCGAACGGACGGCTGGCTTTTTCGGGCTCGTCATTGCGGGTGGACATGGCACGCGCGGAACAAAAACCACCAATGGCCAGCGGCGTCGTTGCATGCTCCGCACCACCGGCGAGCATGACATCTGCGTCGCCGTAAGCAACTGTGCGCGCGGCGATGCCAATACAATGAGTGGACGTCGTGCAGGCTGTGACGATCGCAATATTGGGGCCGGTGATCTGATGCATCATGCTGACATGCCCCGAGATCATGTTGACGATGCTTCCGGGTATGAAAAACGGCGAAACCTTGCGGGGACCACCCGCCAGAAACCGGTCGTGGTTGGCTTCGATAGTTTCGAGGCCGCCGATACCGGCCCCCATCGCAACGCCGACGCGATTCCCGTTCGCTTCCGTGATTTCCAGACCCGAATCCTTCAATGCGTCAACGCTGGCGGCGATGCCGTAATGCATGAAGCGATCCATCTTCCGTGAATCTTTCGCTGCCAGGTAGTTCGCAACGTCAAAGCCGCTGACGGTGCCTGCCATCCGCGTGGCGAAGCCGCTGGTATCGAACTCGGACAGGAGCGAAATGCCGGAATTTCCCTCGCGAATATTTCGCCAGGCATCCTGCAACGTACTGCCGACAGGGGAGACGATACCCATGCCGGTAACGACTACACGACGTTTGCTCAAGGTTTTTCCGCTTTAGCTGATGGCAGAATTGCCAGCATCGAAGTGGTTGGAATCAGGTGGGCGTGGCAGCTTGTTCCGCCACGCTCCACAGGGTGATCAGTCGCTCTTGCGGGCGGTAACGAAGTCAATCGCCTGCTGGACCGTGGTTATTTTCTCGGCCTCTTCATCGGGAATCTCGGTTTCAAATTCCTCCTCGAGCGCCATGACGAGTTCCACGGTGTCGAGAGAGTCGGCACCAAGATCGTCCACGAAAGATGCATCGTTGGTAACTTCATCCTCTTTAACACCAAGTTGCTCGGCGACGATGCTCTTTACCTGTTCTTCAATACTGCTCATTGTGCTCACTTCTCCTCAGAAGAGACGTTTGTAAACCGCTCCGGGTCGACACCAGCGCCTGAAATCTGCGCCTGGTGGCTGGCTCGTGTCGTAATCTGGCGCGTTGTCTGTCGCGCCCGGGCGCGTAAGTCATTGATATTTCGCACCCGACAACGCCGTGGCACGGTATTGTATGTGAAAGCAACAAGGCATTCTACAGTCTCCGGGGGCTTCCTGGCAGCCGATCAATCCATCAACATGCCACCGTTTACGTGCAGTGTTTCGCCGGTGACGTACGCGGCGGCATCCGATGCAAGGAAGGCCACGGCGCCGGCGATGTCGGCGACGTCGCCAAGCCGGCCCAGCGGCACCTGCGCCAGCATCGCATCACGTTGTGCCTCCGGTAGAACGCGCGTCATGTCCGTATCTATGAATCCGGGCGCCACGACGTTGACGGTGATGTTTCTCGACCCGACTTCCCGCGCGAGCGATTTGGAAAACCCGATGATTCCGGCTTTCGCCGCCGCGTAGTTCGCCTGGCCCGCATTGCCCATGACGCCGATCACCGATGCGATATTCACGATGCGCCCGTAGCGCGCCTTCATCATGCCGCGCAGGCTGGCTTTGCACACGCGGAACACACCGGACAAGTTGGTTTCGATAACGTCCGCCCATTCTTCGGGTTTCATTCGCATCAGCAGGTTGTCGCGTGTGATCCCGGCGTTGTTGACAACGATCGTCGGTGCACCTTCATTTTTCTGCAGCTCGCTGAAAGCGGCAGCAACGGATGCGTCGTGCGAGATGTCCAGCGCGATACCCCGTCCGCGTCCGCCGAGCCCGTCGCTTATTGCCCGAGCGCCGCCATCACTCGTTGCAGTCCCTACTACCGTGGCGCCGCATTCCGCAAGAGAATGGGCGATCGCCGCACCGATGCCGCGACTCGCGCCGGTGACCAGCGCAACCTTTCCATCCAGTAGCCCAGCGCTGAATACTCCGCTCATGTTCGTTTTCCTTTGTCTCGCCCCGCCGGGCTGCTTATTCTTGCGCTTTCGCCAGCGTAGCCGGCGATTCGACGCAAATACCTGAAAGTGAGCGATCGATCCGCCTGGTCAGTCCCGTCAATACTTTGCCGGGTCCACACTCGACGAAACGGGACGCGCCCCGAGCCGTCATCGCGTTAATTGTCTCCACCCAGCGCACCGGGCGAAACACCTGTTCACTGAGCTGGCGGCGAATCTGTTCGGCATCCCGGTAGATTTCTGCATTGATGCTGCTCACAACGGGGATCGTCGGCACCGCGAACTCCGTTTTGTCCAGGTGACCAGCCAGCTCTTTCCCCGCCCCCTGCATCAGGGACGAATGCGAAGGCACACTGACTGGCAGCACTATTGCCCGCCGTGCACCCTGTTCCTTGGCCTCTGCAACCGCCTGCTCGACCGCTTCGCGATGCCCCGCTATAACCACCTGCCCGGGCGAATTGAAATTCACCGCTTCACATACGCCAGTGCCGGAAACCGCCGCGCATACCTGGATGACCGCCTCGTCTTCCATCCCCAGCACGGCCGCCATCGCGCCGTCCCCGGCCGGCACTGCATCGGCCATCAGCTGCGATCGCTGTTTAACCAGTTCCATTGCCGAGGAAAACGACAATGATCCTGCACAGACCAACGCCGAGTATTCGCCGAGACTGTGACCGGCCATGAGCGCAGGTTCAGCCCCGCCCGTCGACAACCAGGTTCTCCAGATAGCCACACCGGCAGCCAGCATCGCGGGCTGCGTCACGACCGTGTCGTTGAGCCGCTCGGCCGGCCCGTTTTGCACGATATTCCACAGGTCATAACCCAGGACGTCGGCAGCCTCGGTGAACACCTCACCGACTTGTGCATTGTCGCTGGCGAGGTCCGCAAGCATGCCGATGGATTGGGATCCCTGCCCCGGGAATACGAATGCAATTGTCACGCCTTTCTCCGATTTCTTATTCTTGCGGCTCGGCCATTATATAGCCGGGGTGGATCGGGCACTATGACCGATGAACGCCGCAGCCGCGGCCCCCGCCAGCGCACCGTAAAGATGGGCATTGACGATCACGTTTCCCCCCGCGCTCGCTTCCGATCCGGGTAACGGGCCGGCCAGCTGTTCCCAGACGAGCTTCAATCCTACCGCAGCAAGAATGATCAGCGACTCCGTCCGAACCCGGGCCATACCTGCCAGCGCGCCGGCAACGAGTAGCCCATGCAGCAAACCGGACAGACCGACATACCATTTGAGCTGCAGGTCGATAAACCAGAAGCCGCTATTGATGCCGGCAATAGTCATCAGCGCAATCAGGATCCACTGTCGACTGGAACATCGCAGGCCAACGAGCAGCCAGACAAGCAACAACCCGGCTACATTCAACAGCATATGGGTAATGCCCAGGTGGGTGAAATGTCCGGTCAGCAGCCGCCACGCCTCACCATCTGCAATTGCCTCGCGGTCGTAACGCAACAGGACACGACCACGCTCGCCCGCGAGGCTGATAACCAGACAAACCAGGCCTGCCGCCGCCGGCACGAACCATGCGGAAATACGTCTCATATTCTGCATTTGACCCGATTCATGAACTTCGCCTAACCCCATGTTTGATATACTGACGTTTATCCAGATTCAGAGTCAACGCGGCGTGCACCGCCGCGACTACGCCCATGCGGAGCAGATTTTTGAACATCAGATTAGATAAACACGGCTGCAGCAGCCGTGGACTGCGGGACCAGGAAGGGTTCACGCTGATTGAAATCATGGTCGTCATCGTGATCCTCGGGATTCTTGCAGCCATCGTTGCGCCCAACGTATTGGGCAACGTGGACAAGGCACAGCAGGAAAAGGTGCGGCAGGATCTGCGGGCCATCGATAGCGCGCTGAAATTCTATCGGCTCGACAACTACAACTATCCGACGACGGAACAGGGTATCGATGCGTTGGTCACCAAACCAGCGGACCCGAATATCAAGAACTGGCGACCTGGGGGTTACCTGCCGAAT
Source organism: Gammaproteobacteria bacterium (assembly GCA_018677555.1). GTDB lineage: Bacteria > Pseudomonadota > Gammaproteobacteria > Steroidobacterales > Woeseiaceae > JAHHOT01. The sequence goes on along the minus strand of JAHHOT010000269.1, from coordinate 9,233 downwards.
ATACCGAAAGACCCGTGGGGGAAACCTTACGAGTATGCGAGTCCCGGTGTGAATGGTGAGGTCGATATATTCACCTACGGGCGCGACGGCGCGCCTGGCGGTGAAGGCGTCGATGCCGATATCGGCAACTGGACTATCGAATAGTCCCACTCATGACTCCCGCCTGCTGCTCCTCACCAGGCTTCGTCGACAAACGGAGCGGCTTCACTCTCATCGAAATAATGGTGGTGATGGTAATCATCGGCATCTTTATTTCCATCGCTGTTCTCTCGGTCGGTGTAGTGCGCGACGATCGTGCGATACGCCAGCAGGCCCTGCGCCTGTCGACGCTGATCGAGATGGCCTCCGACGAGGCGCAAATGCAGGGACGGGAGTACGGCGTGGAGCTCATGCGGACCGGCTACCGTTTTGTCGAGTTCGACCCGATACTGTTGCAATGGGCGGAAATAATCGGCGACGACCTGCTGCGGCCGCGCAGTCTCGGCGACGACATGGAATTCGAACTGGCGCTGGAGGATCGCAACGTGCTGTTGGCCGAAGCGCCAGCCGACATGACGGTTCCCGAGGATCCCACAGAGCGGGACTACAGCGACGACTACCAGCCGCATCTGATGATCATGTCGAGCGGTGAAATCACGCCGTTCGACATTCGAATCATTCGTGACACCGACCAGCGCTCAGTGCTCGTGTCCCTGTCACCTGCGGGCGAAATGGAGATGCAGAGCAGCGATGATGAGACCTTCTGAACGCCCACAGCAGACCGGATTCACGCTGATCGAGGTGATGGTCGCCCTGGTAATCGTATCGATAGGCCTTGCCGCGGTTGGCGCGTCCGTTAGCCAGATGGTCGACGCTGCAACGACGATCCAGCAGCGCACTTACGCAAGCTGGATCGCGCAAAACCGAATCGCGGAAATGCGGCTCGAGAACATCATCCCGGAGGTCGATACAAGCAGCGGAGAGGTTCGCTACGCCAATACCGACTGGACCTGGCGTGCGGACGTTTCTGAAACGGGCGTGGAGAACCTGTTTCGGGTTGACGTCGAGGTTTCTCTGGCCGGCAGCGACGATACTATCCGGACCGTAACCGGTTTCATCGGCGAGCCGGTGATTCCGGGCAATGGCAACCTCATCTGGAGCCAGGGCGGGCCGGGTCTGTCCGATCCCGGCGACGAAGACGACAGCTGATGCCCGCCTCACGAACACAATCCGCGTTCACGCTCATCGAGATACTGGTGGCCATTGCCGTGTTTGCCGTTATTGCCGCGCTCGGCTACGGCGCGCTCGGCCAGACGCTTAACAGTGCTGACATGCTCAACGAGCGCATGGACCGCCTGCAGGCTATTCAGCGCACCGTGCGCCAGCTGAGCCAGGACTTCATGTTGCTTGCACCGCGGCCCGTGCGCAGTGAATTGTCGGGTAGTTTCGGTCCGGCACTCAGCACGAGTTTTCAATCCGGATTCGCGATCGAAATGACATCCGGCGGCTGGAGCAATCCGGCGGTGCTGCCACGCAGCACGCTGCAGCGCGCCGCCTATCGCATCGAAGAAGACAAACTCGTTCGTTACCACTGGCGCGTTCTCGATCGCACGTTGTCCAACGAGCCCATTGCCGTGGAACTACTGGACGACGTGCTGAGCATCACTTTCATCTTCCTGCAGGCGAACGGGGAATGGAGCGACCAATGGCCCGCACAGGGCCTCGTTGGGCCAGCTGGTGCCAGGCAACGTCCACGCGCTGTGCAGTTCGTATTGTCGCTGGTCGATGAAGGCGAAATTACCCGAACCATCGAGGTGACCCCGTGAATCACCGGGAGCGCAACCGCGGTGTCGCTCTTATCACGGCCATGCTCATCACGGCCCTGGCCAGCATCGTTGCGACCAATCTTTCCTGGGACAATGCAATCGACGTTCGACGGACGATGGTGCAATTGAATCGCGATCAGGCAATCCAGGTTGCCCTTGGGGCCGAGAGCTGGGTGTCATCGATTTTGCGGACCGATTTGCAGGACACCGAAACGGACCATCTCGGCGAAATATGGGCCAGCGATTTGCCAGGATTGCCGATCGACGGCGGCGAGGTCTTCGGGCGGCTCGAGGATCTGCAAGGTCGATTCAACATCAACAACCTGGTCGGCAATAACGGCGAAGTCAACACGCAGGCCCTGGAACAGTTTCGCCGACTGCTCGAAATGAACGGTCTCGACCCGCGTTTTGCCGGCCTCGCCGTCGACTGGCTGGATGGTGACCAGGATGCGTCGTTTCCGGACGGCGCCGAAGACCCTATTTACACGGCAATGCTGCCGCCCTACCGGAGTGCGGACCAGTTCCTGACCAGCGTTAGTGAACTTGCAGCGCTCGAGGGCATGGACAAGCAGACGTTCAACATCCTCTCGCCATTGCTTGCTGCGCTGCCGGGTCCTACAACAATCAACGTCAATACGGCACTGCCGGCGGTGTTGCAGTCGCTGGACGAAAATCTTCGCGATTCAGACGTTGAAGGCCTGGTCATCGAGCGCGAGGTGGCTGGATTTGCGGATTATCAGAACACGTTCTCATCATTGGTCGACCCGGATATGTTAAATACGTTAACGGACAGCACCGAGTTTTTTCAATTGCAGGTGGTCGTGCGGATTGATACGGTGAGAATCACGCTATACAGCGTCTTGCAGCGTTCTCCACAGGGAGACGTTACGCCCATCCTGCGCAGCCTGGGAACGATCTGACATGAGCGAATCTCTGGTCCTACGACTGAGCGATACCGAGGGCGATGCCGCCCACTGGATTGCGGTGGATTCCAGCGGGGCGCGCCGCAGCCCACCGGTCATGGGTCCGTTGGAGCAGGCACGCGGCGACATCGGTAGCCGTGACCTGATCGTGCTGGTGCCGAGCACCGAGGTCCTGACCACGACAGTAGACCTGCCAGTGCGTGGGCGTGCAAAGCTGCAGCAAATGCTCCCCTACGCGCTCGAAGAGTTTCTTGCCGACGACGTGGAGCACCTGCATTTTGCCGCCGGTGAGCGCCGCAGCAGCGGCAAGATTCCGGCCGCCGTTGTTAATCGCTCAAAGATGGATGAGTGGCTGCAGCGGCTCGCCGCCGCAGGCATCGAACCCACCGCGATTGTCGCCGACATACACGGGCTTGCTCGCATACCGGGAACGATAAGCATACTTATTGCGGGCGACGAGATCATCATCAACGACGGCGCCGACGTCGAACTCGTGATGCAGGGGGTGAGCCCGGGAGACGCGCTTGCGGCAATCGGCGCGCTGGATGACGGCACCGAGTCTGACGAGGAAAGTGACACTCCGCGACTGCCGCGTCATGTGCTGGTGTATTGCGATTCAGGCGACGAAGAACGCTTCAAGCACGACTGGATCGCACTACGCCACGAACTCGACAGTCTCGATATCAAAGTTCTGCCCGACGGCGTCGTACCAAGAATGGCGGTGACAGTCGCAACGGGCGCCGGCATAAACCTGCTGCAAGGCGACTATGGCGCCAGCACAGACTATGCGGGAATTATTCGACCCTGGCGTAACGCTGCAATACTGCTGCTGGCGCTGGGTGTGACCGTACTTGCTGCACGGGGCGCAAACTACATCGCGTTGAAAAGCGAGCTGGCAACGCTCCAGGAACAGTTCATGAGTGAGGTCCATAAAATCCGTCCGGGCGCAGCGATGGTCACGGATCCGGCCCGATTCGTCGGCTCGCTCCGGAACCAGGTCGGGACGCCGGGCGCTCCGCCGGTCTTCCTACAGACCATGGAAAGCTTCAGTCGCGCCACGAGCGAGCATTCTACCGTGGCGGTCGAGGCGGTCAGCTACCGCTCCGGCATCGTCAATGTCCGACTGTCTGCACCCGACGTGACTACGCTCGACGGGATACAGCAAATCGTGGCGGATACCGGCAGGTTCAATGCGACCATTCAGTCTGCCGAACAGCAAGGAGAATCGGTGAATAGTCAAATTCAGATCGAGGCGCTCAATCGATGAGGGACTGGTTTGACTCGTTGCAGGAGCGAGAGCGCATGTTTGTAGTGACAGCTGCAGTCCTGCTGGTGCTTGCTCTTTTTTATCTGGCTGTCTGGATGCCTATTGCCAAGAGTCAGAAATCGCTGGCGACATCCGTTGAAATCTGGTCGGAGCAACTCGCACAGCTTCGTCCTATCGTTGGCAAACTGCAAACACAAAGCGGTCCGCGCACGATCAGCAACGAGTCGCTCGTGGTTATTGTCGACCGCACGGTGCGTGAGCATGGCCTGGCAAATGCCCTGCAACGCAGCCAGCCAACCGGAAGCAACAGTGTGCGCGTGCAATTCGAAAGTGCCGCGTTTGATGATTTGATTCTTTGGCTCGGTGCGCTGAACAGCAATGACGGTCTGCGCGTCCAGACCGCAAACTTCTCCGCAACGTCGTCAGAAATGAAGGGCCGCGTCAACTCCACGCTCACACTGGAGCGCTAAGCGTGAACAAGCGTTTCGTCGTACTTGGCGTTCTCGCCTTCGCTGTCGCCGCCGTCGCCCTGTTTCCCGCCCGAACGGCGTATAACTGGCTCAAGCCGCCCGGACTTCAGCTGGGCGGCGTTAGCGGTACCATCTGGAACGGGACCGCCGCGGAAGGGCTGGCGAGCGGAATGTACATGCGCGACATTTCGTGGCAGCTCAAACCGCTCAGTGTTTTTACCGGGAAACTGGCCTTTGCCACCCGCTTTGATCCCGCAGCCGGCTTCATGGACGCAGATGTCGCAGTGTCTCCAGCCGGGACGGTATATCTCTCCGACATCGCCGGCACCATTCCGGTCAATCTGTTGCACGCCAGCGTGCCGCCGCTGCGGGGTATGCAAGGCAATCTCAATCTGCAGCTCACCAGTGTCGTGCTCGAGGACGGGTTTCCCACCAAGGTGGACGGAACAGTGTCACTGTCCGGACTGTCGGCTGCCGCCCTGTCGCCATCGCCAATCGGCAACTACGAGGCGAACTTTACCAGCGACGAGCGCGGTGTCCGTGGCATCGTACGCGACGTTGGCGGCGTTCTCGCCGTGACCGGCGAACTGCAGCTGACGCCGCAACGGGCCTATTCCCTCATTGGCCAGGTCGGCCTGAGACCGGATACGCCGGCCACGTTGAGCCGCCAGATCGAAATGCTCGGATCCGCCGATGCGCAAGGAATGCGAGAGTTTCGAATCGAGGGCCAGCTATAGGCGCGCGCGCAAATTTGCGTCGCCACTATCCACATCCACTTCGAGCAAACGCTGCAGCATGGGAAAATAGAGTGCCGTCCTGACCGGATCGTTTGTCGTTTTCGAGTAAATGTCCTTGTACAAGCGTAACTGCTCCCGGTGACGTTCGGATTCCTGTTGCAAAAACCCCCGCAGATCGCCGCCCTCGTGTGTGCTGCTCTTGTAATCGACAATCCAGTGGTTGCCGTTTTCGTCGATCCGCACACGATCGATCACCACTGAATGCAGCTGTCCGTTGTGTTTGCCCGTCAGGGCGTACTCGGCATCGCCGGGTCCGTTCAGCAGCCAGTGGCCGTTGGCATCCTCGAGCGTGCGCCGAAAACCGGTCGTCACTCGTTGACGAACGTCATCCAGTTGCGTGGCCGAAACGCCCAGTTGCCTCGCCCAGCGGTCGATCGTCACCGCTAACTCCTCGCCACCGAGGCTTTCAACCGATCCGGGCTCGATCGTCGATCGATGCAACAGCCGGTGCAGTATTGTTCCCGCGTGACGGGCTGCGGCACCGACCCAGTGGTAGCTGACGGGTTCTTCGCCCGCGGCATCTCGCTGGTCGGTCCCGGGTCGCGGTAACGGTGCGGGTTCCATCAGCTGACAGGCATCGCGCAATCGACGCAGCGGCGGTTGCACGAGTTTGGCGCCATCGCCGCTCGCGGAGCCGCTTGTGACCGCTGCGCTCTCCGCTGCCTGCTCGAATACGCCGGATACGACCGGCCACAACAATCGCAGCAGCGAGCCCGAATCGGGCAACCTGATGCCCTCGCCGTCGGCGTTGCGGCTTACGCTCGCTACCAGGTGCAGGGACGTCACCGCACGTGTACAGCCGACGTAGAGCAATCGTTCCAGCTCGAAAGCGTCTTTTTGTTTTTCCACCGACTCAATGTATTGATGCAGGCGATCGTTGGCGACCTCCGAACGCGCTCCGACCGGGCTGATCACGAGGGCATCATTACCTTCTCCGTCGCTCAGATTCAGCCAGCTAAGTACCGGTCGTTGACGTGAGCGCGGCATGCGCCCGAGTCCGACCAGAAAGACATGATCAAACTGCAGGCCTTTTGCCCGGTGCATCGTCATGATCTGAATTTTTCCGTCTGTGCCCGTCGATGCGGAAACTCGCACCCCGTCGAGTTGTCGTTCGAGGGTTGCGCTATCGGGCAAGGTGCCGGCCGTTTCCAGACTGGCAACGACGTCAAAGAAACGATAGACATTTTCGAGCTGCCCCGAATCCTGCAAAGAGGCCGGGCCACGCAGCGCAAACCAGGCTGCCTCCGCTCTTTCCCTGAGTGACCACGCCGCGTTTCTTTTGCAGTGAACGTCTACAAGCTGTGCAAATGCGTGAAGCCGTTGCTGGCCATCGTGACTGAGTGTGGCAACTCGCTGCGGATCCTTCAGCAATTCCGGAATAGTGCTCTCCGTGTTATTGAGCACCAGCGCGTGCAGGTCTGCCCAGCGGAGGCCCACCCATGGACTGCGTAGCAAAGCCAGCCAGGCCAGACGATCGCCCTCATGGCTCAATGCGCGGACCAGCGCGAGTACATCGATGATCTCGGGAAGGTCGGTCAACCGGTCGATGTCGACTGCCTGGTATTCCAGTCCGGCGTTGCGCAGCTGCGGCAGTAACGCTGTGAGGTGCGTCCGGCTGCGCACCAGTACCGCAATCGAGTCACGCGGATGGCGCCCGTGACAGTCTTTCAGCAACGCAACCGTCGCTGCGGCCTCGTCCTCCGGGGTCGCGTCAACGATCGGGTGCACGCCGACGAGTCCCGCCCCTGCATTTGGCGAAACCGGGATCGATTCCGAGTAACGGATTGCGCCGCTATTTACGTCGTCGCTGGCCGGCATTATCTGTCCGAATGCCGTATTGAACCAATGCACCAGGTGCTCGCCTGAACGGAAGTTTTGTCGCAGGACAAGTGTCTCCACCGGGACACTGCCGAGGCCCCGTCGTTGTGCCCGGAGAAATCGCCCGACCTCCGCATCGCGAAATCGATAAATCGACTGCATGGGATCTCCAACGCAGAAGATGGTGCGACCATCGCCGGGTTGCCAGCCCTCCGTGAGTTGTTCGAGAAGTCGATACTGGCCCATTGACGTGTCCTGCATCTCATCGACCAGCAAATGGCGTATCCGGTAGTCGAGCATCATTGCCATTTCACCGGGGCTATCAGCCGTTCCCAGGGCAGTGCCGGCAGCCAGCGCAACTTCCGTGTGATCCGTCACGCCGCTGGCCTCAAAGAGCCGCCGTAGCTCGACCACTGCGATGCGCAGTACCGAAAACAACGACAACAAGACCTGCCACTGCTCGTCGCTATACGTACATTCGGGCAGATCCGGAATCCGCTGCAATTGCTCATGCAGACCGTCAATGCCACGCAGTTCTTCTATGAGATCGAGCAGCTGCTGCTTCCGGTCTTTGGCTGTCGCGGGAAAGCCATCACGTTTGTCAATGCGTCGCCGCCAGTTTCCGTCACGAACCAGAAGCAACGACACCAGTGCGCGCCAGTCCGGCAACCGTTTGGCCTCGGGTGCAGGCATGGCTGTGAGGCTGGCCAGGCGCAGGAGTGGATGCTCGGTGTTTTCTCCGGCGGCAAGATTGCTTGCGGCAAAACGGGCTTGTTCAAGCAGGCGGGCTGTCGCATCCGGCGGCAAACGGCGCTCGGCACCGGTGAGAACATCCTGTACGACGCCAGCGATGCTGATTTCCATCTGCTGCCGTGCGTGGCCTGTCTCCCCCGGTTCGGGTTCGTAGCCACCGATCATTGGCAGCCACTGATCGCGCGCGGCAAGCATGCGGGACACATGTGACACATATGCCGCTGTATTATTGTCGAGATGCTGCAACACGCTTTCAACGTCATTCCTGCGCCGGTCCGACGTACTCAGCCAATCCAGCGTTGCGGCGGCTGCGGCCCTGTGCAATGCGTTCATTTCCTCGTCGACCGCCGTGCGGCCCGGTGGGCCGAGGCCTGAACTGAGCGGCAGCGCGCGCGCGATACCGGCGCTGAAGGCATCCAGCGTTTGAATGCGCATGCGTCTCGGGGACTCGACGACCTTCCAACCCAGCTTCTCGCTTCGCGCCACTACCGCCACTGCCGCCAGGTACGTCGTGCGTTCATGCGCCGATTCCGGTGTAACCCCTTCCCTCGCTGCCTGCAGCGCGTGCACCACGCGCAAGCGCATCTCGGCCGCGGCTTTGACGGTAAACGTGATCGCCAGTACCTCTTCCGGATTCTCCACCGTGGCCAACAGCCTAAGGTAGCGTTGAATGAGCAGTTCGGTCTTGCCGGAACCGGCGGGTGCCTGGACGATGTAGGAGCGGGACGTATCGAGTGCCGCCTCTCTTGCAGATGAATCGGCCGCCGCCAGTGGGAAATCAGTAACCACGCCGAATCTCCTCGACGCGGCTCAACAACGCCAGCGGACGGCTCTTGTCGGTTGCGAGACTCAGATTCACCCGCAGGTCGCCTTTGGCGATACTGTGCATCGCTGAGTGAACGAGCTGCTGCCAGCCATTCAGCCGCTCTGGCCAGTCCTCCATTTCGGGACGATCCCATTGCCTGCTTTTGCTGGCGCCGCGATACGAAATTACCCGGCGGTCGACGTTGATGAGAACAAGTCCGCCGACCGAATCCGGCCAGGCGCAGGAATAAACGACGGGTTGCAGCTCCACGATTTCGCCCTGTCGCGTAAACAGCCCCTTGCTTGCACCTGTCTTGTAGTCAATGATCAGGCTTGATCCATCCTCCAGCCGGTCGACCCGATCGATTTGCAGATCCAGTTCGATGCCGGCACAGGCGTAGCGCAGGTTTCGCTCTACTGCAGTGATCGCGAACGGCGCACGGGTGCCCTTTTCCTTCGCGATGAATTCTTGCAGCAGGTATTTGAGGCGCTCGGTCTCCATTCCCAGCAGGCAGCGAAGCGTTGCGTCGGAAAGGCGATAATAGGGGGCCGCCGCCTGCTCCGCGGCAGCCGAGGTTCGCGATTCGATGTCATTC
>JAHHOT010000113.1 GCA_018677555.1 Gammaproteobacteria bacterium | reverse complement strand
TCGTAGCCGATCGCTGCAAACAGTCGCCTCACCTCGCGGTTGCGGCCCTCGCGCAAGGCCACAGTAAACCAGCGATTACTGCCCTCACCGCCGGCCCTTTCGACCGTCTCAAACGCGGCATGGCCATCGTCAAGATCGATGCCGTCCTTCAGCCGCTTCAGCTCCGCGGCGCCCGGATTTCCGTGCACACGCACCGCGTAGCGCCGCAGGAGGCCCGATGACGGGTGCATGAGCGCATTGGCCAGGGTGCCATCCGTGGTGAACAACAGCAGCCCGGTGGTGTTCAGGTCGAGCCGGCCTACTGCCACCCAGCGAGAGCCGACGAGTTTCGGCAATGCATCGAACACCCGCTTGCGGTTTTCCTCCCGGGCGCGGCTGGTGATTTCACCGGATGGCTTGTTGTAGATAATATGCCGATGACTTTCGCGGCGTGCCTTCACGGAGAGCGGCCGGCCGTCCAAAGCGAAGCGTTCGTTGCCGGAGACCGGATTTCCCGGCTCCGCGACGCTGCCGTTGATCGTCAGGCGCCCGTCACGGATCCAGCGCTCGATCTCGCGACGCGAGCCGACCCCGGCGGTGGCCAGGAGCTTTTGCACGCGCTCGGTCATCGGGAACTGGTTAGCCGCCGGAGGCGGAGATGTCGATGTCCTTATCGGTGTCGAGGTCGCCGGATTCGTCTGCGTCGACAGGCTCCGGCCATTCCGTCGCCACGATTTCCTCGAAGCCGCGCTCCTCGGTCAATGCGGTAACTGTGTCGGCCCCAGGCGACCGCTCTGCTTCCGCGTCTTCCGGATCGACGGCGTCGGATCCTGACCCGTCCGCAACCGCGTCGTCGAGCTCGTCCGCATCGTCAAAGCGGCCCGGTACCGGCAGATCCGTGATGACCGCGGTCACCGCCTCATCTCCCGGTTCCTCTTCGACCGCCGGCAAATTCAGCTGTACACGCAGGGTCTCCCAATCTGCCAGGTCCGCCAGCGGCGGCAGGTCGTCCAGTTTTTTCAAGCCGAAGTAGTCCAGAAACTGCTTGGTGGTGCCGAACATTGCCGGCCGCCCCGGAACATCGCGGTGACCCACCACGCGCACCCACTCACGTTCCAGCATCGAGCGGATGATATTCGTGCTTACGGATACCCCGCGGATTTCCTCGATCTCGCCCCGCGTGATCGGCTGCCGATAGGCAATCAACGCCAGCGTCTCGAACAGGGCGCGCGAATAACGCGGCGGACGTTCCTCCCACAGCCGGTGCAGGCGCTCGGCCATCGTACTCTTGATCTGCATACGGAAGCCTGACGCAACTTCGACAATGGTGATGCCACGCGTCTCGTATTCCTCGATCAGCCCTTTGACCGCCTTGCGAATTTCCGGCTTCTCAGGCGCGGCATCCGCCTCGAACAGCCCATGAATCTGGTCAACCGACAGCGGCCGACCCGCTGCAAGAAGTGCCGCCTCTATAAAGAGTCTGATTTCGTTGTCGTCCATACGAGTATATCCATCAGCGCCCGCGCGCTACTCATGAAACCTGGTTTGATTCCGATTCCGGCTCACTGCCCACCAGGCGGACAGATGATGCCGCCCGTATGTGCAACGGTGCGTACGCCTCCGACTGCACGACCTCGATGGTTGATTCGCGCAGCAACTCGAGGATTGCAATGAATGTGACCGCGACACCCATGCGGCCCTCTTCCGGGTCGAACAGGTCGGAAAACGACGAAAAGGCGTTCGCCTTCACCCGCGACAGAATTTCCGACATGCGCTGTCGAACTGACAGCGGCTCACGTTGCACATGCAGATTGGAGAACATCTCGGCGCGCTTGAGCACCGTGTGGAAGGCAACCAGGAGCTCCTTCAAGGTGACGTCCGGCAGCTGCGTGACTACCTTCCGTTCCGGAGCATCCGCTGTCGCTACAAACGTATCGCGTTCGAGGCGCGGCAGATCGCCGAGATCCTCCGCTGCCTTCTTGAAGCGTTCGTACTCCTGCAAGCGGCGCACGAGTTCGGCCCGTGGATCGTCCTCTTCCTCCTCTTCGGCCTCCGGCCGTGGCAAGAGCATGCGAGACTTGATCTCAGCCAGCATTGCGGCCATCAGCAGGTATTCGCCGGCCAGCTCGAGTTGCAGCTCGTTCATGAGCTCGATGTACTCGACGTACTGGCGGGTGATCTCTGCAATCGGGATGTCCAGAATATCGATGTTCTGGCGTCGGATGAGGTACAGGAGCAGGTCCAGGGGCCCCTCGAACGCCTCCAGGAAGACCTGCAGGGCGTACGGCGGGATATACAGGTCCTGGGGCAGCTCGGTGACCGGCTCGCCGTCAACGACGGCAAACGGCATCTCGCGCTGAGCCGGCTCCTGATCGGCATCGACAGGGGGCTTCGGCGCGTCCTTGCTGGTAAGTACTTTGAGTTCCGGTTTCATGAAAGTGCCAAGCGAGCAGGCCGCATTCTAACGTAATTCGGCCTCAATGCCGCAATTTCCGCTCAGGTGAGCGTACTGACGTCGCCACGCCCCACGCGCAGCACCTGCACCGCTCCCTTGGAGAGATCGACCACCGTAGTAGGCTCTATGCTGGCTGGCCCGCCATCGACGATGAGCTCGATCTGGCTGCCGATCCGGCGGTCAATTTCATCGATGTCATTGAGTGGCAACTCGTCGCCCGGCAGTATCAGCGTGGAGCTCATAATCGGCTCGCCCAGCGCGTCGAGCATGGCGTGGACGATGGCATGATCCGGGACCCGTAGCCCGATCGTCCGGCGCTTCGGGTTCTGCAGCCGTTTAGGCACCTCACGGGTCGCCTCCAGAATGAAGGTGTAGGGGCCGGGCGTCAGCGATTTGACCAGGCGATAGGCCCAGTTGTCGACCCGCGCATAGAGGCTGATCTCCGACAGGTCGCTGCACACCAGCGTGAAGTTGTGTCGCTGATCGGTTTTCCGGATGCGGTGAATGCGATCCATGGCACGCTTGTCGCCAATGTGACAACCGAATGCATAGCTGGAGTCCGTCGGGTAGGCGATCAGACCGCCCTGCCGTATCGCGGCAACGACCTCGGCGATACGCCGGGGCTGCGGGTTCTGCGGATGGATAGGGACGATACGCGCCATGCGCGGATTGTAGCGACCCCGGACGCCGGCCGCTTGGCTGTTTTGCATATCCGGTGCCGACAGAATTGGGCTATCATGCGGCACCGTTTTCGCGGCCGCGTGTCCAATATTTCATGCAGTTGATTGCCGATTTCTTACCGCTGTTGCTCTTTCTCGGGGCATACCTCTACGACGACCTGTACCTGGCCGTCATGGTACTTATGGTGGCGATGCCCATCGGGCTCGCGCTCAAAACCGTGGCGACCCGTAAACTCGACAAGGTATACCTCGGCTCGACGATCTTTCTGCTGGTTATGGGTACCGCAACCGTGCTGTTTCGGAATCCCCTGTTTCTGTACTGGAAACCGACTGTTTTTTACTGGGTACTCGCAATCGTATTCGTCGGCAGTCAATGGATTGGTGAACGCACAATTGCCGAACGCATGTTCAGCAAGGTTGGCGATTTGCCGGCTCAAAAGTGGCGAATACTCAACCTTACATGGGCAGTATTCTTCGCTGCAGCCGGATTTCTCAATATCTTTGTCGCCTATTCTTACAGTGAAGCGATCTGGGTGAACTTCAAGGTGTTCGGACTTACCGCGATCACATTCGTTTTTGCTATTGGGCAGGCCATTTGGATGACGAAATCGATGCGCGACCCCGACGGCAAGGATGAGCAGCTGGAGACCGAATAATGTGGTACGCGATAATCAGTGAAGACGTTGACGATAGTCTCGACAAACGTCGCGGCGCGCGCGCTGCACATCTCGAACGACTGCACGAGCTTGTCGATGAAGGTCGGCTTCTCATCGCCGGGCCACACCCGGCAATCGACGTTGAAGATCCCGGTGACGCCGGATTCAGCGGGAGCCTCGTCGTGGTGGATTTTCCTTCACTGGCGGAGGCGCAAGCCTGGGCCGACGCAGATCCCTACGTTGCAGCAGGAGTTTATGAGCGGGTGGTCGTCAAGCCGTTCAAACCAGTTCTGCCGTGAGCGAGTCCCGCGAGTCAAAGATCCGTGCCCGCCTCGAGGCCCGATTCACGCCCGTCGAGTTGCAGATCAGGGACCAGAGCCATATGCACGCCGGACATGCCGGGGCCGCCGACGGGAGGGGGCATTTCGCTGTCACGATCGTATCGAGCGAATTTGCGGGCACCAATCGCGTGCAAAGGCATCAAATGGTTTATGATGCGCTCCGCGCGCTCCTGGAGTCCGACATTCACGCACTTCGCATCAAGGCCCTGACTCCTGACGAGCGCTAGTTTGCGGCCGCACGCGAATATTCAAAAGCAAGGATTTTCACAATGATTTCAAAGAGAAGTTTCGGAATCGCCGGAACTATAGTGGCCACGATGGCTATCGCTGCGCTGAGTATGAGCTTGCGGGCCGAAACTGTCGCTACAGTCAACGGCAAGTCCATTGACAGCACGGTGTTTGAGGCCTACATCGCCAGCCGCCTGCAAAACCCGAACATGCAGCTGACGGACGAGCAACGCGCCGGCCTCCTCGATCAACTGAAGGACGTGTACATTCTGTCCAGCCAGGAAATGATCGCCGACATTCAGAAAGATCCGGACATCCAGGCCAAGCTCGAATTACAGCGGATCGGTGTCCTTGCGCAAGCTTATATCGACCAGTACGTCTCAAACATGACGATCACCGACGAGGAGATCGCCGCGACGTACGACGAGCAGATCAAGCTTGCGCCACAGCAGCAGTACAAGGCACGCCACATACTGGTTCCGACGCAAGGGGAAGCGGTTACGATTATTGAATCCCTGATCGATGGCGGTAATTTCAGCGAACTGGCGAAGGAACACTCCAGCGATACATCTGCGACGAACGGCGGTGACCTCGGATGGTTTTTGCCGAATCAAATGGTTGCGCCATTTGCACAAGCCGTGGTCCGTTTACAGGACGGTCGCTATACGACCGATCCGGTGCAAACAGAATACGGCTGGCACGTTATCCTGCGAGAAGGATCGCGCGATGCAGAGCCCCCGCCGCTGGAAAGCGTCCGCGAGCAAATATTCGCGAGGCTGCAAACACAAAAACTACAGGAACATCTCGCGGAGCTAAGAGCCAGCGCGAACTAGTCTTGTTTACGTAATATTGCATTAAGTAACAAAGAGGACGCCATTTGGCGTCCTTTTTTTATTCGGATGAATTCATTTGTGAGCAGCATCACGGCAATGCTGCAGCCGCTTTCTTATATTACGCGGGAGTCGTCTCTAATCGCTCAGGGGCGGCTTCTCCAACCCTCGCATCTTCTTTAACGTTGATACGAGATCTAAGTCGGCAGGGACGCCGACTTTTTTTCGCCCGCTAGAAATTGCTTTCGGATGCGCGCAAAAAAAAGGCCACGTTACCGTGGCCTTTTTCTTTTCTCAGTGTTGCCAGGCATTCCTGCCCGCGAAAAATATTGCCGTAAAGCGATAGCAGCAATCGCTTCCCTATTGCAACAAGCCGGACGAATCTGCCAGGGAATCGGAAAGCATGACCCCGCCATCGACCGGTTGAATTCCTTCGACCGTGATCACGATGCCAATATCCGGATTGCCGTTACCGCCGAGCGATGGCGTGTAATCAACAACCAGGCTTCCGATTGTGGCCGTTCCAAGTCCAGCGTCCACTAAAGACGGAATTCCCGTTACAAGGACTACGCTGGCACCCGCCACATAGCCTTCTGAAGCTACCGAAATCGAGTCCGCGAAAATCGTTCCCTGGCCGGCAATTGTGCCCGACACGGTCACCAGGTCGCCGACCTCAATTCTGGCCAACATGTCCGCCGAAGCAAGCACCACCTGCCCCATCGCAACGAAGGTATTGTTGTCGGCGTTGATGGAGGCAACCGGACCGGTCAGGAGGTCGATTGAGCCGGAGCTGATGCCGTCCACCGAACCGGAACTGATGCCGTCCACCGAGCCGGAGCTGATGCCATCCACCGAGCCGGAACTGATGCCAGTGATCGATCCCGAGCTTATGCCCTCAGCAGAATCAGATGTTATTTCCGCCGTTGATACTCCCGGCGAAAGAATTGCAGCCAGCGTCGCTCCCAGAATGCCACGCATTCTGGCGCCTTTTGCGAATCGCATTTTCCTCTCCTAATCGCGTCTTTCTTTATTGTGTTGATACGACTGTTTGCGACTGCGCAGTCTCCATTTCCGCGTTAGTCACCAGACCCTTTTTTCAAAGGGATTTTTTTTATTTCAACCCTCTCTCTCTCAACAATTCGCTGAGAGTGGTTTTCTCTTCTAACTTCTCTACAAAGTGGACCATATAAAGTCCAGTCGAGATGCGCTCTGCTGTCTTGCTGGTGTCCTTCTCCTCCGCGACAAACCAATTGTCTAATTCTTCCAGAAACTCTTGGCCTCTCACTTTTATGTACTCGTCGAACATTTGCAGCGAGTGTTGTGTGATGCCCCGCTCCGTGAACACCATTCTGTCGAAGTAGCCTGTGCTTTGACCTCGCTTCTCAATATTCTTGGCAGCAGTTGAGAAAAAGTTATGCGCAACGTCTCCCAATCGTGCAACCAAATCAGGCGATAGTGCTTCCGGTTCGTAGTCTCGCCTAATAACCTTGTATAAATTGTTATCCAGCTCTATTACGGCACCTATTCTCGTTAACTCTTCGAGCATTTGCCGTGGCGCCATGTCACCACTGTACGTCTTAACAAGGTGACAAAACGATGGACCACTTTCACCTTTCACCTCGTACGGCAGCTCCAACGGCATACCATAAGGGCCAACATAATTAGGATCGCTGTGCCATCCAGCTAAAACTCGACCGGGTCTCGAAAAGAACCTCTCTTCAACTTTCGTTGCGAGAGCTCGGTCAATTACATTTTTTACTTCTTTTCGCGTGAGGCCGGTCAAGATAGCCGCACGCGATTGGTTAATCCTTTTTCCGTTATCAAAATGCCTTATTGCTACTTCAACATAGACTTCTTTTGCCACCTCGCAGAAATCCCCATGAGAGACCCCTTGGCTTATTAGGAGCTTGACTAGAGGCTTAAACATCATCCCCAGGGCGTTCCTGAGGTTTTCCTTTACGCTTGAGCCCATGCGGGTTTCGCACTCCTATAATATGTAAAACTAAGCATATTTATGTTAATAGGCAACAAATAATTCTATCTGGTTGATTACGCTGCACAACAGTGAATAGCTGGACATATGGGTATGGCCACCCCATTGATGATAATTGCGGCAAACCTTCCGAAAACTGCCGGATTAAGCAATTGATTTAATGGCAAAAACTCGATCCATAAAGTGACCGGAATGGGGATTTGTTTGAGCCGGCAGTTTAACCGTCGCCAGCGAAAGCATGCGAATAGACCAATGCCGCGAGCCTAATTTGGACACCAATTCGCGCATTTTGCGCAAAAACAGGCGATATCTGCTACAGAAAGCGCATTTATGCAGATTGCATATGCGCGTTTAGACAACCCTCGGTCACACCCGAAAACTCGATAGCAACCATTGCTCGAAGATACTAGGAATCAGTCGCGACGCAATTTGACGCTCATACGTTGACTATGAGGCATGAAGCCGATTGATGCATAGAGTTTTGTCAAATTGGGTTTCGCCAAATCAGTCAAAAGCATGCATCGCTTGTGGCCAGCAGATAAAAGCTCTGAAACCAAAGTCGCAACACACGCCCGGGCGTAGCCTTTCCCTCTATGCTCATTCGGCGTAAAGACTGCTGAGATTCGTACGACAGACATGGCGTTTCCAGAAATCGCGCACAATGACCTCGGACCATTGTCGTCCCAGAAGTATAGATTTCCTTCATTCATCTTTCGAAGGAGAAATTCCGGAATGTCTAACGGTGAAGGAGATTCGACGGCAAATATCTCGCCCCATTCTTCGATACAACTCGAATCGTTCGCTGTCGCACATCTGAGCAATCCAGTTGCGCATTGCGCGTCAGCGTTAATTTCCGATGTTTGGTGTACCTGCCACCGATTCATTTCTTCCCAAACGCCACCAAAAATGTTGCTCCAGCAATCAGCAATTGCCGCGGCAGTTTTTGTCTCAGCTGTTGCCCATTTGACAGGCTGACCAAACTCAATTCGGTCCTGGAGCAACGGCACGACCGCCGAATTTGGTAGGCCGCTTACGAAAAAGGACTCCGGTAATGACTGAACGGCACACCCACGAATTCCTTCGTCGTTTTCTACGGTCGCATAATATGCTGGTTGGGAAAGGTAATCTTGACCAGCTAAAAGCAGTTCTGCCAGCCCAATGATCTCATTGTTCGCAACCTCGTCCATCAGTAACCAATCAAGAGAGGATTCGAGAAAAGATCTTGCGTCGGTGTGTCGACGTATCCGTGGTTTAGCCATGCCGATCCGATACTGACCCGTGGTGTCCTGACATTGACGACCGGCAGCACTGCGAGATTCGAACAATTCCTACGTCAGCAAGAATAGCCACAAGACATCGAGGGCTCGGGCCTGCGAAAACTGGCTTTAGCGGGCCACAAATCAACATCTTCCATAGTCGCCCTATGAATTGCATTGATTGCCCCATAGCCCTAAAACATATCTGAAAACAAACGAACACAGCTACAATTAGTCGTGAGCCGGACTGAGGAAACTGTAGCTATACTATATTTCAGAGTTTCCGGCGGAGAGATAGTTACGTCAGATCCAGATCGGACAAAGGCTATGACGTCACGAATGAAGTTCGAGCGGCACACTCTTCGAAACATACACTACAGAATTAAATCGTCCTTCTAAATATACCTGTTATTCTCGCCAGCACGAGGGCAGCTACAAGCCTATAGCAAGACTCCTACTTTCTTGCTCTGAAAACGATAAAAAAAAATTGAATCGGACGATCTTGGCGCTAGCCTTTAACAAAAAAGTATCCTGAATCTGGGTCAGCTTCGAAATAGTAAACGCCCACCCCGACCACGTTACCTTCATCCTCGTTGGCTGAGAGCTCATCACCGTAGATTGTTTCATAGGCGGAAAACACCTCATTGATAGACTTTGCGAATTCTTCAGAACGATCACGAGCGATTCGCCGTACTCGAGTAACATCCGCCACGCGGATACGTTTTGAGTACGCCTGAATTTCGGCCCACCCTTCGTCTTCCCTGTCGATATTGTGATTCGTCGTAGTCGCCAACCCGAATATCGAGCATCCGAGCGCGCGTTGCAATTGAACATCAATTTCGTCCGGAAGAAAATACCTCTTCTGAATTGTCAATCTACCCGTTTCGTCTTCTGCTACCGATCCGACTCTCTTGAGCTCAGTGCGCATAGCGCCTGCAGGAATGTCTCCACCATATTTCTTGACTAATGATGTGAAGGTCGCACCTTTCCCGTCAAACATGAGCGGTTTTGGGCGATCCTGAGCGTCAACAAAATTCGGATCCATGTGCCATTGATTCAGTATTGCGTTGTAAGGCGCTAATCTTGGCACGTCGATCTGGGCGCCAGCCTGGATCTTGTCCCTCAGCCTTTTGACTTCCTTGCGAGTGAGCCCGGTCATGACGGCGACACGGGATATATTGGTTGGACGACCTCGCAGCCCGTAATCCTGGGTAGCGACATCCACGAACGCACATTTGGCTATTTCCGCGAACTCCCTGTAACCGACCCCGCACTTCATCAGAAGTCGGGCAATTGGCATCAATGCCTTAAGCAGCGCTAGTAGCGGAGCACTTTTGGAATCGTTTTTCATGGAGGCGGAATATAGGAGCGGCCGGTCATTTCCGTCAACGGAATGAGGCACTTGGGAAAAATAGCCCAAGTCTTGCGTCACCTAAGAGCTAGAAACCATTGGTATTACTTGAAGTATTAAAGATTTTTACCGATTGATTTCACTGGTTTTTTCTGCTCGTATTTTCCCAGATCGTGGTTAATTATTGATCAGATAAGAATTTTTCGAACTCGTTCTGGTCTAGAGTAGCTATATCCAGCTTTTGCGCTTTCGCCAGTTTCGAGCCGGCTTTTTCGCCGTAGACCACGTAGTCCGTTTTCTTCGACACGCTCCCGGTTACCTTGCCACCCAGTGCCTGAATACGGTCCTTGGCTTCGTCCCGCGTGATCCCTTCAAGGGTCCCGGTGAGCACAAATACCTTGCCTGTGAGAGGGCCATTTGTGGAGATTGCCGCCGGTTCCGTCTCCTCCCAGCTAAACCCCGAGTCGAGCAACGCCTGGATGATTTCCCGATTGTGCGCCTCGTCAAAAAAACTGCGAATCCGGGTGGCAACGACCGGGCCCACGTCCGGAACGGCCTGCAGCTCTTCCTCGCTGGCCTCCATTATCGGCGAGAGCTTGCCAAAGTAAGTCGCCAGCGATGCGGCTGTCGCCTCTCCTACCTCGCGAATACCCAGGCCGAACAGGAATCGCGCCAGTGTCGTTTGTTTACTCCTCTCTATGGACGCAAGCAGGTTGTCGGCCGACTTTTCGCCCATGCGTTCCAGCGAAATCAATTCTTCGCGCGTGAGCGTGTAAAGGTCAGCGGGGTTCTTGACGCGCTCCAGGGCAACGAGCTGTTCGATCAGCTTGCTGCCAAGTCCGTCAACGTCAAGCGCGCGGCGGGACACAAAGTGCTTGAGGGCTTCCGCACGCTGGGCTGCGCAAAACAATCCGCCGCTACACCGAGCAACAGCCTCCCCTTCGATACGAACTACATCGGAACCACAAACTGGACAATGCGCGGGCGCTTTCACCTTGCGAGTTCGTTTAGGACGCCGCTCCTTGATGACACGCACAACCTCCGGAATTACGTCACCCGCCCTTCTGATGACAACCGTATCGCCGATACGCACGTCCTTGCGGTTCAACTCATCCATGTTATGTAGCGTCGCGTTGCTGACCGTCACTCCACCAACGAATACGGGCTCCAGTCGTGCGACAGGCGTTACCGCGCCGGTACGACCAACCTGGAACTCCACGTCGCGCACCGTCGTGAGTTCTTCCTGGGCAGGGAACTTGTGGGCAATCGCCCAGCGAGGCGCACGCGACACGAAACCGAGGTCGCGTTGATAATCGAGACGATCGACCTTGTAGACAACGCCATCAATGTCATACCCCAGCGCACTTCGTTTTTCGCCAATCCTGCGGTAATACTCGAGACAACCATCAATGCCGGTAACAACACGCCGCTCCGGGCACACCTTCATGCCCCAATCCTCGAGGACCGACAAAATCTCACTGTGGCGGTCCGGCAACTTACCGCCGTCCACGATTCCGACGGAGTAGACATACATGTCGAGTGGCCGGGCAGCGGTCAGCCGGGGATCAAGCTGCCGGAGGCTGCCCGCGGCCGCGTTGCGTGGATTCACGAGCGCTTTGTCACCTTTTGCGAGCGCCTCTGTATTGAAGCGCTCGAAACCTGCAAGCGGCATGAATACCTCGCCCCGAATTTCCAGCACACGCGGAAAACCCTTCCCCATGAGTGACAGCGGCACTGCAGGAATCGTGCGCACATTGTGCGTTATGTCCTCGCCCTTGGTGCCGTCACCCCGTGTAGCGCCGCGCACCAGCTGCCCTTTTTCGTAAAGAAGGCTCACCGCGGCGCCATCCAGTTTCGGTTCTGCCGCGTACTCGATTTGGCTGTCGACCGCGATGTCGAGCCGGTCGATAACTCGCCGGTGGAAGTCGTTCAGCTCATCTTCCGTAAATGCGTTATCCAGCGACAGCATCGGAAGCTTGTGCTCGACCGTACCGAACGCACTGACCGGTTGCGCACCTACACGCTGCGTCGGCGAATCCGGGGTAATGAGCGATGGATGGGCCTTCTCGAGATCCTGCAGGTCACGCATGAGCCGGTCATACTCGGCATCCGGCACCTCCGGGTCGTCGAGAACGTGATAGCGGTGGTTGTGGTAGCGGATCTCGCGGCGCAGATTCTGCACCTTTTTCTTGACTGAAGCAGGGACGGCCATACAGAAACCCGCGCCAATCAGGCTACGAGAATCCGTCGCGAGTACTCGATGATCTCCTCGCGCAGATAGCGCTCCCGCTGGATGCTGAGAGTACTGCCGCTTTCGTCCAGCAATTCTGCATCAAGCGACTTTGCGAGGGCACGCCCCGCCGCGGTCATCAAATCGAACCCTTCGGCGCCGTCCACTGGGCCGGGTAGCACCATAAAGAGGCTGATTCCCGGAAATTTCTGTTCCTTGATATTTTTCAGATCGAAGCTTCCCGGCTCGACCAGGCTGGCGGCACTGAATATCACCTTGTCCTCGTCGGTGCCGTCGTAGCGATGAAATATGCCGAACTTGCCGTGCCGCAGTCCGATGCCCCGCATACTGAGAACCAGTTCGTCGCCGGCAAACGTGCCCTGTCCACGCGCCACCAGGCGCAGTGTGACGACCTTTTGCTCCACCTCCAGGCCAGGTTCGGGTTCCAGCCGTTCGGCCGCCCCGGCTTCACCAGCATCCGGCTGGCTCAATTCCAGCCCGAGCGACGGCTCAACCCGATCGAGTTGTTCGAGGGGCTCCTCGGCTTTACCTGCCGAAGCCGCCTGGTCGCGTTCCCGACGGGAATAGAAATAGACACCGGCAACGACGAACAAGCCGACAATCAACAGCAACCAGCGCAGACCGTCCATACCCTCTCTCAGGTAATCTCAAATCAGCTTGCCGCCATTTTAACCGCTTCATCCAGATCTACCGCAACGAGCCTGGACACGCCAGGTTCCTGCATGGTGACACCGGTAAGCTGTCGCGCCATCTCCATGGTGACCTTGTTGTGGGTGATAAAGACAAACTGGACCTTGTCTGACATGTCTTTGACAATGTCGCAGAAGCGGCCAACGTTGGCGTCGTCGAGCGGGGCGTCAACCTCATCGAGGAGACAGAAAGGCGCCGGGTTTAGCTCGAATATCGCGAATACCAGCGCGACGGCAGTCAGCGCCTTCTCGCCACCCGACAATAAATGAATCGTGCTGTTCCGTTTGCCCGGTGGCCGGGCCATCACGGTGACGCCAGCGGTCAGGAGATCCTCACCGCTGAGTTCAAGATAGGCGTGACCGCCGCCAAACAGCTTGGGGAACAGGCGTTTAAAGCCCGCATCCACATTGGTAAACGTCTCACGGAAGCGACTGCGCGTTTCGCGGTCGATCTTGCGAATGGCCCCCTCGAGCGTCTCGAGCGCGCTGTTCAGGTCGGCAAGCTGCGAATCCAGGTAGGCCTTTCTTTCGGACTGCTCCTTGAATTCGTCGATAGCCGCAAGATTGATCGGGCCAAGCCGGTCGATCCGGCGGCGGATCTTGTCCAGCTTTTCTTCCCAGCCATCGATTTCTGCCGAAGGGTCAATGCCTTCCAGCAATTCCGGTAGGTTGAAATCCGTCTGTCCCAGCTGGTCCGCAAAGCCTTCCCTGCGCACCCGCACTTCCTGCAGGGCCATCTGTGCCTGACTTACGCCGACACGCACTTCCTCGACACCCTGGTCGGCGCGCACTCTATCCTGGTCGAACTGGCGCAGTGATTCCTCGATCGATTCAACCCGTTTGCGCGCGTCGGCCAGCTCACGCTCAATCGAAACTCGATCATCGAGCAAGCGGGCGAGCTCGCCCTTGTTCCCTTCAAGCGGCGCTTCGCTCTGTGCCAGCTGCTGGCGTATCTCGCGTTCGCGATCGCCGAACTGACGCAGCTGCGACTGCATACGCTCAAGACTCTGTGACGCCGACTCTTTACTCGTGCGGCGACTTTCGAACTGGATGGCGAGATCCTGAGCGACGGTTCGATCCTGATCAGCCTGGGCGCGCACGCGCTGCAGCTCCGCCTGCAGCTCCTCTCGCTGCGCCCTCAACGTATCGCGGCGGATTTCCAGTTCAGCAAGGTTTTCAGTGGCCTGGGTAACCAGGGCGCGTGATTCCCGTCCCTGTTCCTCCGCCTGAAACGTCTCGCTTTCGATATCGGAGTGTTCTTCCTCAATGGCAGCGCGGCGGGCATTCGCCTGATCCAGACGATACCGCGCGGAGTCCATCGCTGCTTTGACTTCCGAGTATTCGCTCAGAAGCGCGGAGGCATCTGACTGCAGCTGTTCGCGCCGCTCTTCAAGCTGACGCATCCGGGTACGACCGTCTTTCGCGAGCTTGCGCGCCGTGTCCGCCCGTGCCCGCAGCTCGCGCAACTCCTCTTTCAATCGACGCAGTTCATGTTCCCGGCTGATGACACCCGCGCGCGCATCCTGGTCGCGGGTTACGCGCAACCAGTCACGGCTCATCCAGATTCCGTCCCGCGTGATGACCGACTCGTCGTCCAGCAAATTCTGACGCAGTGCCAGAGCTTCAGACAACGATTCGGCGACGCGCACCTGAGTCAGCATGCGCAGGATTGCCGCCGGCGCTTTGCGCACCCGAGCCGCCAGGGTGGAGCCGCCCTGCTCTCCCGCATTCCCGGAGCCGCCGTCGATGAGCAGGGTTACGTTGCCGTCCTGCAGCCGCGCGAGCGCATTCGTCGCCATCGCCACATCGCTGACGCATACCGCCTGGAGAAAATTTCCGAGCACGGTTTCCACCGCTTTTTCCCAACCTGCGTCTACGTCAAGCGACTGTGCGACACGCGTCTTTTCGCCGAGACCGGCGCTGTCAAGCCACTCGGACACACCCTCATCGGCCTCGCCCAGCGCTGCTTTCTGCACCGCATCGATCGACGCGTATTTTGCCTCTGCTTGCTGGAGCAGCGCGTTGCGTTCGTCGACCAGCTTGCTCAGCTTTACGTCTTGTTCGCGCAGACGCTGGATTTTCTCGCCGGTGTCCTTCAGGTGTCGCTCGAACTCGTCGCGCGCCTGCCGTTGGCGCAACTCCTGAACCGCCAGCTTCTCGAAACCGGCCTTAAGGTCTTGCGGGTTCGCAGATACCTGTGCGCCATCGAGTTTCTTGCGTCGATCCGTCAGGCCGCTGATGCGCGACTCTATTTGCTCGAGACGCGTCTGTTCGACGTTGCGTGTCTGCTCCGCTTCATTGATCTTGTCGGTGCAGGCATCCCATTGCCCCTGCCATTCGGCCAGGGCCTCTTCGGCGCGCCGCAGCGATGCCAACGAGCGGCCTTCGCTGGATCGCGCCTGCTCCAGCCCTGGTACGAGCTCGCTCAGGCTGAGCTCCAACTGCTGAATCTCGGTCTCATCCTTGTTGATATGAGCGGCGATCTCTGCTGCGCCCTGAACGGCTTGCTCGAGATCCTTCTGCTGACGCTCCCTCAGCTCGTGCGCATGCTCGATGCTCTGCTCGAGCCGGGCGATCTCTGAACCGGCCTTGTAATAACGTCCCTGAACCGCGTTGAATTCATCCGTGCGATCGCTTTGCGTTACGCGCGCTTCCTCGATTTTGGCCTCGATACCTCGCAGCTCCGCGATCGCCGCCTCGAGCGCTGTCTCTTTCTCCGTCAGTTGCGAGTTGGCCTCGGCAGCGCGCTCATCCAGGTCGCGTAACCGAAGCGCGAGCAATTCGGCCGCGGTCAGCCTTTCGCTATCTTTCAGCTTGCCGTAGCGCTCAGCGGTTTTTGCCTGCCGGTCAAGGTGCTTGATCTGCTTTTCGACCTCGTCCAGCACATCGAGCAGGCGATCGAGGTTTTCCTTGGTGTGCTTGATTCGATTCGACGTCTCGCGCCGCCGCTCTTTGTATTTCGAGATGCCGGCAGCCTCTTCCAGGAATACCCGCATTTCCTCGGGCTTCGCCTCAATCAAACGGGAAATCATCCCCTGCTCGATGATGGAATAACTGCGGGGCCCCAGACCCGTGCCGAGAAATACGCCGGTAATATCCTTGCGACGGCAGCGCGTGCCATTCAGGAAATAGCTGGAGATGCCGTCACGCGATACCTCGCGGCGGATCGCAATTTCGGCATATTTTGCATACTGACCCTCGAGAGTCGACTCCGAGTTGTCGAACAGCAATTCGACTGAGGCGGCGCCCACCGGCTTGCGGGAACTCGACCCGTTGAAGATGACATCGGTAATGGAATCGCCACGCAGCCGGCTGGCTGAGCTTTCGCCCATGACCCATCTGACGGCGTCAATAACGTTCGATTTACCACAGCCATTCGGGCCCACGACGCCGACGAGGCGACTGGGGAAGGGAATAGTTGTGGGGTCTACGAACGATTTAAAGCCGGCAAGCTTAATCTTGCTAAGTCGCATAAAGTGATCGTATGCCCAATGCCCAGAGTGCGCGTAGTGTAAAGGAATTCCGGGCGTAAAACGATTGTCGCCACAATCAGACAGGCACCCTCGGACCGGCCAAAAACCGGTGCCGGCGACCGCAAGATTCGGCCTCGATTGCCGCCGTCAAATCCGCGCCCCGAGTCCGCCCTGGCGACGCCGATCCGTAGCTGGCGCGAAAGCGACGCTTCCCCTCCAAAACCGCGAAATTTGGACTTCCATGTGCCGGTAAGCAATGTATAATGCCGCGCTTTTCTCGGACCGGTAGGAGTCGAAAATGCCCGCCAAAAAGGCCAGCAAAAAGCGAAAGACTGCCGGAGCGTCGCGCAAGAAGGTCGCGAAGCGCAAGGCAGTAACCCGGAAGAAGGCAGCATCCAAAAAGAAAGCTGCGAGCAAGAAGAAAGCCGCCAGCAGGAAAAAAGCCACCAGGAAGAAGGTGACGAAGAAAAAGCCGGCGGCCCGCAAGAAACCTGCGGCGAAGAAGAAAGCCAGCAAGAAAAAGCCTGCTGCGAAGAAAAAAGCCGGCAAGAAGAGGCCTGCTTCCCGCAAATCGGCCGCCAAAAAGGCGACACCGAAAAAGGCGCCGAGCAAGAAGAAGCGGGGCACCCGCAAGGCACCCAGCAAGAAGACCGTGCGTAAACCGACGGCGACGAAGTCGCGCGCGCGGCGCAACGACGTGCTGTCAGGCCCGATTCACGGCATCGAGCCGTATGTGGTGAAGCGCGGCGAGGAATATATGAGCCCGCCACAGCTCAAGCACTTCCAGGCGATCCTGACGTCCTGGAAACGCGAGCTGATGACCGAGGTCGACCGTACGGTTCATCACATGCAGGACGAGGCGGCCAATTTCCCGGATCCGAATGACCGAGCCACCCAGGAGTCCGAATTCGGCCTGGAGCTGCGGACCCGAGACCGCGAACGCAAGCTGCTGCGCAAAATTAACTCGGCGCTGTCGCGTATCGACGATGGTTCCTATGGGTTTTGCGAGGAAACCGGCGAAGAGATCGGCCTCAAACGGCTGGAAGCCCGGCCTGTAGCAACCCTGTGCGTCGAGGCGCAGGAACGGCGTGAACTCGCGGAGCGACAGTTTCGGGATCGGGACGACCGCTATCGGTAGACCGCTAGCGCGGTTCCACCCTGCCTCCGCTGCGAGGTCCGGCCATGCCTGCCCCTGAGACGCCCACCTACGTCGGTCGTTTCGCGCCCTCGCCAACCGGCCCGCTGCACTTTGGTTCCCTGCTCGCCGCCATCGCGTCTTATTTGCAGGCACGCGCCCACAACGGGCGGTGGCTCCTGCGTATCGAAGACATAGATCCACCGCGCGAACAGCAAGGCGCCGACCGCTTGATCGTCGCGACCCTCGAGGCCTACGGCTTCGAATGGGACGGCCCCGTTACCTACCAGAGCAACAACGAGCGGCGACATCGCGAAGTGCTGGACGAGCTGCTGAAACGGGGCGTCGCTTACCCCTGCGCGTGCTCACGCCGCGACCTTGCCGGGGCGCCCACCGGCCCTCTTGGCGCCATCTATCCGGGAACCTGCCGGAGCGGCTGCAATGCCGAGGAAACCGCAGTCCGGGTGTTGACGCACGATCGCCGCATTACGTTTCACGACGGGCTGCAAGGTCATTACGGCCAGCGGCTGGAATCAGAGTCCGGTGACTTCGTTATCTGGCGGCGCGACGGCCTCGTTGCGTATCACCTCGCAGTCGTGGTCGACGATCACGATCAGGGCGTCACCGAAATCGTGCGTGGCATCGACCTGCTGGATTCGACGCCGCGCCAGATCCACCTGCAGCAGCTATGCGGGTTCGCCACCCCGCGATACGTGCATATCCCGGTCGCCACTAACCCCGATGGACAAAAACTCAGCAAGCTGACTGGCGCGGCAGCGATCGACGCGCAGCATCCGGCTGAAACACTTGTGTCGGCGCTGCGGGTGTTGCGGCAGAAGCCGCCTGGGAATCTCGCGTCGGCAAGCCTGCAGGAGATCTGGCGATGGGCGACCGGGCATTGGACGCTGACACCGCTGGCAGGACGCAAAACTGTTCAGGGTGGACAAGACTCTATGTTGCAGCGCGAAAATCGGCTAAGGTAGGCGCCATTCCATTCACAGAGCCCGACCCGGTGATCCCGGCAAGCTGGCTGAATTGTGCTGCCAGATAACGAAACTGTCGATTTATCAGTTGCATAGAACTGGTAGGCCGGTCGGAGCATTGTTTCAAGAGAGTGCCAATGAGTGCCGCGCGCATCATTAAGAAATACCCGAATCGTCGTTTGTACGACACAGAAGAAAGCCGTTACATTACGTTGGCAGACGTAAAAGACCTGGTTATCAACAAGATCCAGTTTGTCGTAATCGACAAGAAGAGCGGCAACGACATTACCCGGACGATCCTGCTGCAGGTCATAAGCGAGCAGGAACAGCACGGTGACCCCATCATGAGCCGGGATTTCCTCTCCCAGGTCATACGCTCCTACGGCAAGGTGGTACCGGACTTCCTCTCCAACTACCTGGAGCAAAGCCTCAAACTGTTCGTCACCCAACAGCAGAATTTCCGTGGCCAGGTGAAAAAGGTCGTCGGCATCGACCCGGTCGGCGCTGTCGCCGATATCGCCCAGAAAAACTTCGGTCGCTGGAAGGCGCTGCAGGATGAAGTGCTGAAACACTTCAGCAGTGGCGGCCGCGCAGCAGGCGACGAGACCCCGCCTGCGCTCCCGGAGGACCAGAAAAAAGCCGGCTAGGTCCCGCGCCAGTGCCCGGCCCGGCCGCAATATTCGGGATCGGCAGTCTTCAAAGCTGAGCAATTATCCCTTGACATTCGGGTGCCAAATGCCCTAGTTTGTGCATTGCAGCAGGGACACGCTCCCCCGCCCCCTGTTGCGTATGCCTGAAGGAGTTCTGCTCCATGGCAGGCCCCCTGCTTCTGCAGGGGGCCTTTTTTATGTCGCGGGCAACGACCGCGGCACAGCCACTTACCGGTGTTGAGTAAACGACATGTGACTCGCGCAGGGTGCTCATGGAAACGCCGCAACTAAAACGAATCGGACCAAGCGAATTCCGCCCCGCGTGGTGGTTGAAGAACCGCCACCTTCAGACCATTTATCCCGCGCTACCGTGGGCCGGTGCACCACGCCCGCGCCTTCGCTCCGAGCCGCTGGAACTGCCAGACGGCGACCTGATTGTCGTGGACTGGCTGGCAGACCAGCCGGACAACGCGCAGACACGGCCGCTGCTGGTGATTCTGCATGGGCTCGAGGGCTCCGCAGACTCGTCGTACGCGCGCCAATTGCTGTCCGCCGCGGAAGACCGTGGCTGGAATGCCTGTGTGCTGCATTTTCGCGACTGCGGCGACTACCGCAATCGCCTGCCGCGCCGATATCACGCCGGCGAAACCAACGACATTCGTTACTTCGTTGAGAAACTGCGCACCGAGGGACAGTCTGGTCCGATCCTCGCTGCGGGTTACTCGCTCGGCGGCAACGTACTGTTGAAATATCTTGGTGAAAATACCAACGACACGCCGGTCGATGCGGCGGCCGCGGTCAGCGTTCCGCTGAATTTGCACCTGTGTTCTGAAGCATTAAAGCATGGTTTTTCAAAGGTTTATCAAACTCACTTGTTAAAACGCATGAAGAAAGCGGTTATGCGAAAATTCGATCCGCATACGGCCGCGTTCAATTGGCAAAAAACCATGCAGGCACGTACCTTCGCCGAGTTCGACGACGCGGTTACGGCGCCCTTGCACGGCTTCTCAGGAAAGGATGAGTATTACGACCGCTGCAGCAGTAGCAGCTTCCTGGGTGCCATCACTCGTCCCACCCTGATCATCAACTCGATCGATGACCCGTTCATGACTCCCGACGTGATTCCGCCGGAGGACCGCCTTTCCGAGTGCGTGACGATTGAAATCAGCGAGCACGGCGGGCATGTCGGCTATATCTCCGGCGGCACCCCCTGGAAACCACGCTATTACCTGCCCGATCGCATCGCAAGCTTCCTGCAAGCGCAAATCCGCTGCGATCTCGAGGTCGCGCACGCAATTCCTGCCATGTAGCAGTGATACGCTATGCGGGTGGGGAATCACGCCGGCAAAAACTCATTCTCACGCTGGCTCGCCAGGCCGGAAACGCTCGTGGCCTTGTCTGCGCTGTTGCTCAGCCTGTGTGGCCTGTTCGTTGCCGTTTACGAAGCGTCGTTGATGCGCAAGTCCGAGCGTGCGTCGGTGTGGCCGTTCGTCCAGGTCTCGCCGTCGCTCACGGACGAGCGGATTGCGGTCTGGGTGCAAAATACCGGGGTTGGCCCGGCCCGAGTACAAGCCGCTTCACTGCAGCTCAATAACGAAACAGTCGCGCGCTGGTCGGAACTGCTGGAAGCACTGCCCGCCCGTGGCGATGTCGATACTTACGAGTCCATGCTCAACGGGCGCGTCCTGCCGGCCGGTTCCGAGCCGGAAGACGTGTTTCGCCTGCTTCGCGACGGCAGCGAGAACAACCGGGCTCTCGCCGCTGCTTTCTGGACGCTGATCCGGGAAGGTGACCTCGATTTGACCGTCTGCTATTGCTCAGTGTACGACGAATGCTGGATCGCCAGCCTGCAGGATACGATTCGGCCGGAACGGGACACGTCGTTACAATCGGTCGAGACCGAGGTTGAAGATTGTTCGGCGACAGACAGAAGCCGGATATGAAACGCAATTCCCGAAAACTACGAGGGCCAACGTCGTGACAATCATCGAGCTCGGCGCACTGGGAGAGTTTCTAGGCTCGATTGCAGTGCTCGCCACCCTGGTTTACCTGGCCGTACAAATCCGCCAGAACACGCGATCGATGGAAGAAAGCCGAAAACTTGCGCTCGCGCAGACCTACCAGATGCGCTCCGACGCGCTGCAGATGATGCTGGTGCAGGCGGCGGACTCCGAGCACATCGGCCCGTTGATCACCAAGCTCACCAGCGCCGGATACCCCGAAGACATCACGGCGCTGCGACATCTGTCTCGCATCGAGCGCGGGCGATTTCGGATGTGGCAGATTGCCCAGCAAACGCACTGGGACAACATGTTTTTTCAATACCAGCAAGGGTTCATCGACGAAGAGTATTACCGCGATTCGTTCCGCGAACGGGTACGGCGCCTGGCGCCCACGTGGCAGGAACTGAACGTCGCCGGTGCACGTCGCAGTTTTGTTGAGGAAATCGAATCGATCATGCAGGAAACGGCCAACAACAATGCCGCTACAGACCCGGACAAGACTGCGGAATAAGTGCGGATGACCGAAACAAGGAAGGTCGTTGTCGCGTCCCTCAACCCGGTCAAAATCGAAGCGGTGCGGCAGGCGTTTGCCTGCCAGTTTCCGGAAACGACTATTGACCTCGTGCCCGCCGCCGTGGAATCCGGGGTCGGCGAGCAACCCGACGGTGACGCCGAAACACGAACCGGTGCAGTAAACCGGGCACGGGCGGCGCGGGCGGCGTACCCGGATGCGGACTATTGCGTCGGTCTCGAGGGCGGCGTTCAACGTATCGACGGTGAATTGATGGCCTTTGCCTGGATGGTTGTCGAGTCCGCTGACGGACGTCTCGGCAGTGCGCGTACCGTTACCCTTCCGTTGCCACCTGCCGTCCGCGAGCTGGTCGATAGCGGTCTCGAGCTGGGTGACGCAAACGATCGCGTATTCTCGACTTTGAACAGCAAACAGGGCGGCGGTGCGTTTGGTCTGCTGACGAAAGGCCTGCATACACGCGAAAGCGTGTATGCAGAAGCGATGACCATCGCACTGGTGCCGTTCGTGCATGAGAGTTTTGCCGTTGACGCTCGCAACTGACGTCGGCTTTCGGAGCGAGATCCTTGCCTGAAATCCATCACTGGTCGGCGGGCCGCCTGGACAAACTGCCGAGACGCAATGGCTTCCGTCAGCGCGGGATGGACATGACCCGTCTCGAGGCATTTACCGACGCAGCGTTTGCTTTCGCCGTGACTCTGCTGGTTATCGGCGGCGGCGATTCGGTACCGTCCAACTACGAAGAAATGGTTACGGCGATGAAGCAGGTGCCGGCATTTGCCGCCAGCTTCGCCAACATCATGTGGTTCTGGTATGCCCACCACATCTGGAGCCGGCGCTTCGGCCTGGACGATACAAAGTCGGCGGTTCTGTCACTGGTGCTGATCTTCGTCGTACTGGTCTACGTTTACCCGCTGAAGGCCGTGTATTCCGGGGCCATCGACTGGTTTTCGCGCGGCTATTTCGACAGCTATTTTCCAATCCGATCCGTTGCGGATTTGCGTGATCTATTCTCGATATTTGGTTCAGGCTACGCAGCGCTGTCGTTGTTGATTGTGCTGTTGAATCGCCACGCCCTGGGTATGAGCAGATCCCTCATGCTCGATGAAATCGAAAAGTTCGATACCAGAACCGAGATGCAGTTCTGGTTGATCAGCACAGTCGTCGCGTCAATTTCACTTGTTCTGGCAATATTATTGCCCGACGAATTGATCACGCTGGCGGGGTTATTCTACTGCGTATTCGGGATTGCCTATCCCTGGCACGGCGTGCGCCGGGATCGGCAACGCGACGCGCTTAGGCAACAGCGCCCGCATTGATCGGTTGCCACGGGTTGATCAGAACTGCATCGGGCGATGCGGTGGCCGGACAAACGTGCCAGTTTCGGCTGTTGCCTCTGACTGCGGTTGCTGCACTTCCCACCGGTTGAGCCAGCTCACGACACGTGCCAGGTCTTCGATGTCCCGCTTGACCTTGTGGTGCGGCATCTCGTAGATGCCGATCCCCTGCCCCGCCGCATGCACGTAATTCTGGCTATCGCGCAGTATTGTGAGAACAGGAATACGCAAGCTGTTCACGAATCGCATCAGTTGGCGAAGGCTACGCGTGTTTTGACGCGTGCGGCTCGCAACGATGCCAACATGACACTCGCGACGGTCAAGTTGCGATACCAATAGCAGGTCGGCAATAAACCGCGCCGCATAGCGAATGTCGATCGGGGATGGCATCACCGGGATAAGCACATTCGTCGCGTCGTAAATCAACTCGTGAATGTCGGGATTGCTCAACGCTGCCGGCGTATCAACCAGCAGTCGATTGGACTCCATCGGAATGCGTTGCTGCCAGCTACGCGTTGCAGACATGGTTTTTTTGTAGGCTGCAATTCCATGGATCGGCGGCCGATTGGGGTGGCGCTTCTCCAACCAACGCATGCTGCCCCCCTGTGGGTCACAATCCATTATTGTCGGCATCGGCCCGCGCAGCGCAAAGTAGCTGGCGAGGTTGGTCGTAAGTGTGGTCTTTCCGCAACCACCTTTTGGATTGAGCACCACGATCCTCTGAAGATCGTTTCGATTCGGCGAAATAAACATCGCTCTTATTATTATCCTGTTATTTTTGTTATGGGGCTTCCTGGTCCCCTTGAGCACTCAGTCTAGGTGAATTTGCCTATCAGACCAATTGGACAAAATGTTTTCTGCTAGTTGCCGTCCCACGCGCGGCGAGTGGCGGCAGCGAAAAGCGCTTTATAGGCAGCATTTGACGGTACTGGTTCGGATTCGCCAAATATCGCACGCACCCAGTGACCGTCTGTCGGATTGGGTAATAGTATGAATATGTCACCAAAATCCGCGCGGTCACGCTCCATTACCGCGGCACGCTCATCCACACCGTTGACATAATAGTCGCGTTTGTAATCGTTGAGATTATCCCCAAGCAGCAACACGATGTCGTGCGTTTGCCCGATCGCCTCACGGGCCGGCGACTTGTCCGAGCTGTCGCGATATACGGTCAGGTGACTTTCATCCGCGTACGGGAAGCCTGATTCCCGCAGTTGTGCGAGGGCGTACTCGTAGGTCCGGTCTCCCTGGTTGCGGCTCGTTACGTAGAAAACCTCGACGGCATTTTCGGCACAGTAGTCAAAAAATTCGAGTGCACCGGGAACAAGCGTATGCAGATTTTTCGGTAGCCACTGGTCCCAGATCGCGTCGTCGAAAAATTCCCTGCCGATCTCGATGAGGTGTCCCCAATAGCTGTCCGCATGCAATATCGTGTCATCCATATCGGTAATGACGGCAAGCGGCTTGCCATTGCCGCTGCGCCTGGCCAAAGCCAGGTCGAGCCGCAGGCGCGCCAGATTGTATGCCTGGTAACACAGTGCACGATACTCCGCAGCTGTCTGCTTCCAGGCGACAGCCCATAACAGAGCGTTACTCTTCCGCTCCTGCTCGAGCTTGTCCCCGGTTCGAGTACAACCCGACGCAATGAGCGGACTTGCACCAGCGGCAGCAAGAAAGGTCATCAATTGACGGCGTTGCTTCTGTACTGAGTCCGATGTATCGCTCATGACGTCTCCATCAAAAAAAAGGCCGAATGCAAGACAATGCAGTTCGGCCTTTCCGTTTACCCTTTCGGGGAGTGCTGTTATCAGGCGGCGTCTACTTCCTTCATGCTCAGCCGGACCCGACCCTGCCGGTCGACTTCGAGAACTTTGACCTTGACCTCGTCACCTTCCTTGAGCTTGTCGCTTACTTTCTCTACGCGTTCGTTCGAGATCTGTGAAATGTGCACGAGCCCGTCTTTGCCGGGAAGTATGGTCACAAAAGCACCGAAGTCCATCAGGCGTGCAACCTTACCGTCGTATATGCGGCCCACTTCGACATCCGCAGTGATCAGTTCAATCCGACGGACTGCCTCCATTCCGGAAGCGCCATCGACGGACGCGACCTTCACCGTACCGTCGTTGTCGATATCGATCGTGGCACCGGTCTCCTCGGTCATTGCACGGATAACGGCACCACCCTTGCCAATAACGTCGCGAATTTTCTCCGGATCGATCTTGAAGGTCATGATGGTGGGAGCCCATTCCGACATCTTGTCGCGCGGCGTCGAGATAACCCTGGCCATTTCACCAAGGATATGCAGGCGGGCGTCTTTCGCCTGGCCGAGCGCTTCGCTCATGATTTCCTTGGTGATTCCCTGGATCTTGATATCCATTTGCAGCGCGGTGATACCGTCGTCGGTACCGGCGACCTTGAAGTCCATGTCCCCCAGGTGGTCTTCATCACCCAGGATGTCGGTTAGCACAGCGTGCTTGTCACCGTCCTTGACCAAACCCATTGCCACGCCGGCAACAGGGGCTTTCACCGGAACGCCCGCATCCATCAGCGACAGGCTGGATCCACAAACTGACGCCATCGAGCTGGAGCCGTTGGATTCGGTGATCTCGGATACGACGCGGATGACGTACGGGAATTCATCCATGTCCGGCATAACGGCCTGGATGCCCCGGCGTGCCAGCTTGCCATGGCCAATCTCCCGGCGCTTTGGCGAACCGACGAATCCGGTTTCCCCGACGCAGTACGGCGGGAAATTGTAATGGAACATGAACGGCTCTTTGCGCTCACCTTCGATAGCATCGATGATTTGCGCGTCACGCCCGGTGCCAAGCGTCGTAACGACGATGGCTTGTGTCTCACCGCGCGTGAACACAGCGGAACCGTGCGTACGGGGTAATATGCCTACGTCAACGTCAATCGGGCGCACCGTCTTGTGGTCACGACCGTCAATGCGCGGCTCGCCGGCAAGAACGCGACCACGGACCACCGTCTTTTCGAGTTTCGACAACGCGCCGCGTACCTCTTCTTCTGACCAGCGCGCGTCATCGCCGCCTGCCAGCGAATCCAGCGTTGCGTTCTTCACCTCCGCAACCGCGCCCTGCCGGTCCTGCTTGTCCGTGACCTGATACGCGGCCGTCATGCCACTTTCTGCGGCAGCAGCAACCGCGCTGTCGAGGTCTTCGTCGACCGGCGGCGCTTCCCACGTCCACTGTTCCTTGCCTGCCTCGGCGGTAAGCTCGTTGATTGCCTTAATGGCTGACTGCATCTGTTCGTGGCCGAAAACAACCGCACCGAGCATGACCTCTTCCGAGAGCCTGTCCGCTTCGGATTCAACCATCAGCACTGCCTGCTCTGTGCCGGCAACGATCAGTTCCAGCTCCGAGGTCTCGATTTGCGAAGCGGTCGGATTGAGAATGTAATTACCATCCTTGTAGCCGACTTTTGCTGCGCCGATCGGTCCCGCAAATGGCATGCCAGAGAGCGACAGCGCCGCGGAAGCGCCAATCATTGCCGGAATATCGGCGTCAACTTCCGGATTCATGGACATTACCGTGGCAATGACCTGCACTTCATTGGTGAACCCCTTGGGAAAGAGTGGCCGTACCGGGCGGTCGATGAGACGACAAATA
Source organism: Gammaproteobacteria bacterium (assembly GCA_018677555.1). Taxonomy (GTDB): domain Bacteria; phylum Pseudomonadota; class Gammaproteobacteria; order Steroidobacterales; family Woeseiaceae; genus JAHHOT01. The sequence goes on along the minus strand of JAHHOT010000113.1, from coordinate 15,124 downwards.
AGCGTCTCTTTCTCGCTGGGTCGCCCCTCCCGCTTGAAGAAGCCGCCTGGAATCTTGCCGGCGGCGTAGGTCTTTTCCTGGTAGTTGACCGTCAGCGGAAAGAAGTCTCGTCCCGGATCGGCATATTTGCGGCCAACGGCAGTAACCAGCACCGCCGTTTCAGCCATGGTGACGATGACGGCACCGTCGGCCTGACGGGCGATAGCGCCCGTCTCAATTTTTACTTCGTGTTCCCCATACTGGAACGTCTTCGTTATCGATTTCACATTCGTCTCTGTGTATTTGAGTGAGGCATAAGGAGACAGGTGCGAACCCGTTTCAGGGTCGACGGTTTTTCTATCTCATTGCCGGGGGCCGAGTTAGCGGCGAAGGCCGAGCCGGGAAATCAGCTCGCGGTACCGGTCCTGGTCTTTAGACTTCAGATAATCCAGCAGCTTGCGCCGCTTGTTGACCATCTTCAGAAGACCCTGCCGGGAATGGTGATCTTTTTTGTGCTCTCCGAAATGAGCGGTGAGCTCCGAGATTCGTGCGGACAGCAACGCCACCTGCACTTCCGGGGAGCCGGTGTCCGACTCGCCGCGAGCATACTCAGATATGATGCTCGTCTTGTTTTCACTTGATAGTGACATCTTTAAGAAACTCCAATCGTTCTCTGTATCTTTCGGGCCCTTTTCGCAGCGCGCTATTCTAGCGTCTCGAAATGCCCAGTAACACCCTAAATGACCGAATTATTACGCCTATTTTGCAGCCGACCGGCGTATCCGGCACCCCGCCTGCTCATTCGCCCAACCGGAAAATTCGCCTGGGCGCCACCAGGCTGCCGGCCAGACCCTCGCCGATGCCGAGAAATCGGTCATCTGGCCCATAAACCCGCAGCAGCCGGCCTGGCTCCTGGCCGGGCGGCAACTCAGCATTAACCGCCTGGCCACCGCAAAAGCGGCTGACATCCGCAGCAGTCAGCGCTATCGACGGCCAGCCGGACAAGGCCGCATCCGCCGGAATCAGGCGTGAGCGCAATGCGTCGATTCCGCTCTCCGCAATCTCCTCGGCGCCGCGCAAATCGAGCATGCCGTCAGGATCGAGGTCGCCGACCGTCTCCCGGTGCAGGCTCGCCGTGTGCGCTACCGTTCCCGCTGCCTTGGCGAGATCCTCGACCAGAGTCCGGATGTAGGTTCCTTTCGAGCAGCGCACGTTCAACAGGAGGCGCTTACCCCTTGCCTCGACCACGTCGATGGCATGGATGTGGATCTTGCGTGGCTTGCGCTCGACCACCTCACCCTTGCGTGCCAGTTCATAGAGCCGTTTGCCGTCTTTTTTCAGCGCCGAATACATCGGCGGAATCTGCTCAATTTGTCCAACGAATGCGCCACTGATGCGACGCCATTCATCGGCGTCGAGATCAGGCACGTCGGCGGTTTCGATGACTTGGCCGTCCGCATCACCCGTGTCGGTGGCCTCGCCCAGGCGTGCTCCAACCCGGTAGCTTTTATCCGCGTCGAGGAGATACGCACAGACTTTCGTCGCCTCCCCGAAACAAAGTGGCAGCATGCCGGTCGCCGCGGGATCAAGGCTGCCCGTATGACCGGCCTTCTTCGCCCTGATGAGTCGCTTCACTCGCTGCAGCGCCTGGTTGGACGTGAGCCCGGCCGGCTTGTTCAACAGGAACAGTCCGTTCACGGGCGCAACTACTGCGCGTTTGGATTGCTGCTCGTTCACTTGCGTTCAGCGACTGTCGTCGGCGCGTGTAGCGTCGTTTATCAGCCGGCTAATCTCAGCGCCATGTTCGATACTGTCATCGTGCAGGAAACGCAGTTCCGGCACATGGCGAACCTTGAGCGCCTTGCCGAGATTGCCGCGGAGAAATCCGGACGCCCGATTCAGCCCCTGCAAAACGGGCTTCGGGTCACCCGAAGGGTCCAGCAGGCTGAAAAACACCTTGGCCACGCTGAGGTCACGCGTCAGATCGACGCTCGTCAGCGTGACATCGGCCAGACTCGGGTCCTTGACCTCGTAACGCAGCAGTTCACTTAAGGTGCGCTGTATTTGCGCCCCAAGGCGTTGATGGCGGGAAAATTCGCGTGGCATGGTCGGTTCCGTAATCCGCGCATCAATCCAGCGTTCGCGCAACTTCGACGCGCTCGTAGCATTCGATCTGGTCGCCTACCTTGACGTCATTGTAGTTCTTTACGCCGATGCCGCACTCGGTGCCGGAGCGAACTTCGTTGACGTCGTCCTTGAATCGCCGCAGCGACTCGAGCTCACCCTCGTATATGACGACATTGTCGCGCAGCACCCTGATCGGATTGGCACGTTTGACGAAGCCCTCCATCACCATGCAGCCGGCGATATCGCCCAGTTTCGGCGATTTGAAGACTTCCTTGACCTCGGCAAGGCCAACGATGTTCTCGCGAATTTCCGGTGCAAGCAGGCCACCAAGCGCCGCCTTCACATCGTCGATCGCGTCGTAGATGATGCTGTAGTAGCGAATATCGACGCCCGACTCCTTGATGGCGTTGCGTGCCGCACTGTCCGCGCGCACGTTGAAGCCAATAATCACGGCGTTCGAGGCCGCTGCAAGCGTTGCATCCGATTCCGTGATCCCACCGACGCCGGAGGCGATTACCTTAACTTTCACCTCGTCCGTCGACATCTTGGTCAGCGCATCGCGCAGAGCCTCGGTGCTACCATGGACATCTGACTTGATGAGCACCGGCACGACGGCACCTTCGGCCTCTTTCATCTGGCTGAATACGTCTTCGAGCTTCGATGCCTGCTGCTGGGCCAGTTTGGACTCACGCGATTTGGCCTGGCGGAATTCTGCAACCTCACGCGCCTTGCGTTCGTTGCTGACAACGAGGAAATCGTCACCCGCGCTGGGGGTCTTCGAAAGTCCAAGCACTACTGCCGGCGTCGACGGTCCCGCTTCCTTGATGGAATTCTGCGACTCATCGAACATGTTCCGGATACGTCCGTATTCTTCGCCGGCGATAATCATATCGCCCTGTTTGAGCGTCCCTGCCTGCACGAGTAGCGTGGCCACCGCGCCGCGGCCTTTTTCCAGGCTGGATTCGATAACGATACCCTGTGCCGCCCCATTGGCAATTGCGGATAGGTCCATGACCTCGGCCTGCAGCAGGATCGCGTCGAGCAACTCGTCGATGCCCTCGCCGGTTTGTGCCGAGACATTTACAAACAAGTGCTCGCCGCCCCAGTCTTCGGAAATCACTTCGTGCTGTGACAGCTCGGTGCGGACCCGCTCGATATCGGCGTTTTCCTTGTCGATCTTGTTAACTGCGACAACGATTGGCACGGAGGCGGCTTTGGCATGCTGAATGGCCTCGATCGTCTGTGGCTTGACTCCATCGTCCGCAGCCACGACAAGAATGACAATGTCGGTTGCCTGTGCTCCACGTGCGCGCATCGCAGTGAACGCCGCGTGTCCCGGCGTATCAAGGAAAGTGATCTTGCCCTTGTCAGTCTTGACCGCGTAAGCGCCGATGTGCTGCGTGATACCGCCCGCTTCGCCCGCCGCTACCTTGGTCCGCCGGATGTAGTCCAGCAGGGACGTTTTGCCGTGGTCGACGTGACCCATGATCGTGACGACCGGGGCCCGCGACACTTCCTCGCCCGTGAGCACCTCGTCAGCGAGCAGATCCTCGTCAACGTCGGTGCCACTGACCGGCCTGGCGGAGTGGCCAAGCTCCTCAACAACGAGGATTGCAGTGTCCTGGTCGATCACCTGGTTAATGGTGACCATGGCGCCCATATTGAACAGCACCTTGACGACCTCGTTGCCCTTGACCGCCATCTTTTGCGCGAGTTCCGAAACGGCAATGCTTTCCGGAATCTCGACTTCGCGTATGACGGGTGCCGTAGGTTTCTCGAATCCATGCTGCCCGTCGGTGCTGATCGAAACCGGCCGCCGGCGAATCGGCGTCTTACGTTTGCGTCGACCGCTCTTGTCGCCAGCAACATGCAGCTCCTTTCTGCCATAGCGCGTCGTTTCGGCCGGCTTGCCTTTCTTCTTTTCCTTGCTGCGCCGGTCTCTGGCATCTTGCTCGGCTTTCTCCTGCCGCGCCTTTTCTTCGGCTGCCGCTGCTGCCGCCTTTTCGGCCGCATCGCGAGCTTCCGCTTCAGCCTGCTGCTTGGCTTCGTCTGCGCGGCGCTCTTCTTCCTGCGCGCGAAGTACGGCCTCTTCCTTCTCGGCCTGAAGCCGCTCCTCCTCGCGTTTCTCGGCGTCGATTCGCTCCTGTTCCTCGCGGCGCTTGGCGTCCAGCGCTTCCTGTTCTTTCTGAGCCTGCTCCTCGAGCACGTCGCGCTTGATATAGGTCCGCTTTCTGCGCACCTCGACGTTGACCGTGCGCGAACGGCCCTGGGCGCCCGACAGCCTGAGTTCCGACTGCGATTTGCGCTTCAGCGTGATGCGGCGCGGCGCGGCAGCGGTTGCAGACGTGTCCGTCTGCCCGTGGCTGCGTCGCAAGTGCGTCAGCAGCTCGAGCTTCGCATCCTCGCTGATCGTGTCTTCCGAACCTTTAACCTTGATGCCAGCCTCGTCGAGCTGCGTAATCAGCTTCTCGACCGGCACTTTCAGTACATCGGCAAATTGTGCGACCGTGACGTCCGCCATTGTCTAACTCCAGAATTCCGTTGATCAGGCCTGTTGCTCTGCTGGCTCGGCCGAATCTGTCTGCTCTCCCTCGAACATGTGCGCGCGCGCCTTCATGATGAGATCGGCCGCTTCCTCGGCGTCCATGTCGTTAATCTCCAGCAGCTCATCGGTGGCCAGGTCCCCGAGATCTTCCCGCGTCACGATGCCCTCGCTCGCGAGCTTGTAGGCCAGGCCCTTATCCATCCCTTCCAGGTTAAGCAGATCGTCCGCCGGCTCCGCCTCGTCGATCTTCTCTTCCTGCACGATCGCCTGCGTGAGCAGCACGTCGCGTGCGCGGTTGCGCAATTCGTTGACGATGTCCTCGTCAAACTCCTCGATTTCGACAAGCTCGGACGTCGGTACGTAGGCCACCTCTTCTATTGTAGAAAAGCCTTCCTGCACCAGGATCAGTGCGACCTCCTCGTCGACGTCGAGTTGCTTCGTAAACAGCTCGAGCAACTCGCGCATCTCGGCTTCGCTTTTCTGCTCGGCATCCGTTTCAGTCATGACGTTGAGCTCCCAACCGGTCAGCTCGCTGGCCAGCCGAATGTTCTGCCCGCCGCGGCCGATCGCCTGCGACAACTTGTCCTCGTCCACGGCGATATCCATGCTGTGAGAATCTTCGTCCACGACGATGGATACGACCTCGGCAGGCGACATGGCGTTCACCACAAACTGTGCCGCGTTCTCGTCCCACAGGATGATATCGACCCGCTCACCGGCCAGTTCGTTCGACACGGCCTGCACGCGCGAGCCACGCATGCCTACGCAGGCACCGACCGGATCAATCCTTGCGTCGTTGCTTTTTACGGCAATCTTGGCACGCAACCCAGGATCGCGTGCCGCGCCCAAAATGTCGATGAGCCCCTGGCCCACCTCTGGCACCTCGATCTTGAACAACTCGATCAGGAACTGCGGCGATGTGCGCGTCATGAACAACTGTGGACCACGTTGTTCCGAACGCACCTCCGTCAGCAATGCCTTCATACGGTCCTGCGGTCGCACAGGCTCTCGCGGGACCATCTGGTCGCGCGATACAAAGCCCTCGGCATTCCCGCCAAGATCGATATAAACACCATTGCGATCGACTCGCTTCACCAGCCCGGACAACAGCTCACCCTCACGATCCTTGTATTCCTCGACCACCTGCTCGCGCTCGGCCTCGCGAACTTTCTGCACGATGACCTGTTTCGCCGTCTGTGCTGCGATACGGCCAAATTCGACCGACTCCATGGGCACTTCCACGTAGCCGCCCGGCTCCGCGGCCGGATCGACGTCGACGGCGTCGATCATGCGCAGCTCGCGGTCCGGAAACTCGAGTTCCGTGGATTCGTCCTCGAAAACAAGCCAGCGGCGGAACGTGTCGTAGTCTCCGCTTTCGCGATCGATGGCCACCCGCACGTCAATGTCGTCGCCATGACGGCGACGCGTTGCGGACGCCAGTGCGGCCTCGATGGCCTCGAAGATGATTTCCTTCTCGACGCCTTTCTCATTCGAGACCGCGTCGACAACCATCAGAATCTCTTTGCTCATTACTTCTAAACTCCTGGGCGGCATTTACGAGCTGACCACAATCGTCAGATCGTCGGCACCAGCCGGGCCGATTCAATTGTTGCAATAGGCAGACGATGCGCCTCGCCGTCGACTTCAACCTCGATGTTGTCGCCCTCCGCCGATTTCAGGGCGCCCCGAAAATTACGTCGTCCGTCCAGGGGAAAGCGCAGCTTTATGGCCACGACTTCGCCCGTAAATCGTTGAAAATGCTCCGGCTTGGTCAGTTTGCGGTCCAGTCCGGGCGACGACACCTCGAGCACGTACTGGCCCGGTAGCGGATCCTCGACGTCAAGAAACGCGCTGATGTGCCGGCTCGCCTTTTCGCAGTCCTCGAGGTCGACACCGTCCGGCTGGTCGATGAACACGCGGATCACACCGTCGCGCCCACCGAGCTTCATCTCGAGATCCGAGATTTCGTAACCGAGGCCTGCGAGCGTCGGTTCGAGCCGCCGTTTCAACTCCTCTGCCGTCATTTACAATCTACTCTAAATATAGCGCCTAACTATTTAATTCAAAAACAAAAAATGGGCCATTGGCCCATTCCCATCCTGCGGCATGTTGAACCTCTGGCTGACCGCCAGACAACAAAAAACCCCATGGCGGGGCTTCTTATCTACCAAGAACTTGGCAGCGCGGGCTTGCTAGACCCTTGATTATCGGTGTCACTGAAGCTGTCGCTCGTCGTTCCACCGCATCCGCAGGGCGCGAATTATAGGGGCTGAATTGACCAGTTGCAATGGCTCGCAGGCAACCGCAACGGCAGCCCGATCGGCGTGTTTTCCCGCCTGTGCTATGTTGCCGGCACAAACGTACTTCGAGGGGGAGCTTGATGCAGCTGCGAAGCGGAGGCGCATTGCTGGCGTTGTTGCTGGCTGCTGCCAGCCCGGCCGAAATTACCGTCCTGAGTGCCGATCGGATGTTCGATGCCGAATCCGGCAGAATCGTGGGACCAGCCCGGCTGGTGATCAGGGACGGAATGATCGATGCGGTGAATCCGCGCAATGTGCCCGATGGCGCGAATCAGATCGAACTGGGCGACCGTACCCTTCTGCCCGGCCTCCTGGATATGCATACCCACCTCACGGCGGATTATTTTACCGCGGACCACTGGGTCACCATGTCCGTCTACGAAACCGCCCCTGACTGGGCGATTCTGGGCACGAAATTCGCCCGCGACACCTTACTAGCCGGGTTTACGACGGTGCGCGATCTCGGCGCCTTGCCCGGGTTTCCCGATATCGCGCTGATGAAGGCCATTGAGCGTGGCACGGTGCCCGGTCCGGACATGTGGCCCGCCGGACACTATATATCCATCACCGGCGGGCATTGCGACATCACCGGATTTGCTCCCGGCATCAATGAGCTCGGCCCGAAACAGGGCATTGCCGACGGTGTGGATGAGGTCATCAAAGCCGTCCGCTACCAGGCCAAGCATGGTGCGCGGCTGATCAAGGTTTGCGCCACCGCGGGTGTTTTCTCGTTTTCACGCAATGCCCCCATCGGGGCCCAGCAGTATTCGGAGGAGGAACTCCGCGCAATCGTGCGGGAAGCCGGCAAGCTCGGACTCAAGGTCGCTGCCCACGCGCACGGAACGGATGGCATCAACGCCGCGATTCGCGCGGGAGTGGCATCGATTGATCACGGCTCGGTGCTGTCCGACGAATCAGTGCATCTGATGAAGGAGCGCGGCACCTTTCTGGTGCCGCAGGCCTATATAGCGGACATCCCTCTGCCACCGGATACGCCACCCGCAACGGTCGAAAAGAACGATTTTCTGAACCCACTGGCCAATCAGAGCATACGCAAAGCGTATCGGGCCGGCGTCAAAATGGCGCTCGGCACCGATTCAGGGGTTTACCGGCACGGCGACAATGGCCGTGAATTTGCCGCCATGGTCGCCAGAGATCTGCCCGAGGCGCACGTGCTGAAAATGGCGACGATATTTGCGGCAGAGCTACTGGGTGTCGACGATCGTGGTGTGATCGCAGCGGGCAGACGCGCAGACCTGGTCGCCGTAGCCGGCAATCCGCTGCAGGATATCAGCGTCATGGAGGACGTCCGATTCGTCATGAAACACGGTGTGGTTTACAAGAGTGAGAACGACTGAAGACCGTTCGCGTCGCGTGTAACCCGGCCGTGACAGGTGAAACGCTGGCCTGGCTCGGTGTACATTTCGTCCATAAGGATTGACCGCGACAATTTGGGGTAACCGGAACAGCAAAAATGGCCGGCTTTGATTTGCTCAGTCCTTTGTCGCCTGTATCCACTCGCGTGGGTCGTCGTTCCAGGTGAGTATGCGGATTTTCCAGTCGTCCCCAAGGCGGACAGCGATCAGGACATAGTTGCTTTCAGGAATAGTCGTACGCATTCCCTCGTAGTCCCAGACAAGACGCGCCCGGCCACGCACGACACCAACGTCGCCGGACACGAATATCTCTTTGGCGTCTCTTGTCCATTCCCTTATCAGCGTCGGCGGGTAGGCCGGGTCGAACCAGAAATTGCGAATGGACTCACGTCCCGTGATCGGTGGATCGCCATGATGCGGGACCAGCGTGGCATCTTCCGTGAATAACGCGATGACGCCGTCCGCATCAGCCGCTTTCCAGTTATCGGCATAGGCCTGGTCCAGAGCCTGCAAAGCGTCTTTGTCGGCGTCGGCAGTCGAGTGGTGGCTGTCATGATGGTGAGCGCCGCCCGCGTAGCCGCGAAGCCTGTTGTAGCTTGCGACTTGCTCGGCAGACAACAGTTCTTTCTGGCGCAGATGCGTACGCAGGTGGACGTGCCGAAGTTTCGCTTTCGTCACGCCGGATTCGAGTAACGCTGACTCCAGGGTTGCGGCGTCAATCGATCCGCGCCCGAAATCGTCGTCGAGGTCTTTCTCCAGCCCGATCAACATCTCCCCAAGCGCGACCGCCTCGCTGTGCATGGCATCGTAAAGGGCCTGCGTTTCGGCCAGCTGCTCGCGTGTCAAGCGTAGCTCTGCAGCCAGCTCGAGCACGTGGCGCGGTCCAGGGTAGCCGTTTAACTCCGCGGGCAAGGCAAAGCCCATGCCCTCGCCCGCCCTGAGCGAGCGGATCTCCTGCTCGGACAGCGACTTGATAGACCGGTGTTGCTGACCGGCATACGGCGCCCGATCTGCCGCCAGCGCTGAATAAGCGATAACCAGGCAAACGCCAAGAATGAGTTTTTTCAATTGCCGGACTCCTCGGCACTCATTGTCATGCCAATTCGCTGGCCAGACTGCCGGGCATATCTACATGGTATGAATTTCGTAGACCCGGATGCTGGCGATGAATGGATTCTCCGCTGCAATCGCTTCTGCTTCCTCCAGGCTCTCTGCTTTGATGATGGAGTAGCCGGTGATTGAATCCATGCCCATAGGCAGGTCCCTGCTGCCGTCCCGGGTAATCTCACGGGCGCCACCATGAAAACCGCCGTTCTCTTCGGCGCGATCTGCGATCGACTCGAACCATGCCTTCCATGCGCCCATTATTTCCGGCGTTGGCTTTTCAAATCCGAAATGCATCAACATGAATCGTTTCACGCGCTTCCCCTCGTTGGTACCGTTGGCTGCGATCGGCAGCAAGGAGATTGCACGTTAGATTGCCGTGCAAGCGCGGTCAAGAAGCGTACAGGATCGTGCCGCGTCAGCCGCTCCATGAACGGGCTGCCAACCGCCCGAAACGCCTACGGGTGCAGCGCAAGCTCCGGTGCGCGCTCGCTGCCGAGCACCATAGCCTCGGGTTCCGCTGCTGCCTGCAGGTCAAACTCCTGCTCGTACCAGTCCAGGAATCGATCTATTGACGGGCGCTCCAGCGCACGGAGATTGTCGATGATAGGCTTGGAACGCACCACCATGCCGCTCTTGGCGAGCAGGTAGAGATACAGGCTCGATTCCCACTCGCTTACTTCACCCGCCGCTGCAACGTAACCTTCCATGAAACCCAGTGCTGCCAGGTAGTCACGCTCAGAAGCGTGTTTGCGTGCCAGTTCGAGGGCAACGTCTTCGCGATGTCTATCCTCGCCTGCCAGGCGGCCAACGATTTCCTGCGTGTCGCGATCGCTGCCCAGCATCCACAGTGGCAGCGTCGTCAGCGCAGATTCAGTCAGCACCTGTTCGATATCGGCCCAAACCAATGGATCGGATGCGTGCCGGTATAAACCGGCCGTAAAGTGGTTTTTAAGCATGCGCTCGTAAACGAAATACGGCTCGCTGGCCGACCTGAATTCGGCCGGCCACAAACGATTGATCAATTCGCTATTCCGGAACCGTTGCCGACGCTGCTCTTCGTCCATCAAGGCACCGTACAGTTCAACATACGCCGACATGTCCTCCACCAGGTGGGCTGAAATACGCGCCGGATGATTATCGTTGACCGGGCGCACATTCGTCGTCAGATCAGCGAGCAAGCCTGCATCCGCGATAAACAGCGAACCAAGCTGCTCCGGAGACTCGAATCCCAGTGAGCGCAACTCGGGCCCAACGACCGGATCGTTCCATTGCGCCGAAAAACGCATCGGATCGTTTGCGGGTACGGCATCATTCGAGCCCAGCAACATCCACTCAAGGCCGGCGCCAGACCAAAGTGAGCAGTCTTCAAACGCATTGCAAAATGCCTTTACGATTGCCAGCGTATCGGTTGGCTGCAGTTGCTGGACAGGCAACCAGTAACTCGCAAAACCGCCGGGGTTCAGGCGGTCGTGGATCAGTGCAAAGTATTCCTGTGAGTAGAGATTGACTACCCCGGCAATTTTTGGCGGCGGTGGTTCAGAAGTAATGAGGTCATAGCCGTTGCGAGTCGTATTGAGAAAGAATCGCCCATCCTCGATGTGCACCCGGACCCGCTCGTCTTTGAGCGGGTTTTCATCGCCGGGATAGACAATCGAGCTCATATCCAGGATATCCCTCGAGATGTCGACAACGTCGATCTCCTCGAGCGCAACGGAATCCGTAAGAGCCTTCGCCGTCGAACCCACACCGTAACTGATGAGAAGCGCGTTTCGCGTATCAGGCTTCAATGCCATCGGCAGGTACACGTAAAGTTTCATGTAGCGCTTTGCAGCGCGTGTCGTGGCTGACATCGAATACGTGTCGGTGACCAAACGGTAGTACTTCGGCTCACCATAGAGGTCGCGTTGGTAATAGCGCAGTGTCTCCACCAGCCCTTCGCGCGTCTCCACCAACGTATGGCCGGGCAGCCATGCCACCTCGGCGTCAAAATGCGTTCGCTTCATCAAACCGAAAGGAAACAATACGAGACACACGACGGCCAGGCCAATCGACCCTCTGCCGAACGAAACGGTGTAACGCAGCGTTTGGTTCTCTGTCGGTACTATCAACGCCACCACCAGATACGTTGCCGCAATGATGAAGAAAGACAGCTCCATACCGGCCAACGGCAACAGGACGAAGCCGCCAACCAGAGCTCCGATCATCGCGCCGACAGTGTTGAAGAGCGTTGTGATTCCCGCTGTCCTGGCCGAAGAACCGAGGTCGTCCTTCACCGCTCTGCTGACCATTGTGAAGGCTACGCCAGACAACAAAGCAACCGGGAACATCAGGGACACCGCGTAACCGAGAAACGCGGAAAACGTCGGTACTTCCAGGTGACGGTAAACAGCGAACAGGTCGTAGCCCCAGTAAGTTATCACCACAAATGCGGCAGAAACGGCTGTTACATGTCCCAGCCAGCGATAGGCCTTCTCGTCCCGCTCGAACAGCCATGCGGCAGCAAGCCCGCCAATCGCGATACCCGCAAGCACAACCGCGAGCATGACGGCAAAAACAAGACTGGTACCCGGAACGGTCAATAACAGGAATCGAAACCAGACGACCTCGAGCGCCAACATCAGTGCGCCAGACAGAGCTGCAACCGCGAGAAAACGACGGCAGCGCCAGGACACGGCGCTTGTGGCTTGCTCAGTGCTGCTGACCGGAGCGCTAACGTTTTCGATATGCCTCGATAGACGCAACGCAATTACCGCAGCCGTCAGATTCAGCACCAGTGCAAAGAGACCGCTACCGACAATGCCGAATATCGGCACGAAGATCAGCTCCGCGCTGACCGCACCAAGCGTCGCCCCCAGAGTATTCCAGCCGTAGAGCTGACCCAGATTTGTGCCAAAATTCGGATTCTGTCGGGTCATTGCGTGCACAACGACCGGCAAGGTCGCACCCATCGCGATTGCCGGAATCAGCAGGATGCCGAACGCGATTGTCAGGCGGACCGCATTGAGCAGCAGCGGGGCATCGGTGAGATTGGCAAAAAGCGGCCCGAGCAGCCCGGACATACGCGGCAACAGCAACACCACCGCAATACCACCAAGGCCGATCGCGAATTCCAGGGCAGCATAGACACGCACAGGGTGCGCAAGTCGCTCGTGCATCTTCGCGACCAGGCCGTTGCCCACCGCCAGGCCACCCATGAAGGCGGCCAGAACCAGGCTCGCACTCCAGACGCTATTGCCGAGCGACAGTCCCGCCAGGCGAAACCACAACGCTTCGAAGATCAGCGCCGCAGCACCGGACAGGAAAAAGATCAGAACCAGGGTTTTGCGCATTATGTCAACCTGAAATCGGCCTAGTGTGCCTGTTGCAATTAACGAGTGCCGGACTCAGGTCACAGATCGGCTTTCGGCATGGACGAAGCGCTGATAAATCGCTACGTCGGTTGTGCGCATGCGGTGGATGCGGGCGGAAGATGAAGTGCCTCGCAGCTAGGTACCAATATTCAAAACCGTATCGGGATGAACGCCATCGACATATCCCATGAACACGTCATGAATATTGTAGCCAAGCAGTTGCCGCGTGCGTTTCGGTAGCGTGGCCGCGATCTCCGCAGGCACCGCCAACATCATGTTTTCCAGTTGCCGAGCCCACCCCGGGCAATATTGCGGAGTTATAACCAGGCGACTTTTGCTGGACCGGTTCGCCCCGCCCCGGTGCCACAATGTGCCTTTCGTAATCATCAACGAACCTGCTGGCATCGTCGCTTTGACAGCGTCCGCTCTCGGTTGCAGATCCGCGTCGACGGCCAGGTCCTTCAGCGCGGGATCGTACGAGTCTTTGACTAGCGAATCGTCGAGCTCGCCGTCTCCCCACAAATGACTGCGCGGGATGATCTCCGTTGCGCCGTTCATCTCTGTCGTGTCGTCGATCGTCCAGAACGCGCTGACCCCGTATGCAGGACGTGGCCTGGGTATTCGGATTTGTGCGTCGTCGTAATGCCAGCCCTGCGCGGTTTCTCCGGGCAGTAGGTTGATCGCGAGCAAGCCCGAGATCAAACACGAAGCACCCAGTTCGGCCTCCGCGAACGCCAGTGGCAAGGGATGCGTGATCATGTCAGAAAAAACATCTGGCGCTTTCGCCAGCAAGGAGTAAACCCGATGCGACTTGTAACCCTCGAAGTGATTCCGGCCGGTAACGGACAAATGGGATTGCAGCGCATCGCGGACCCGCTCCGTTTCCGCGCGCGTCATCACTGCCTCGAAAATGGCGTAACCTTCCTCGTCGTACTGTGCTTTCCACTCGTCGAATGGGCGCCCCTCTAACCAGGGCTCGAGCGCAGTGTGATTTACCAGTTCGATGCCATGTTTCTTCATCGCCCACTCCAACAACCGCCGGCCGTTCGCTCAGCAGCCTACCACCATTTCGCGGTAAACCAGAAGCGACGGCAAGCAGGCGAGCGTGTCGCTGACAGCGCCCATTGCGCAGCGGTTAATCGGTAATGGGCTTGAGTGCATCCCTGACATCAACATTGCTCTGGCAGCGATAGCTCGCTTCCAGTCCTGCCGACGAGAACTTCGTGACGGTTAGTTCGCCGCTTGCCTTGCAAGCCATGCTGGACTCGAATTCATTACCGAGCAGGTAAACGCTCTTGCCTTCCGTCAAGACCGTGATGAACTGCATCCAAACGTAAACCTTGTCAGAATCCCAAAGCCCATACTTTTTGTTGTACGGGTAGGATTTGTAGGTCGGCTCCGCACCAGGTTCCTGGTACCTGCCGGCCAGGTTCCCCAGGTGGATATGCCGATCCTTGATGATCGGCATACCATCCGAAGAGTACGACCACGACAATATCCCGTCGGGCAGAAAATCGATTATCTGCAGGCGATAGTACGGACCGGATCCGACCCCTCTGGACCAGACCACAACTTCCGCGTCGTGGTCGCGATCAAGGTCCAGGCATCGGGCATTGATACGCTCAGTGCCCCAAATGGCTACGCGCGCATTGTGGTGATTTTCATCTGCGCCCTGCACAACATCAATCCAGCCGTTATCGATCGTCACTGATCTTTCGGCTGCCCAGTAACAATCGAGGGTCACGGCAAGTGAGGTTGACGAAAACAAAGCCAGAATTCCTGAGACAATCAACATCACTGTGTTCATTTTGCACACTCGTCGGTCACTCATGGTTCCCCCAATCATCCGGGCGGATGCTATGCCGACCCGGAAACACGATCGGCGCTTCACCCAGCAGCCGCTCATATTTCGCCGGACTCTCGCAAGAGTTGGCCTTTTCTCCCGGGTGAAATTGTTCGCCATCGTTTACGAGTGTCATCGCAACCGCACAATTGATGCTGGCGCGGCCTATCGATCGAATTCGAATATTCCCGTCTTGCGCAACAGGCAATATCTGCATCGTCTTCAGAAACGCGTAGCCAATGAATCGGTACTGTTCCCGATCTCTCTTGAAGAAAGCAAATGAACCACCTGCATTGCCCTGCGAAGCGGACGATGTAATTCCAAGCTCATCAATGCCGTCTTGATCCATATCAATTTCGATGCCCCAGAGATGTTCCCGGGTTCCGCCCAGATCGATCTGGTACCTGACCTCTGCCCAATACCACGGATCATCGACTGGCTTGTCCCAGGTCTCGATGCCCGACTCATATAAGAAAGGGTCTACCCTGGTTGCCGAC
>JAHHOT010000261.1 GCA_018677555.1 Gammaproteobacteria bacterium | reverse complement strand
GCGTAGGCCTGTGCGCGGCTGGTGGGATCGTATTGCCGGTCGACTTTGCGCAGAATCACATGGCTGCCGTCGTGCATTTCAACCGGAATCGTATCGCCCTCATCGTAGCGGGTTTTAATTTCTTCACGAGTCGGCACGTAATCCGCTTCCACCACTTTTTGGTAGTACTCACGGGTGTGAGCGTAGCTTTTTGTGCTGCCAGCGTGGTCATTGAAGGTCACACAGGGGCTGATAACGTCAATCAGTGCAAAGCCGTTGTGTGACAGAGCGGCCTTGATAAGCGGCACAAGCTGCTGCTTGTCGCCGGAAAATCCGCGCGCAATGTATGTCGCACCAAGCCCGATTGCGGTACTTACCGGGTCAATCGGCATCTGCCGGTTCGCGGCGCCTTTTTTAGCAGTACTTCCCACGTCGGCCGACGCCGAGTACTGGCCCTTCGTCAGTCCATACACGCCGTTGTTCTCGATGACGTAACACATGTCGAGATTGCGCCGGATAACGTGCGCGAACTGGCCCATCCCGATCGACAGCGAATCGCCGTCGCCGGAAACGCCGATATAGCACAGGTCCCGATTCGCGGCATTCGCCCCGGTGGTTACCGACGGCATGCGGCCGTGGACCGAGTTGAAGCCATGAGACTGGCTGACGAAATAGGCGGGCGTTTTCGACGAACAGCCGATACCGCTCATCTTCGCCAGCATGTGCGGCTCGATGTCCAGTTCGAAGACAGCCTGGATAATGGCAGCGGTGATCGAATCGTGGCCACAACCGGCACACAGGGTCGATACCGCGCCTTCGTAGTCCCGTGAGGTCAGACCGAGCTTGTTACGGGGAGTCTTCGGGTGTGTGACATTCGGCTTGGCGATATAACTCATGACTTTTCTCGCGCGGCCTTATGCCGCCTGTCCCTTTGCCGATTCCTCGCTCAGCTTCTCGATCACGAAATTCGCGCTGATGGGCATTCCATTGTAGTGCAACAGCGGTACGAGTTTCGCCGGATCGATCTCGAGGTCGAGCATCAACAACGAGCGCATCTGCGCGTCGCGGTTTTGTTCGACGACATACACCTTGTCGTGCTTGTCGATGAAACTCTTGACGTCATCGTTAAACGGGAACGCTTTGACCCGGCAGTAATTGAGACCGACGCTTTTGCTCTTCAGTACATCCAGCGCTTCGCGGACGGCGCCGTCGCTGCTGCCGAAAGCCAGTATCGCCGCATTGTTGAACTTGGAATATTCGATCTCCGGAGCCGGCACCATGTTCCTGGCCGTCTCCCATTTGATCAGCAGCCGGTCGACGACTTCCTGGTAGGCCTCGGAATCTTCGGTGTAGGCACCATACTTCGTATGGCCCGAGCCACGCGTAAAGTAGGAACCCTTGGGATGCACGCCCGGATAGGTACGATAGGGTATGCCGTCGCCATCGACGTCCAGGTAGCGATGAAATTTTTCCATGCCTTCGAGCTGTTCGGCGGTAAGCACCTTGCCGCGATCGGGTTGGTAGCTTTCATCGCATTTCAGGTCCGGGCACATCCAGTCATTCATGCCGATGTCGAGATCGGACAGCACCATTATCGGCGTTTGTAACTGGTCTGCGAGATCGAATGCATCGATCGCCATATAGAAACATTCTTCCGGGTTTGCGGGAAACAACAATGGATGCCGCGTGTCACCGTGTGACGCGTACGCACAGGACAATAAATCGCATTGCTGGGTGCGTGTCGGCATGCCGGTCGACGGCCCGGTTCTCTGGACGTCGAATATCACCGCAGGCACTTCGGCGTAATAGGCGAATCCGATGAACTCGCTCATGAGCGAAATGCCGGGGCCGCTTGTCGGCGTAAATGCGCGCGCGCCATTCCAGGTGGCGCCAAGCACGACGCCGATGGCGGACAGCTCGTCTTCTGCCTGCACGATGCAAAATTTCTTGCCCTTGTCCGGAATGTCGCCCTCGATTCGAAACTCCTTGCAAAATGCTTTGTAGGCATCCATCAGGGACGTCGATGGCGTTATCGGGTACCACGCGCCGACGGTTGCGCCCGCGAAGACACAGCCGAGCCCGGCCGCCGTATTGCCATCGATCATCACGTGGCCGGACGTCTCTTCCATCGCACTGATCGCGACCGGCAGCGGACACACGAAATTTTCGCGGGCGTAATCGTAGCCGAGACGAATTGCTTCCAGGTTCGACTGCACGAGATGCTTTTTCGTCCTGAAGGTTTGCTCCAGCAGTTCGGTAATGACGTCCAGGTCGATGTCCAGCAACGCGGCGACTACGCCGACATACGCGATATTTTTCATCAGGATGCGCGCGCGGGCGCCCTGGAAATGCTCGTTACACATCCTGGACAGCGGCACGCCCAGCACCGTGATGCCGTCGCGTTCGAGCTGGCGGCTGCGTGGCCACGTCGAGTCGTAAATGAGCCAGCCACCCGGGGACACCTCAGCGAGGTCCTGGGCATAGGTTTGCGCGTTCATCGCGACCATGATGTCAACGCGGTCCGCGCGTGACTGGTAGCCCTTGCCTGTCACCCGCACTTCGTACCAGGTCGGAAGCCCCTGAATATTCGAGGGAAAATAATTCTTCCCCACAACCGGGATGCCCATACGGAAAATCGACTTCAGGAGCAGCCCGTTCGCACTGGCGGACCCGGTACCGTTGACCGTTCCGATCTTGACGACGACATCGTTGGTTCGTGACACGCTCAGCTCGCCTCCGCCTGGCCCATCCTGCTGGCCTCCTCCTCGTCACGCGCGTAGGGAATCAGCAATTCCGACTTCTGCATATCCCAGGCGCCGGTCGGGCAGCGTTCCGCGCACAGGCTGCAGTGTACGCACAGGTCTTCATCTTTGACCATCACGCGGCCCGTTTGTGGCAAATCTTCGGAGACATAAATGGCCTGCTCCGGGTTTTCCGCCGGCGCCGACAGGCGTGAACGCAGATCCTCCTCGTCACCATTCTCGGTAATTGTCAGGCATTTGACCGGGCAGACGTCGACGCAGGCATCGCATTCTATGCAAAGGTTTGCAGTGAATACGGTCTGTATGTCGCAATTGAGGCAGCGCTCCACTTCCAGGAGCGTCTGTTCGGCCGTGAACCCCAGCTCGACTTCGATATCCAGTTTCTTGAAGCGCTCCCTGAGGTCAACATGCGGCATCAGGCGACGCTCGGCCGGATCATAGTAGTTTGAAAAGCTCCACTCGTGCATGCCCATTTTCTGGCTTGCAAGATTCATCCCGTGTGGAAGTCGCTGCGTGACCGATTCATCGTGACAGTATTTGTGCATCGATATCGCGGCCTCGTGCCCGTGAGCGACCGCCCAGATGATGTTCTTCGGCCCGAATGCGGAATCGCCACCGAAAAAGACACCCTCGCGCGAACACATCATCGTCGTCTCGTCGACGACCGGGCAATCCCACTTGTCGAACTCGATACCGATGGCGCGCTCGATCCACGGGAATGCGTTGTCCTGGCCGATAGCGAGTATCACATCGTCGCAAGGAATCATCTTCTCACCGACCACGGTGCCACGATCGATTCCCCCGCGCTCGTCGACGTTGTATTCCATCAGGTCGAATTTCATTCCGATGAGCTTGCCGTTCTCGATGACAAACTCTTTCGGCGAATGATTGACGATGATCTCGACGTTTTCTTCCTCTGCGTCTTCCAGCTCCCAGGCGGACGCTTTGAAGAAGCCGCGCGGCTTGCGCGCCATCACTTTGACGTCCCTGGCACCGAGCCGCAGGGATGTCCTGCAGCAGTCCATTGCGGTATTGCCGACACCGATGATGAGCACGCGTTCGCCGATTTCCTTGACGTGCTCGAATGCGACCGATTCCAGCCAGTCGATGCCGATGTAGATGTTGCCGGTATCGTGTCGGCCGGGCAGTTCGAGCTCCTTGCCGCGCGGCGCCCCCGTGCCGACGAAGACGGCGTCGAACCCGCCGTCGTCGAGCAATTGCTTCATGCTGTCGATCGGATGGTCAAGCAGCAGCTCCGCGCCCATGTCGACGATGTATCCGATTTCCTCGTCTAACACCTCTGGCGGCAGCCGGAACTGGGGAATATTGGTGCGCATCAGGCCACCGGTCGTATCCAGCTGCTCGAAGATCGTCACGTCATAGCCGAGAGGCAACAGGTCGTTCGCGACCGTGAGCGAAGCGCAACCGGCGCCAATCAGGGCAACCTTCTTGCCGTTTTTCTGTGCCGGCGCTTGTGGCAATCGGTGCCGGATATCGTCGCGGTGGTCGGCCGCCACCCGCTTCAGGCGGCAGATCGCCACCGGCTTGTCTTCGACCCGGCCGCGCCTGCAGGCGGGTTCACAAGGCCGGTCGCAGACGCGCCCGAGAATTCCGGGGAATACGTTCGATTCCCGGTTCAGCATGTAGGCGTCCGAAAACTGCCCCTGAGCGATCAGGCGGATGTAATTGGGGACGTCTGTATGCGCCGGACAGGCCCACTGACAATCGACTACTTTGTGGTAGTAGTCAGGCTTTGAGGTATCTGTAGGTTTCATTCAACTGACGCCCGCATCGCTCTCCGTTCGACACGGCACGCGCCGGTGATGCTTTGTTGTTGCCGCTAGGATAGCGGGATCGACCGGAAAGTAAACCGTTTTCGGGGGCGGCCATCACCTGCGGCGCGGTGTCGGCTCCGCAACTCACGACGCCGGGACGATCCGAAGCCGTTTGCAGCATAATGGCGGGACCGGCATGGATCACCTGGCCCGATTGAAAACCAGCCTCTGGCCGGCAATTTTTCCGGTCAACTCACCGTGCTGATACACGACGGTGCCATTCACGATGGTCGTGTGCACGCTCGAGTGGAATGTATGACCCTCGAAAGGTGACCAGTGGCATTTGCACAGCAGGTTCGCAGAGCTGACCTTGTACGCTGCGCGCGGGTCGATGATGACCAGATCCGCGAAGTAGCCTTCCCGCACGTAACCGCGCTCGGCGACCCCGAACACGTCCGCCACGGTGTGGCTCGTCTTGCGGGCGATCGTCTCCAGGGGAATGAGTCCGTCATGTGCCAGATCAAAGAGCACCAGCAATGCATGCTGCACTAACGGCAAACCCGCCGGCGCTTTGAAATAGCTCTTCTGTTTCTCGCTGCGGGTGTGTGGCGCATGGTCCGTTGCAATAATGTCAATTCGATTGTCATTGACCGCGGCAAGCAGCGCAGCACGATCTTCCGCCGATTTGATCGCCGGGTTGCATTTGATCTTCGCACCCAGGTCCTCGTAGCGGCTTTCATCGAACCACAGGTGATGCACGCAGACCTCTGCGGTAATGCGTTTGTCCGTGTGCGCTGCCTTGCTGAACAGCGGCATTTCGATTGCCGTCGTCAGGTGCAGGACGTGCAGCAGGGAGTCGTGCCGGCGCGCGAGTTCGGTTGCAATGCTGGACGATGTGAGACACGCGGCAGCAGAACGAATTTTCGGATGTTCGGAGAAGGGAACGTTGTCACCGAATTCGGCCTTCGCTTTCGCTTCGTTGTCCCAGATCGTCGGCGAGTGCTCGCAATGCGTTACGACGATGACAGGGGCGTGTTCGAACAGCCGCTCGAGGGCTTCCGGGTCGTCGACCAGCATATCCCCCGTGGAGGCACCCATGAACGCCTTGATACCGCATGCCTGTCCGACGTCGAGCGCCTTGATCTCCTCGATATTGCGATTCGTGGCCCCGAGGTAAAAGCCGTAATTTGCACTGCAGCGCCCCTTGGCCAGTTCGTACTTGTCCGCCAGCGCCGCTCTGGTCGTCGTTTGCGGATTGACGTTCGGCATATCCATGAAACTCGTGATGCCGCCGGCAACCGCAGCGGCAGATTCCGTAGCGAGGTCACCCTTGTTGGTCAGCCCGGGCTCTCGAAAATGCACCTGGTCGTCGATCATGCCAGGCAGTAGATAACGCCCGTCCGCGTTGATGACCGATACATCGCGATCCGCCGCAATTTCGCTATCGATGCGCTCTATACGCTCACCGCTGATCAACACATCGGCGTCGCGAATCTGGCCTTCGTTAATGAGGCGTGCGTTTGTTATTAGAATTTTGTCCACGCGTCTGATCCTGGTTATGTGGCGAATCTGTCTGTCGCCATTACGAGTTCATGCACGATGCCCGGCTCGAATGCGGAGTGGCCGGCGTCGGGCGCGATTCGAAGCTGCGCCTCCGGCCAGGCCTGCGCCAGCTGCCATGCTACTTTGCATCGGCACAGCATGTCGTACCTTCCATGCACTATGACTGCCGGTATCTTGCGGATTCGCGACAGGTTGGCGAGGAGCTGCCCCTCCTCGAGAAAGCAGCCGTTCATGAAATAGTGTGTCTCGATCCTGGCGACGGCCAGAGCGAACTTCGCGTCGGCGAATGTCTGCTCTATTTCCTTGTTGGGCAACAGCGTAATGGTTGACCCCTCCCAGGCGGACCATAGCCGCGCATATCGCAGGCATTCGTCCTCGTCGGCGCTGTTCAGGCGCCGGTGGTAGGCAGCCAGCAGGTCATCGCGCTCCGCCGCCGGAATCGGCCTGACAAACTTCTGCCATTCCTCGGGGAAAAACTCGCTGGTGCCCTTCTGGTAGAGCCAGTCGAGTTCGTCACGCGTCGCCAGGAATATCCCGCGAATGACCAGCTCGGAGACCCGGTCCGGGTGGGCCTCAGCGTAGGCCAGCGCCAGCGTGCTTCCCCAGGACCCGCCAAACACCTGCCATTTGTCGACGCGCATGGCGGCGCGAAGAATCTCGATGTCGTTGATCAGATCGGCAGTGGTATTGCTGTCCAGACTCGCGTGTGGGCGGCTTTTGCCGCAGCCGCGCTGATCGAACAGGAAAACACGGTATATGTCTGGATTGAAGAAGCGCCGCATACCGGCATTGCAGCCACCGCCCGGTCCCCCGTGCAGGAATACGACCGGCTTGCCGTGTGGGCTGCCGGACACTTCATAATAGATCTCGTGCCCCGCACCGACCTCGAGATAGCCGGCAGAGGTAGGTTCAGTCGCGGGATATAACGTGCGGCGCTCGGTAGTATCGTCCATATCCGCGGTATCGTAGCGCGGACCGGGCACGCTATCCATATTGAACCTTGCCGCGCCGCATTAGTCTTTAAGATATTATTGTCGCTGTATCTAATGGAACACATCCGGCAGTCCGGCAATGCCGCGGCGGGACCGGTTACCGCATTTCCGAATTCAAAGGCTCAAAATGATGAAGTACATTGCAAGGCGACTTGCGCTTACGGCATTCGTCGGTTCCCTCCTCATCGGAGGCGCATCGGCAAACGATCTCAATATCGAATACACCGAGTACACGCTGGACAACGGCCTGCGCCTGATCGTGCATGAAGATCACAAGGCACCGATTGTCGCGGTCAATCTCTGGTATCACGTTGGCTCGAAGAATGAGCAGCGAGGCAAAACAGGATTCGCGCACCTGTTTGAACACCTGATGTTCAACGGTAGCGAAAACTACAACGACGAGTACTTCAAACCATTCGAAAAAGTCGGTGCCACCGGCATGAATGGCACAACCTACTTCGACCGGACGAATTACTTCGAAACCGTGCCGAAGACGGCGCTTGACCTGGCGCTGTGGATGGAATCGGACCGCATGGGTCACCTGCTCGGGGTCGTCACGCAGGAGCGGCTGGACGAACAGCGCGGGGTTGTGCAGAACGAAAAGCGGCAGGGCGATAACCAGCCATACGGGCTCACCGAATACCGCATCCTCGAAGGCCTGTTTCCAAGCGACCACCCGTATTCATGGAGCACGATTGGCTCGATGGAGGACCTCGAAGCGGCGAGCCTCGACGACGTACATGAATGGTTCAAGACCTATTACGGCCCGAATAACGCGATACTGGTCATTGCGGGCGATGTCGATCCGGAAGATGTGCGCGCAAAAGTCGAAAAGTATTTCGGTGACATTCCTCCCGGCCCGCCGCTGGCGAAGTACGAGGAATGGAACGTCAAGCTCTCCAAGGACAAACGCGAGATCATGCAGGACCGCGTGCCGCAAGCCCGCATATACAAGGTATGGGGTGCACCCTCATTCCGCGCCGAGGATGCGGACCTCTTGCAGCTCGCCGACTCCGTACTGACGACCGGCAAGACCTCGCGCCTTTATGAGCGGCTGGTCTATCGCGACCGGATCGCGACTGATGTCAGCTCGTCGCAGTTCGCTGGCGACATCGGCGGCATGTTCCGCATTGTCGCTACGGCCCATCCGGGTGGCGGGCTCGATGACATCGAGAAAGCCATCAACGAAGAGCTGCAACGCTTCCTGCAGGACGGCCCGACGACGGAGGAACTGGATCGCGCGCGTTCGAGACTGAAATCCAGTGTCGTCCGCGGGCTCGAAAAAGTGGGTGGCTTCGGCGGCAAGTCCGATATCCTCGCGGAGAATGCGGTCTATACCGGTGACCCCGGCTTTCTCAACGTGTCCTTGCAGCGCCTGCAGGATGCAACGCCGGAATCCGTGCGTGACGCCGCGAGGCGCTGGCTGGGAGCCGGCAAATACATTCTCGAAGTGCACCCGTTCCCTGACCTGGTTGCCGCCAGCAGCGGAGCCGACCGCTCCGCGTTGCCACAGGCCGATTCATTCCCGGAAGTGACGTTCGACGAATTTGAGCGCGCCTTCCTCGACAACGGCATGGAACTGATCGTGGCCCACCGTAGCGCTGTACCGGTCGTCAACATGAACATGCGCTTCGACGCCGGGTTTGCGTCGGATCAGTTTGGCGAGCCAGGTACTGCGAGCATGGCGATGGCAATGCTCGACGAAGGCACGAAAAAACGCAGCGCGCTGGAAATCAGTGACGACGTTGCGCGGCTGGGCGCGCGCATCAGCTCCGGAGCGGGCATCGACGGCTCGTCGGTGTCCCTCAGTGCGTTGAAGGAAAACCTGGACGAGTCCCTCGACCTGTATGCCGATATCATTCTGAATCCGATATTCCCGAAGAATGAGCTGCAGCGCTTGCGCAAGAACCGGCTTGCCCAGATTCAGCAGGAGAAAACCCGACCGGTCGGGATCGCATTGCGCGTCTTTCCGAGCCTGCTGTATGGCGATGACCACGCCTACTCCCTGCCGCTCACCGGCTCGGGAACGGAAGAGTCGGTCAACCGCATCACACGCGACTCGCTGGTCGATTATCACGACACCTGGTTCAAACCGAACAATGCGACCGTGATCGTGGTCGGCGACACAACGATGGACGAGATCCGGCCGAAGCTGGAAAAGCGCTTTGCCGGATGGAAAGCAGGCGACGTGCCAGCGAAGAACATCGCGGACGTCCCGGCGCGCGATGCTCAGCAGGTCTATATCATCGATCGACCGGGAGCACAGCAGTCGATCATCCTCGCGGCGAACCTTGCCCCGCGGGCCGGCCAGGGCAATGAGATCGCGATTGAATCGATGAACGAAATTCTCGGTGGTTCGTTTACGTCGCGCATCAACATGAATCTGCGCGAAGACAAGCATTGGGCGTACGGTGCGTTCACGTTCCTGATGGACACGCGGGGGCAGCGCCCTTTCATCGCTTACGCACCGGTGCAGACAGACAAGACAATGGAGTCGATGAGCGAAATGCGCCGCGAGATGGTCGAGTACCTGGGCGACGCACCGGCAACGGAAGAAGAGCTGAACAAGGTAAAAGCCAACAACACGCTCAGCCTTCCAGGCCGCTGGGAGACGGCGAATGCCGTGTTGCGCGACATAGGGGAGATTGTGAATTACGAGCTACCGGACGATTACTGGGATACCTACGCCGAAACTGTCAGGAACATATCCCTCGAGGAGGTGAGTGCAGCCGCAACGCAGGTGATTCATCCCGAGCGGCTCGTCTGGATTGTCGTCGGCGACAGCGCGAAGATCGAGCCGCGTATTCGTGAACTCGAGCTCGGCGAAATCATTCATCTCGATGCCGACGGTCAACCGATCACCCCGACCGCAGCAAACTAGCATTCGGCGCGGTCGCCGGCCCCCTCGGGCCGGCGCTTCCCGCCCCTCGCGGTATGCGCTACTCTTCGCTGGCTATGTTGCCGGTCGAAGATCACAAAACAACAGCCGAGCCGGACTACCCCGGCCTGATCAGGGCGTCCAGCGTTTACGACGTCGCCGTCGAAACGCCGCTGGAACCCGCCGTTAATCTGTCCGAGCGACTTGGCTGTCGAATCCTCATGAAACGGGAAGACCTGCAGCCGGTTTTCTCATTCAAGCTGCGCGGCGCCTACAACAAACTCAACTCGCTGCCCGACGCAGCGCTGAAGGGTGGCGTCATCTGCAGTTCCGCCGGAAACCATGCGCAAGGGGTAGCGCTTGCTGCGCGGTGCAAGGGCATACCAGCAGTCGTCGTCATGCCGGAGACCACGCCAAGCATCAAGGTCGAAGCGGTGCGATCCCTCGGCGGCGAGGTGGTACTTCACGGCGATAACTACGACGAAGCCTATCAGCATGCGACCCGGCTGCGTGGCGAACGCGATCTGACTTTCATTCACCCGTTTGACGACCCGCTGGTCATCGCCGGCCAGGGTACGATTGGTCGCGAGATTCTCGACCAGTTCCGTGAGCCGATCGATGCCGTTTTCGTACCTATTGGCGGTGGCGGCCTGATTTCCGGGATTGCGGCCTGGATAAAGTCCGTCAGCCCGTCGGTTCGCATCGTCGGCGTAGAGCCGGTTGACTCGGCGGCAATGCTGGCCTCCATCGAAAAAGGCGAGCCGGTTACCCTGGACCACGTCGGCATCTTTGCCGATGGCGTCGCAGTGCGGCGCGTGGGTGATGAGACGTTTCGCTTGTGCCAGCAACTCGTTGACGAGATCGTGACCGTCGACACGGATCAAATCTGTGCGGGCATTCGCGACATATTCGAAGACACCCGTTCGATCGTCGAGCCTGCCGGCGCGCTCGCTGTGGCAGGCATGAAAAAGTATGTCGCGGAGCGAGCCGAAACCGGCCAGACGTTCGTCGTCGTCAATTGCGGTGCGAACGTCAACTTCGACCGGCTACGGCATATTGCGGAGCGTGCCGCAGTCGGTGAACAACGCGAAATGCTGTTGGCCGTCGAGATTCCCGAGCAGCCGGGCAGTTTTCGACACTTCTGCGAAGCGCTTGGACGCCGAAGCGTCACGGAATTCAATTATCGCTACAGCGATTCACGCAAGGCGCACATATTTGTCGGCGTCGAACTGACAGGCGGCACGAAAGAACGCGAAGACATCATCGCCAAGCTGCGAGGCGAAGGCTATCCGCTTGCCGACCTGAGTGACAATGAAGTCGCCAAGCTGCACGTACGCCACATGGTGGGCGGCATACCCGTCAACATCGAGAACGAACACCTGTTTCGATTCGAGTTCCCGGAGCGACCGGGCGCTCTGCTCGACTTCCTGGCAGCCGTCGGCAACAACTGGAATATCAGCCTGTTTCACTATCGGAATCACGGCTCCGACTACGGCCGCATCCTGGCCGGAATCCAGGTGCCGCCGGGCGAAGCCGACGAACTCGAGTCACACCTGGCCGAGCTCGGCTACCCGCACTGGGAAGAAACCGGGAACCCGGCCTACGCCATGTTCCTCGCCTGAGCGGCACTGGAGAAGCTGTACGAGCGCCGCCCCCGGCGCGATAGCGATGCATCCGGGTGGTCGCGGCGGGGGCGCCGCTCCTACAAGAGGACAGGCAGCGGTCCGATGCCGGGCAGGCCGGGGGCGAGGTTACTTCCCGAAGCGAAATAAAGCGCAGCGAAGCGAGCCATTCGCGTAGGGGAGTGACCTCGCCTTCGGCCGGGAGAGTCATGTTATCGGGTACCGCGCGGTCGCGGCGGGGGCGCCGCTCCTACAGGTAACCGTCCGGGAGACGTAGGGAAGAAGCCGGTTTTTACTCGCGGTACGACGGGTCGCGGCGGTCGAGCTTTCTCAGAAGGCCGGGCCAGACGAGTCCACCGCCCATGCCCTTGGTCACTGCTTCCGTTTGCGCGGCGATGCCGTCCAGGATCTGCTGGCTCACCATTTTCAGCGGTCCGCCGCCGGACTGCGCCATGATCTGCGTCTGACAGGCGGTCTCCAGCACGTACATCGCGAGGAAGGCGTCCGCTATCGTCGTGCCGGTCGTGAGCAGGCCGTGATTGCGGAGTATCAGGTAATTGTTGCTACCGAGATCGGCAACAAGCCGCGGTTTTTCGTCGTCGTTGAGCGCGATGCCCTCGTAGTCGTGGTAGCCGATGCCGACAAGGGGGACCAGCGCAACCTGCGAAATTGGCAGCAAGCCGTCTTCCTGCGCTGAAACGGCGACGCCCGCTTTGGTGTGCGTGTGCAACACGCATTCAACGTCTTCACGCGCGGCGTGAATTGCGCTGTGAATCGTGAAGCCAGCGGGATTGACGATGTGCGGCGTGTCGAGAACGATGTCACCGGCAAGGTCGACCTTGATCAGGCTACTTGCTGTCATCTCCTCGAACAACAACCCGTAAGCATTGATCAGGAAGTGCTCGTCGGGGCCCGGCACCCGCGCAGAGATGTGCGTAAATACAAGGTCGTCCCAACCGTACATTGCGATGATGCGATAGCAGGCCGCCAGGTCGACGCGCATCTGCCATTCTTCATCGGTCACCTGTTCGCGAACCGAAAGGTTTTTCTCTGCCGTACTCATGCAATTGCTCCGTGCGGGGTTTTTGTCAGTGGCGTTACGGTTTCAGCTGAAACGTACCAGAAGTAATAAGCCGTTATTCCGAAACGTTTGCAACCAAATACGCGCTGAATGCATCAAAGAAACATAGCACAGTGCAGGCAAGCGGCGAATACGCCGCGGTTTTCCGGTTCTGCCGGGAAGGGCTTCGAGCCGCTGGCCACCACGGCGGCACGACAGGGTGGCAGACGAAACAAATGAACCCCTTATGCAGTTTGTTTCGTGACTGACGGTGGCTTCGGCCACCGTCTTTTTATGCGGCGCCGCCGGGCGCGCCGGTTCCGGAGTTCGCGACGCCTGTTCAGGCGTAGGTTTGCGCGTGAATATGGCTCAGTTTGTCGGACTGGCCCAGCCGGTAGAATTTTCGTAACTCTTGCAGCCCGTCGCCGTCACTCCGTTGCAGGCGTCGGCGCAGCCCGGAGCAAAAGCGCGCGGCGTAGTTGTTTGCCATTTCGTAGCGTACGCGTTGCTCGATGGACAGGTCAGTGCGAAAAGAGACTTCGTCGAATAACCAGTCGTGCAGGCGGTCGGCGAACGCGGGGCGCTGCTGCTGCTGCGCCAAAAGCCAGGTGCTGACGAATTTGTCGATTTCTGCCTGAAGCTCGAGTTCGAGCAAGGTTACCCGCTTGTCGCATGCCGCATTCCAGGCGATGTAATTGAAATGACTGATGCCCTCTAATACCGTCCAGAGGTCATTCAGTTGCGGCGCTGTCAAACGGCACAGCGGGTCCCCTGCACCGAGACGGTCCAGCATTTCCTCGTCGAGAAACACGCTGAGAGCGATACCGTCGTCGTCCTGGCTGAGCAGCACTGTCTCCGGCGAATTCTGCAGCATCGACTGCTGGCCGAGTAACGAGGCCAGTGCGGGGTCGGTAATCAGAAAATCGGTGACCCGGTAGCCGGGATCGACCTGGTAGATATCGGCCAGTTGCTTCTGCAGCTCGGCGAGCATCAGTGGCGCTTGCGCATTTCCGGCATGGGAATGACGCCGTTCTGCTTCAGCAACGACGCGGCGCGGCCACTTCCGGTACGGCGCCACACCTCGTAAGTGCGCAGCAGGTCGATATCCGATGAGCGGCGTGTGCTGTCGCGAACTTCGTTGAGCACATCGACGAGCAGCTGAAATTTTCGCGCAAGTTCCTTGTAGACATCGCCGAGAGCACGGCCGCGTGACGTGCCTCGGACTTCGTCTGAAAGCGAACCGTAGGCATTGCCGCCCATGTGAATATAGTAATCAACATCTACCGGCTTTTCGGCGAGGCTGTCCGCAAAGAATCCCGCGATAAATAACGCGACGTCGCCAATGCGTTGCAGCGACAGCGTACGTTGCTCGGGAGAATCGGCATCTACGGCGTCCGCCATCATTAAGGCAAGTGGCCGCAATCCATATCCCTCACCGTGATCTTCGTACAGCTCTTCGGAGCGAGCAAAGATCGTCAGCAAGTTGACGACATAGTGCGCGGTGTGCGGATTGACTAAAACACCCTGGTTGTCGATCGCCGCGTCGATCGACTCGCGAAAGTAGTCACGCAGGTTTGCAACCGCAACTACAGTGTCTCTATCTGCATTTTGATCCATAGGCATGCTGACGGGGCCAGTTCACCTCTACATATAT
Organism: Gammaproteobacteria bacterium; assembly: GCA_018677555.1. GTDB lineage: Bacteria > Pseudomonadota > Gammaproteobacteria > Steroidobacterales > Woeseiaceae > JAHHOT01. Next base: position 32,392 of record JAHHOT010000261.1, on the reverse strand, counting down.
ATGAATTGGACCGCCTTCTTTGTGACAAGGTTCACGATAAGTAGCTGAGATCTGGGGTTTTATGCCGTTATGTGACTCGTTGCTGCTGATGCGCCCCGAACCCGGTCACACGCCACGCCGATGCTGCTGCGCATCATTTATCGCGCAGGCGCTCTGCTAGACTACGCCCTCATTCGCTTCGCGCAGCAGCGCAGGAAGCGGGCATTGCGTCAGGTTCCCGCGCCCATAACAATAAGAAGGTACAGCGATGGACATCGCAACCACGCTATCTGGAATAAACTGGATCGCCGTTATCGCAGCTGCGCTGGCAGCATTTGCCCTTGGCGCTGGCTGGTACTCCATGCCCCTGTTCGGCAGAACATGGATGCGCGAAATCGGCTTGTCCGAGGAAACGGCGGGCAGTGCAAATATGCCGCTGGTTTTTGGCACCGCATTCGTACTGCAGTTCGCGGCTGCGACAGCACTGGCGGCAAGCATGCCCGCTACGAGCACTTGGCTTACCGGCATCCAGTGCGGCCTCGTCGTCGGCGTGTTCTGGGTCGCGTCTGCGTTTGCGATTACTTACCTGTTCGAACAACGATCGATGCGCCTGTTCATGATCAACGCCGGTTACTACATCGTATTGTTCGCGATCATGGGCGCGATCCTGGGTTCGTGGCACTAGAGGTCTGTTGAAAGGCCATCCATGGCTTTTTCGACGAGCTGCCAGCCCGAATCACCGGCTACAGAAAATCCCGGATCAGAACATCTCGCGGAGTCGGGCAGCGACGTCGATCTGCTTGTCGCTACGTGGCTGCAGCCGTTCTGCCGAGTCGTCACGGCGGCCGTAAAAAGCGGCCTCCATCGTCTTCATCAGGGAATCGGTCAGAAACCGGCTGCGCGCACCGTACACGTGTTTATCGCCATAACGCGGCTGCTGGGTGACATGGTAGCGAAGCGGCGCAACGAGTTGCAGCGATTGCTTCGCACGCGTCATGGCGACGTACAGGAGTCGACGCTCCTCTTCGATCATCTCTGCCTTGCCCGTCGCGAACTCGGACGGAAAATTTCCGTCTGAAAAATTGAGGACGAACACCGATTCCCATTCCTGGCCTTTTGCCGAGTGGACCGTCGACAGGATCAGGTAGTCCTCGTCGAGTAAGGGATCGCCGGCAAGATCGCCTGCAGCGGCCGGCGGATCAAGCGTCAGTTCCGTCAGAAATCGCTCACGGGTCGGGTAGCGACCGGATATTTGTTCGAGTTGTTCGAGGTCCGCCTCCCTGGTTTCCAGGGCGTCATACATGCGCTCCAGGTGCGGCTGATACCAGCGGCGCGCCTCGGCCAGCTGCAATTGCCAGGTATTGTCAGCAAGCTCCGCCGAAGCCAGCGACTGCATGATCGCGGAAAACGCGGACCAGTCCACGCGCGTCGTGGCGGGCGGCACGAAGCTGTCGAGCGCGGAGAACGAGTGGTCCGCCCGGGCCAGGTGTTCAAAGCAGCGGGAGGCGAAGGACGGACCCATACCCGGGAGCAATTTCAGGACCCGGAACGCGGCCACCTGGTTGCGGGGGTTTTCCGCCCATTTGAGAATCGACAGCATATCCTTTACGTGCGCGGCCTCGAGAAATTTCAAGCCGCCATATTTGACGTAAGGAATGTTCCTGCGCACGAGTTCCAGTTCCAGCCGGTCGCTATGGTGGGAACCGCGAAACAGCACCGCCTGTTGCTTCAGAAGCATCCCCTCTTCGCGATTCGCGAGGATCTTCTGGACAACGTAGTCTGCCTCGGCATCGCTATCTTCAACGGTGACATACTGCGGAACCCCGCCGCCCTTGCGCTGCGAGAAAAGATTCTTCTTGTACTGTCGCTCAGCTTCGGCGATGAGACAGTTCGCGCTATCGAGAATCGGTTGCGACGAGCGATAGTTTTCCTCGAGACTGATTGTGCGCGCCGTAGGTATGTACTGATCCGGAAAGTTGAGGATATTTTCGACATCCGCTGCGCGAAACGAGTAAATCGACTGCGCATCGTCACCGACCACGGTGATGCCGTGCCCTTCCGGCTTGATGGCGTTGAGTATTTGCGCCTGTAGCAGATTCGTGTCCTGGTATTCGTCCACGAGAACATGGTCAAACCACGATCCGATCTCGCGCGCCAGCTCGGGGTCTGCGACCAGGTGGCTCCAGTAAAGCAACAGGTCGTCGTAGTCGAGGGCCTGGATCATTTGTTTGTGCAATACATACTGACGGAAAAGCTGGCGCAGCTCCTGCTCCCAGTCGGCGCACCACGGGTAGGTTTCTTGCAGGGAATCGGCCAATGCTTTCTGGGTATTCACGCAGCGGGAGTAAATCGCGAGGCAGGTGTCCTTCTTCGGGAAGCGGCGGGACTTTTTCGATAGCTGCAGATCATGGCGGACAACGTCCATGACATCGGCGGAATCGCCACGATCCAGGACGGAAAACGCGGGGTCGAGACCAAGGTTGTGTGCGTAACGGCGCAACAGCCTGTTCGCAACCGAATGAAAGGTACCCGACCAGGGCAACATGCCAGCCGACATCGGTGGCGCCGGTTTGCCGTCGATGGCGTGGCGGACGATGGCCTCCACCCGGCGCGTCATTTCCTGTGCCGCACGGCGCGTGAAAGTCAGCAACAGAATGCGTTCCGCGCTGACTCCCTGGATCACGAGGTGCGCAACCCGGTGTGCCAGCGTCATCGTCTTGCCGGTGCCGGCACCGGCGATGACCAGAAGCGGGCCTGCGCGAAAGCTGCCGTCCGGGTCCCTTTGCCCGTAAGACGCGGCCTGTCGTTGCGCCGGGTTCAGCATCGCCAGGTAGTCGGTTTGTGCCTCCGCCGCGTTCGCCATGCTCGCTCCACACAAAGAACTGTATTCTTATACAGTACTGTATGAATTTACAAGCGTGGCCGGATGAAACTCTCGATAGTCGCAGCGAGCGCCTCGGGCTGCTCAAAATGCACCATATGGCCTGCGCCATCGATGCCCCGAACCTCCGCATTGGGAAACGGGAGCGCCGCTGTTCCCGCTGCCAGCCAGTCCCGCGCGACATCGAACTGCGTGTCAGCCCCGACAACCAGCAATACCGGCGCCTCGACCCGTTCCCAGCATGCCTCCGCTTCAGCACGCCGGTACAGCACCGCGTTGGGCAGCTTGTGCGACGGGTCCGCTTTCAGGCGCACACGGCCATCCGGATCCTGTTGCGCCCATAGCCGCGCCACGAACCTGGCCTTGTCGCGCCCCATGCGCGGACTGCGATGCAGTATCCGCGGAACCAGTTCCTCGAAGCGGCTGTACTCGGCGAATACCGGCCGGTCGCGCGCCTGTTGCAGCCAGCGTCGATAATTGTCCGGTGCACCGGCCGGATCGCGCTCGGAGAGCCCGAAACCTTCAACATTGACAAAGCTCTTCACGCGTTCCGGCATCACGCCGGCATAGAGCCCGACGATATTGGCACCCATGCTGTGTCCCACAAGGTGAACCGGGTCCCGCGGACTGAGCAGGTCGAGCAAGACGTCGAGATCGGCGAGATAGTCGGGGAACCAGTAAGCCTCTGCGCGGTGGCGCGTGTCGCCAAAGCCTCGCCAGTCGGGCGCCACGATCCGCCAATCGTCGGGCAGCGCATCGGCAACGAACTGAAACGACGAACCGGCATCGCCCCAGCCGTGCAGCAACACCAGCAAGGGGTCGTCGCTGTTTCCCCAGACGGTGCAGTTATAGTCGACCCCCCGCACAGAAAACGTTTCCCTTGCCGGAATTCGGCGCGCCTTATAAATTTTCTGCGACATTTGCATTATTCTGAATCGTATTTACCCGAAACACCACGCCAAGCCGGTCACGCTGGTGTATAAAACAACTTTGTTCGTCGATGAATAAAAACTTGCCGTTCAACCCATACCTTCTGCGGGCATAAATGACATTCGAGATTGCGCTGGTCCTTGGAATATTGGGCATTTCGCTGATTCTTTTCATCAGCGAAGTAATCCGGATGGACCTTGTCGCCCTGCTGGTACTGGGGACGCTGGCGGTGACCGGGCTGGTGTCGTCGTCGGAAGCGTTTGCCGGCTTCAGCAACAGCGCTGTCATCACCGTTTGGGCAATGTTCATTCTCAGCGAGGGGCTGACGCGCACCGGCATCGCCAACATCATCGGGCGACAGGTCATGCGCCTCGCCGGACGCAAGGAAATCGCCATGATCGTCGTCATCATGATCACGGCGGCCGTACTCTCGGCCTTCATGAACAATATCGGTGTCGCCGCGCTGATGCTGCCCGTGGTAGTCGACGTCGCCAGGCGCACGCGTATACCGGTGTCACGACTGTTGATGCCGCTGGCTTACGCGACGCTGCTGGGCGGCCTCATGACGCTGATCGGCACGCCGCCAAACCTGCTGGTCAGCGAGGCGCTGGTACAGAATGGCTACGCACCTTTCGGCATGTTCGATTTCTCGCCGCTCGGCGGGACGATAATGCTGGTCGGAGTGGTATTCGTCGCCCTGGCCGGCCGGCTCATGCTGCCCAAACGCGCTGCCAGGCGCAGCCGTACCCGCAGCCAGCGCAGCCTTCGAGCCCGATACAAGTTGCAGGAACAGACCTTCCTCGTACGCGTGCCCGTGGATTCGGTGCTGGTCGGCAAGACGATTGCCGAGAGTCGTATTGGCGTGTCCACCGGCCTCGTCATCCTCGCACTCGAGCGCTACGGTCGCAGCGAAGCGCTGCCGAACCGGCAGACCGTGCTGCGCGCCGGCGACGGCATCCTGGTTCAGGGCCGGCTGGACCAGTTCAGGGAGCTGCGCCGCTGGAGCGACCTGGTGATCGAGCGCGAGGCACCTGTGCTGAAATCCATGGTAGCGGCGAAGGTTGCCTATGCCGAGGTTACGCTCGCCGACGGCTCGCCGCTCGTCTCGGACCTCATACGGCATGCCTCTTTCCGCACCCGCTTCAACGTGGCCGTCGTGGGCGTGCATCGGCGAGACACCTATCGTCTGACGAACCTGGCGTATGTGCCATTGCGAGCCGGCGATCGAATTCTGGTGCAGGGCGAGGAGGAGGACGTCGAGGAACTGAAAGACTTCGCCGACTTCACCAAAGTAGAGCGGCTCACCGACGAGCAATTGCGCGAGCGTTACAAGGTCGATGAGCGAATGTTCGTCGTGAGACTGCCCAAGTACAGCGACCTGTCGGAGGTAACGCTGCGCAAGAGCCGCCTCGCCGATGTATTCGACTTTCGCGTGCTCGCGATATTCCGTGATGGCGAGCTGAACGTGATGCCGCGTGGCGATGAGGTGCTAATCGGCGGCGATCTGCTGCTGATCGAGGGGCAGTTGGAGGATCTCGAGGTATTGCGCGGTCTGCAGGAACTGGAGATCGAGACTCGCGTTGCCTCGAATCTCGGCGCACTCGACTCGGAACGGCTGACACTCACCGATGCGACGCTCGACCCCCGCTCGAGCCTCGCCGGCAAGACCGTCGGCGAGTTGAATTTTCGCGAACGCTACGGCATCGAACTGGCCGGGATCTGGCGTGAGGGCGAAACGGTCGGCACCGAACTTGCGGAAGAGCGGTTGCAGGTCGGTGACGCCTTGCTATTGCTGGGACCGCGCGATCGGCTGCAGTTGCTGGACAACGATCCCGACTTCCTGATCCTGACGCCGCTGGGCCAGGAGCCGCCGGACACGCGGCGCGCACCGCTCGCGGCATTCATCATGATGGCTGTCGTCGCAACGGTGATGGCCGGCTATGCCCCAATCGCGATAGCGGCCGTGGTCGGCGCCAGCATCATGGTGCTGAGTGGCTGCCTCAACATGGAGCAGGCGTATCGCGCGATCGACTGGCGAGCGATCTTTCTTATCGCCGGCATGCTGCCGCTCGGTACGGCCATGCAGGACACCGGTGCCGCCGCCTACCTTGCAACCCAGGTAATGAATTTGCTCGGCGACTCCGGTCCCTGGGCCGTCATCATGGGTCTGTACGTGCTGACTGCGCTTTCGACCATGATCATTCCGACCGCTGCCCTGGTGGTCCTGATGTCCCCGATCGTGTTTTCCGCCATGGCGGACATGGGCCTGCAGCCCGAGGCGGCGATGATGGCGATCGCCATGGCGGCATCGGCCAGTTTCACCAGCCCGATCTCTCATCCCGCAAATATTCTCGTGATGGGTCCCGGCGGCTACCGCTTCGTCGACTATCTGAAGGTCGGCGTACCGCTGACGATCGTGGTATTTATCGTGGTCATGATCCTGTTGCCAGTGCTCTGGCCACTCAAGCCGGTGTGAGCGACCGCAGGCAGGACTATGGCAGCAATATCGTGGAGCCGGTGGTTTTCCGGGCTTCCAGATCGATGTGCGCCTGAGCCGCATCCCTGAGGGCGTAGCGCTGATTGACGCTGACTTCCACGGCGCCGCTGGCGATGACATCAAACAGATCCGCACTCACCTGCAACAGGCTGGCGCGCGAATCGATGAAGTCGAACAGCACGGGCCGCGTCACGTACAACGAATGACGCTTCGCCAGTTCCGCCGGTGCGAATGGCTCGACCGCGCCGGAAGCATTACCGAAAGTCACCATGACCCCGTGCGGCCGCAGGCAGTCAAGTGATGCGAAGAACGTATCTTTGCCGACAGAATCATACACGGCCGCCACGCCCTCACCGCCCGTTAGCTCACGGACTCTCGCGGGGATGTCGGCATCCGCCATAACGACGTGCTGGCAGCCTTGCTTCAGCGCCAACTCCGCTTTCGCAGTATTGCTGACCACGCCGATAACGTTCGCGCCGAGATGCTGGCCCCACTGGCTGGCAAACGAGCCGACGCCGCCGGCCGCGGCATACAGCAACACTGTATCGCCTGCAGCGACCGGATAGCTGCGTTTCAGCAGGTACCATGCCGTCATCCCTTTCAGGAACGAAGCCGCCGCCTGCTCATCGCTAATTGCATCGGGAATCGGCACCAGCCGCTGCGCCGGATAGTTGCGCGCCACGGAGTAGGAGTCGGTCGGCCCGCCGGTGTACACGACCCGATCTCCGGGTTTGACATCCGTCACACCGGCACCGACTGATTCGACCACGGCGGCTGCCTCGCTGCCGAGGCCCGCGGGAAGCCCGATGGGATAAAGGCCCGTTCGATGGTAGGTGTCGATAAAGTTGAGCCCAATCGCGGTATGCCGGATTCGTGCCTCGCCCGCACCCGGTTCAGGCAGATCGATCTCCTCGAAGCGCAGTACTTCCGGACCGCCGAACTCATGTATTCGAATCGCGTTGCTTTTCATCGTACGGCAAGAATACCGGACCCCGACACGAAATATGAAACAAACGTCGAGTTCGGCTGCCGTCATCGGCGTGGTCAGTGTGAAGTTCCACACGTACAATTTCGGCATCGACCCTGGGGAAAGGATAGTCATCATGGCGCGTCTGGATGGAAAAACCGCGTTGGTCACCGGTGCAGCGCAAGGTCTTGGCGCTGCGATCTGTGCAATGTTCGCCCGCGAGGGTGCCACGGTCGTTATGACCGACATAAACGAAGAGGGCGTCACCCGGCAGGCGCAGACGATTAACGCCGCGCAGGCAGGGGCGGCGGTCGCCGCGTTTCACGACGTCACGGAACCAGAGCAGTGGAAGGCAGCAATCGACATTGCGCGCCGCCAGTTCGGTGGGCTGCACATCCTGGTCAACAATGCGGGCATCGGCTCGGTCGGTAACGTCGTCGACGAGTCCTACGAGAACTGGCGACGCGTGCACCTGGTGGACCTAGACAGCGTGTTCTTCGGCTGCAAGCACGCAATACCGGTGATAGCCGAAAGCGGTGGCGGATCGATCGTGAATGTTTCCTCGATCTCCGGAATCATCGCCGGACACAACATGGCTGCCTATAACTCGGCCAAGGCCGCCGTTCGTCACCTGAGCAAATCGATTGCGTTGCACTGCGCGAAAGATCGCTACAACATTCGCTGCAATTCGGTGCATCCGGTTTTTATAGACACGCCGATCCTCGACGGCATGGCCGCGGGCGGCGACAAGGATGCGTTGCGCGAGAAACTCGGCAGGCAGATTCCACTGGGTCGAATCGGCGATCCCGACGACGTTGCTTATGCCGTCCTGTACCTTGCGTCCGACGAATCCAGGTTCGTCACCGGAGCCGAGATCAGGATCGACGGCGGCATCAGTGCAATGTAGCTGTCGCTAAAGCGTCTCGTCCGAATCGCGCGCGCCGGGCAGAGAAATGGTGAGGTTGCCGGTTATCGCAACCGGGCCGCTGTCGATAGAAAACGCTTTTGCAGCCAGCGCCTCCACTGCTTCGGTCTGAAGACCGGCGAACGCGCCGTTGGCACCCGTTACTCGTGCCGTTCCAAGCGCATTCGGCCCAACGGTCATTACATTGCGCCAGTTTCCGCGCCAGCTATCGGATGAGCTCCACCAGGCCGGTATGACAATTTCATGATAATAGGACCAGCGATTCTCGACCTGGTCAACGAAAAAAGACCCGCGACCCGGCAGGTAAACGTGCCATACGCTGTCGACCAGAAATTCCGAATTAGTGATGCGGGTGTCTTCGGAAATTGACGAAATCTTGACGCCAATTCCGATGGGCTCTCCTAGCCGATCTGTCAGCAGGGTTACCATCGCCTGCGACTTACGCACAGCCGGCTCCCATAATTCCTGGACACGGTCCGGGTGGGTGTTGTCCATCGAGTCGCCGTCGTTGGTCAGTATCAGCGACTCGGACGGCACTACCGAGAAGCTCAGACCCATGATGCTGCTCTCGGACACAGCGAGCGGAGAAACCCGAGCCGGCGCGGCGAACGGGTTGAAATAGAGTGCTGCGGCGAGCACGGACATTCCGGCCACGACTCCGAGCAACAATGAAACGAGGTACTTCATTCGAGCGGCTCCGCAGGGTCGTAGTCGACAGCCAGCGACACCAGTGCCGTCTTCAACTCGATATACGCGTCGACATCGAATTCGCCTTCGTCACCTTCTTCGCGCAAACCAACAAAGCGCTCTTCCGCGTTTCCCGTCAGCTCGGCAAATTCACGAGTCCCTGCCAGAAACCTGCCGTCGCGATACCCGTCGGCGGACGGTTCAAGCGTCATGTCGAGAAACATGGTTCCCCGCGCCGGCAAGTGCAGCATCCACTGGATGAACGGCTCATCGGCATCGGTGCTCGCGACCCGACTCGCGACACCCACGACCGTTTCCCGCCGATCGCGTAATTTGAACAATTCGGTCTGCGAATTGGCGAACAACGGACCGGCTGGCCACTCGAGGCCGGCGGGCACCGGGTCTGTCGCACCGGCAGCACCGCCAAGAATGCGGTCCCGCGGCAAATTGATGCGAAATACTTCGGCGTTGCCGCCGTTGGGCTGGACGCTGATCAGCGAGCCTTCACGGTGCTGGTCGACAACAGGCACGTACCACAGCAATATCGCGGTGCCGACAAGCCCGAGAAAGAAGCCGAAATTGAAGGTTTTGAACAAGCTCGCGCCCTGTTTTTTGCCCTGCAAAGTGCTGATTTTAGTTAAATTGCTGCGATTGACGAACCCGCATTACAGGTATTTGTGACACACAGCACAAAATGCCGGCTACAAAGTCGAACTGCTACCCCGAGGCATAATATTTCGCCAGGTATTCGTCGAACGTGATCGAATCCGCGAGCTCGATGTCTTTTTGGCGCTGCAGCGACGCTTCCGCAGCATTGTCGAGCAAGGCCTGGCGTTCCGGGGCCAGAGGTTCGAGTTGCTGGAAGTAGTTCTTGTGGCCCACGGCCATGTTGTAGGCGAATTCATAGAAGCCGGTGCCGGTGTTTTCGAGTTCGCGCAGGACGCGCGCTGACGGCGTCGCCTCCGCGTCACGCACGAGCTCCGCCTGTGCGTCCACCGCATTCACGTAATCCGAGGTGCCGCCGTCACTATCGATGAATCCAGCGACATAGCGGACCCCATCGAGGATTTCGCGCGCCCATTCACGCAGCAATACCGGCTTGCCCCTGCGAATCAGCTCGAGGTCGGGATCGCGGCCGTGCTTTGCCGCAAGCTTCTGGTTTTCACCGGTTACGTCGAGACTGTCGTCGTCAAATGGAGGGCTATCGCTCAGCAGGCAATAGGCAAGAAATGCTTCGATGAAGCGCATGACGTTCTGGTTGATGCCGACCGGATCGAATACGTTGATATCAAGTGATCGCACCTCTACGTAATCAATGCCGCCCCGTCGCAGCGCAGCGGTCGGTCTTTCACCCGAGCGAGCAACCCGTTTCGGTCTGATGGAACTGTAATACTCATTTTCGATCTGCAGGACATTCGTGCTGAGTTGTCGGTACTCGCCATTGACCTTGAGGCCGATCTTTTCGTACGCCGGCTCCGGCGTATTGATGGCGTTGCTCAGATCGCGAATGTATTCCGCAAGATTGTTCAGTGAGATGTTGAGATTTGCCTGCGTGTTGTTGCTGTAGCCGAGATCACTCATTCGCAATGACGTACCGTAAGGCTCATACAACGTGTCTGGAGTAAGTTCCGGCATCGCCAGGCGCGACGACTCGCCGGTAAACGACCTGCACAGCGCGGGCGACGCGCCAAAAAGATACAGAACGATCCAGCCCATTCGCCGGAAATTGCGAATCAGGCCGAGATACGCGTTCGAACGAAACACGTCTGTCAGGTCGTAATTCTCTTCCTGCTGCTGGTAAAGCGGCCAGAATATTCGCGGTAGCGAATAATTGAAGTGAATACCGGCAATGGCCTGCATGTTGCGGCCGTAGCGATAACCAAGGCCGTTTCGGTATATCGTCTTCATCCGACCGACGTTGGAGTCGCCGTAACGCGCAAGGGGAATCTGACGCCCGGCAGGAATGCTGCAGGGCATGCTGGTGACCCACAGCAACTCGTCGTCCAGCCGATCGTAGGTAAACTGGTGAATGTCGCAGAGGAATCGCAGCGCTTCCCAGGTGCTGGTACAGGCAGGGGTCACGAATTCGAGCAACGCCTCCGAGAAATCGGTCGTGATGAACTCGTTCGTGAGCGCGGAGCCGAGCGCCGCCGGGTGAGGCCGCATTGAAAAAGAGCCGTCTGCAGAAACCCGCAGCGATTCTTTTTCTATACCGCGAAGACCGCCGGCAAGAATGCCAGATTCGCCCGACGTCGCCAGCCTGTCCAGACGTTCTTCGAGTTTTTTGCTCAAGCCGCCAAACCTCTGGCGCCTGGCGCCGCATCGGTCGATGTTCGACTATACAGGCGGTCAATGCGGGTGCCAACGACCGGGACGGATACCGCGCAGCCCTAAGCCATTGATAGCTATCGCGTATACCGGCCGCTTGTTTCGCGAACAGCAAAACACGCCGGACGCAAAGGTAAATTGGGCGCCGATGGCTCCGCAGATCGTTTACTATTGCTGTACGGAATGCTGGAACGGATTGCATCATATGGCACAGCTTTCAGGACACGTCGCGGCGACATCGGGATTGATCGCATTCCTGTTGTTGGCAAGTGATCCGGCACACGCACTGCGCTGTAAAAGCAAGGTGATTCGTGAGGGCATGGTCGAATCCGAGGTGATCAGGCTTTGCGGCGAACCCGTATCCAGGCAGGACCTGGGATACGTCGTGCGATCCGGCTATCGAATTCAGCGAGGCTTATCCACCTATCGCATAGCGGGCGGTCGATACGGTTACGGCTATCACGAAGAACTCATCGTCACTGAGATGCTTTTCAACTTCGGGCCGCGCAAACTGATGCGCCGGATTCGCTTCGAAGGTGGGCGCATTGCCAGGATCGAAACCGCCGGGTATGGCTATATCGAAACCGACCGCTGACGATTGCGGACCACTTCACAATTAAATTCTGCGCAACTGTTTAGTATGGTTATGCGGCGAATGCCGTTGTCGGGAGACCAGCACGATGAGTGACAAGAAGCTAAGACGTCTGCGAGATCAGGCAAGCGGACCGGCAACGCTGATCAGTGAGGGCTGCAAGATCGCCGGACTAATCAGCGGCGAAGGAAATTTCCTGATAAATGGCGAAGTCGAGGGCGAGTGCCAGCTGAAAGGCTGCGTAACCATCGCCGAGCGCGGCCTGTGGGCGGGCATCGTGCGTGCTTCGACGGTTATTGTCGCCGGAACCGTTGAAGGCGATATTGACGCAAGCGGGCGGGTAGAAATCACATCGACGGCCAGAATCACCGGCACCGTCGCCGGCGAAGCGATTGCCGTTGCAGAGGGCGCTGTAGTGCAAGGGCAGATGAACACCACCGGACGGACCGAGCCCGTCGAATTCATCGAGAAGCGCGAGTCCGACAGGAAGTCGTGACGGCCGGCCTACCGGTTGTCATCCGGAATCAGCGAAACCTCGATTCGATTATTGGTCGCCGCAATATCATTCCAGGCTCTTGCGCTGACATCGCCCGGCGACGGGTAGCCAATTACCGGCGAACTGCTCCCCATGGACACCACGTTGTAGCGAATACTTCCCTGCGTCTGCTCCTGGGTGATATTGATAAAATTGGCAAACGACACAGATTGCTGCGACCCCTGCTCGGCAGCCTCAGCAACGTCGAAACCGATCTGGTCGCATTGCTCCGCAGCGAACTCGCCGAATGCCGGCTGCATACCATTTGTTCCGCCGGCGACGAGGCAGAAGTCTCCGGTATGCGTTTCCACCCGAACCTCGCCCGAGAATCCCAGATTCAGTAGCTGCGATGTCGCTTCCTCGAACTGTCGCAGGCGCGCATCGTCGAGCGGCAACTCGTTGAACGCATACTGCGCGTTCTGGTTAATGCCCCATTCAATGGCACTCAGCGCGGACATGAATGACGATCCAATTGATTGCTGAAAGCTGTCCAGCCGGCGCTGGTTCTCGATGATGCTTTGTGCCTCTATCGCCTGTTGCTGCTGCAGCGCTTGCATGAGACTTTCATTCTGGCGTCTTGCATCCTGCCAATTCTGTTCGCGCTGCCAGTACAACCAGCCGAAAATCACGACAACCACGACGAGCGCAGCTACCGCAGCCTGCAACAGACCCGGAACACCGTTGTCGGATCCCGCCGCAGCGCGCTTCTCAGCCTCCGGTTCCGGCGCGCGAATCTCGTCGGCAACGCGCGACGCAATCGTTTCATAGCTGTCGAGCAAATCCCGGCGCAGTACCGCTCTCTGCTGTTCGAACAAATCGAGAATAAGCGTGCGTATATCCTGGTCAACTCCCGCCAGCGTCGGGTGATCACCCTCAACCGTTTCTTCCACGGGCTGCTGTTTCTGTTCGCCGGCGTCAATCACGCGCAGCGACCTGAGGATCTTCGAGACCTCGACAGGCTCAACCTGCTTGGGCAAAACACCAACGGCGCCGAGCGCCCGTGCCTGCCCGACATACACTTCACCTTGCTGCGACGTATACATCATGATCGGTATCGTCGCCGTTGCAGGGTTCTTTTTGATGGCGGTGACCGCCTCGAAGCCATCCATGCCTGGCATCAGGTGGTCCATGAAAATTACGTCGGGCCGGTGCTCGTTCAGATAATCAAGCGCCGTTTCCGCTGATTCGGCCGTATCGACGTCGAGCTCGTGCGTCTCGAGGATTCGCTTCAGGACCACCCGCGCGGACTTCGAGTCATCGACGATGAGAGCGGTTTTTCTCAACACGGGAACCTCGCTTGGTGTCAAAGTGCCATCCGGTGGCGTGTCCGGTTGAACGGCATGATACCGCGTCGCTCTTCGGCAACCCGGTGATTATGTCACGGTTAGCGCTGCGCAGCATTTCGCGTCGGTTGGGAAAAAATTCCGCTAACTATATGATATTCAATTGGTTATTGATGCTACTTAATCTGCCCGAAAGTTGCGCCGGCAAAACCGGAGCCATTTTCGATTGATCGCGGGTGGGGTGGTAGACTAATCGTCAGGTTACACACCACATGCCGGAAGCCTGCAGGGACGCAGCGCTCGACAAGCAAGCGTTCTCCCAGGGTCCGAGAAAAATAACAAGCAATCGCGTCGATTGATCCATCGCCGTGATACACCCGAGCTACTGACAACATGGGCAAAGGAATCCTCCCGAGATATCTGATTATCGTCTCGACACTGGCGGTCGTGGTGGTCGGAGTCCTGCTGTCCGTGTATTACGGCCAGTACCGCTGGCTTGCCAGCGGCGTCATCGACGTCAGCGTACAACAACATGCTGAAAGCCTCAGCTCGGCCTTCGAGAAACGGTCCCTCGATAGCCTGCACCTGCTCGCCGGGAATCTCGCCGACCTGGAGGCGGGGATTGACTCGCCTGAAGCCACGAAAATCCTGAACGACCAGATCGCTGTCGATTCGAATATCGAGAAGCTGTCTGTCGAAGCGGGTACTGCCGCCACGGCAGGCGAAACGCAGCCCCAGCCCGGCATACTTGCCCTGCAATATCCGATCCTGCGAAACGGCGACCGCATAGGCACGCTCGTCGGGGAGTTCAATACCAGCTGGATGCAGCAGGAAACAGAGGCTTTGCGTGTGCGACTGCTGGCCGAGGAAGCACAGCACCGGCGTGGAAGCTACATCTGGGCCGGCGCCTTTACGTTAGTGACTTTGCTGCTTTGTGGAGCCGTGATCTGGTTGATCAGTCGCGCTCAACGCGGACGCATCCGCGAATTGATCGTGCAGGCTGACAAGCTCAGTGATGCCGACTATGGCGAACCGCTGCGAATCGTCCGAGGTGACGAACTGGGTCGCCTGGCAGACGTCTTCAATAACATGCGGGACAAGCTGCAGCGAACGACGATTTCCCGGGATTACGTCGACAGTGTACTAGCGAACATGAACGAGGCGATTATCATTACCAACAGTGAAGGCCTGATACTACGGGTGAACGCTGCAACAACCCGCCTCCTGGGATTCGAAGAGAACGAGCTGGTTGGCCATTCGATAGACCTCATCGTTGACACGACGAAAAGCAAGTCGCTCGCGATCGACCCGGATTGCGTCGCGCCTAAAGAAGCGTTCCTGCTGTCGAAAGAAGCCAAATCGATTCCGGTCTCTTACACCGGATCCATAGTCGGCGGTGATAAAGCGGAATCCGGTGACCGCATTTTTGCAGCGCAAAACATTACGGAACGGCGGCGGGCGGAACAACGAATTCGCTACCTCGCGCGCATCGATGCATTGACCAAAATCCCCAACCGCATGCAGTTTCAGCACTTGCTGCAGCGGGCGATCGCTCGCGCCAAACGATCCAACCGTGCGCTTTGCCTCCTGTATATCGACGTTGATCGCTTCAAGGACATCAACGACACGTTTGGCCATCTCGCCGGGGACACCACGCTTGAAACGGTTGCAGACCGCCTCAATGCCGCGCTGCCCAAAGACTCGGTAATCGGCCGGCTTGCCGGCGACGAGTTTGCCGTTATTGTCGACCGAATCGACAAGACTACCGATACGAAAACGTCATTAGACACGCTTTGTCGCACGCTCCTGGACCGGCTTGCAGACCCTTTCTATGTGCAAGGCAACGAAGTATTCATGACTGCAAGCATGGGAATTGCATTTTATCCGTCCGATGCACCCGACGTTATTGACCTGATTCGTAATGCGGACGCCGCGCTTTATCATGCGAAGAAAAACGGCGGCAATGTATTTTCCTACTACAAACCGGAAATGAATGAGGCCTCGGTAGAGCGCCTGATGACGAAGAGCAAGCTGAAGCGGTCCTTCGAGAGAAACGAACTGCTGGTGCACTACCAGCCCAAGTACAACCTGGAAACCGGCGAGGTAGAAGGCGCTGAAGCCCTGGTACGCTGGGAACTGCCCGGCCGGGGAATCGTTTTGCCATCCGACTTCATCCCGATCGCGGAGGAATCCAACCTGATCATAGAGATCGGTGAGTGGGTGCTCGACCGGGTGTGCGAGGACTTTCGCTACTGGCAGAACTCTGTCTCCTACCCGGGGCGCGTATCCGTCAATCTTTCGCTGAAACAGCTGCGGCAGCCGAATTTCATCAATCGCATCAGCGCAATTCTGCGCAGCTACGAGGTCTCACCGACGTCGCTCGAGCTGGAAATCACCGAGACGACGCTGATGGAGGATCCTGTCCGCACTATCAAATTACTGGACGAGCTATATGCGCTGGGCCTGCACCTTGCGATCGACGATTTCGGTACGGGCTATTCATCGCTGAGCGCACTGCAGCAATTCCCGATAAGTACGTTGAAGATCGATCAGTCATTCGTACGGGATGTGGTCACGAATCCCGACGACGCAACCATTGTCGGGACTATTATTCAGATGGGGCGCAGTCTCAAAAAAGACGTTGTGGCGGAAGGCGTGGAAACCGAGGAGCAGCTAGCCTACCTGCAGAAAATGGAATGTGCGTACGTGCAGGGAATGCTGTTCGGCGACCCTATGAATGCCGACGATTACCTTGAATTGCTGCTGGCGCAAGCGGAGGGCACAAACTCTCACCGTGCCCTGTTTGCCTGATCCCGCCGCCTTATCGCAGCAAATCGACTTCGGCACAAGCATGCGCCCGGCGTATGCCCTGTCTCCATAAGCTTATGAAATATATTCGATTGTGCGCGACGCTTCACTACAATCCGGTGTCATGATTAAATAAAGCGTCTGCGATCCTGGCAACGACCAATATGATCGCGGGCCAGTAGTGTTAATCACCGAAGAAGCAGAGACGATGACAAGATTGATTCAAATGATTGGCGGAATTCTTCTATTGACCATGGCGCAGTCAGGACTCGCTTGCGACTATCCGGAACGCATCAACATTCCGAACGGCACGACGGCCAGTATTGACGAGATGCGTGCCGGCATGAAAGACGTCGAAAAGTTCAAGGCCGCCATGCAGGCCTACCTGACGTGCATTGTCGAGGAAGAAAAAGCCGCTCGTGCTGCAATCGATGACCTTGCGCCCGAAATAGAGCAGCAACGCGAAGAAATGCTGACGAAAAAATACAACGCGGCTGTTGAGGACGAAGAACGACTCGTTGCGGCGATCAATGCCGAGATTCGCGCTTACAAAGAATCGAACGAGTAAGGCGATTATCGCAGCGCCGAACTATCGTCGCTGGTCCTGACGGCTCGTGACCAGCCGGGCTCATCTCTTCCCCGATGGCATTCGCAAGGCATCCGGCCTTCCTACCAGCGGCGCTTTGTAAAATTTTCGGGGTGCGCCCAGTGCTGCGGCGTGTTCCATTCCCGCTTTTCAAAAAACACTGCCGGGTCGAACAGGTAGTAATGCCCGTCTGAATGCGGGCGTTCCTGTCTGATGTACCCGAGAGCAAGCAGCTCCTGGTCGGTAAAGGCGCCGGAGTCAATTCTGGCAAGGACTTTGTAGCAGAACTGGTCACGCATCCGGCTCAACAAGTGCATTGCGTCGGGTCGCCGCATGTGCTCGATCTGGTTCAACACAATCCCCATGTCCGCGCGATCGATTGGCCGTATATCGTCGACGGACGCGATGTTGAAATACCAGGTACAGGTCGCGTTGGCCGGAAGCCCGGTGCAATTCTTGCGGCGGGAACGGGCACGGCAAACCACCAGGAAGTGTTTGCAATTTTCGTCCCCCGCATAATCTCCAAAAATTGCCGGCAACTCCGATTCGATCAATTGATCGCCGGACATCACAATGAGTCGATCTCCTTCTTCAGGTCGTAGCGATTTTCGGTGATGATCCGTTCGAGTACGCGGATGCGCTCCTCGAGCACGTCTATCTTGGCCAGGGTATCCTGCAATTCTTCGTCCACTGGTTGTTTCTTGTTTTTGTTTTCGAGCCAGGTTCGTGCAAGCTGAAAAGCCAACACGATAAAGATAATACAAAGAACGAAAGTAAAGGTGTTGTTCACTCGGTGCTCCCTTCAAAACAGTGCGGCTTCGGCTTCAGAGTCTCCTGAATTCCTGGTCGAGATCAAATCGCGACGACGTTACATAGCGCTCGAGCTTTGCGAGCCGGGCCTCCAGGCCCTGAAAGCGACGGCGAACGTCGCTGAGCGTTTGCGCAGGTGAAGCTCGAAGGGCCTGGCGAAATTCGACATCGTATTCCGGCTGCGGGGGCTCTTCCCGTCGGGACGGAAACAGCAGCACCGCGCCGATATACACAAGAACCGTGATCGGGAAAGCCATCAATAAGGATATGAAAGCAAGGATGCGGGTGACCCGGATATTGAACCCGAAATAATCGGCCAGCCCGGCGCAGACGCCCGCGATCCACGCTTTGTCCCGGTTGCGGTAAAAGCGCCTTCTCGGTATGGAATCGTATTCACTCATGAATGGCTCCAGTGATTGTCGCGCGAGCGACGCCGCCAGAACTCGTACTCCGCCTGCCTCCCCGAATAGATCAACGGTTTCTCCCGGATCAACAGGGTGGCGGCGATGTAGGTCAGGACAGTCGGCCAGAAGAAGACAATCAGGCAGACGACGGCGATCACACGGACAGTACCCGTACGGAAGTTCGCAAACTCGGCCAGCCCGGCGCAAACGCCGAAGATCCAGCCGTTTTCCCGGTCACGATACATGCCGCGTAATGGGCCACGATCGATGTTCCAGCTGCCTCTGCTCATGGTTTGCCCCTCCAGTCAGGCGATTCTCGATCCAGTATTCGTTCCAGTGTTTCCAATCGTTCCTCCATTCTCTGTGCGAGTTGCCACAGGTCTTCGAGCATTCGCTCGTCGCCGCCCGAGATCTCGCGGCCCTGCTTCCACTTCGTGATGAAATGCAGAATGATGAATAGCGGCGCGGGGATCGCAATGAAGACGATCAGTGCGACGCCGATGAGTTCGGAAAGCCCCAATTACTTGGCCTCCGCTGGCGCATCGACCTTCTTCGAGATTCGTCTTTTCAATTCGTCGAGTTCCTTTGCGACCGATTCCTCCGCCTCCAGGCCCGCAAACTCGTGGTTCAGGTCCTTCGGCAGGCCGAGATCGTAGGCCTCGATGCGGCCCTCGACGTCGTCGATTCTGCGCGTGTACTGCTCGAAACGGACCATTGCATCGTCGATCTGGTAGTCGTGGATTTTCTTTCTCGCGGCGAGACGACTGTTTGCGGTCTTGTGGCGGGCCAAAAGCGACTTTTGCCGCGCCTTGGCGTCCTGCAGCTTGTTTTCGAGTCTCGCGATATCGTCGTTGAGCTTACCGAGGCCGTCGTCTATAGCGACGTAGTCTGCCTTGATAATCTCGGATGCCGCGGTAACCCGGGATTTTTCCACCAGGGCCGCCTTTGCAAGGTCCTCGCGACCTTTGCGCAGCGCAAGCTCGGCTTTGCTGTCCCATTCGTTCTGTTCGCGTTCCAGCGCCTCGAGCTTGCGGTTGAGATCTTTTTTGTCGGCAATAGAGCGTGCCGCGGCGGAGCGAACCTCTACCAGCGTATCCTCCATCTCCTGAATCATAAGCCTGACGATCTTTTCCGGATCCTCGGCCTTGTCGAGAATCGCGTTGATGTTCGAGTTCACGATGTCGCTGAACCTCGAAAATATGCCCATTGGAATGTCCTCTTGTTGGTGTACGTGCATGTCCAATGCTGCAGATTCCGTGCCAAGCTGGCTGCTACATTATAACTAATTGTTTTTTAATAGAAATTCCTTGTTATCCGCGGTTGCGGCCGGACCCGAATATTAGTTATTTTCACCATCTATTAGCTATTTACACTCGCAATTAGCTAAACTCGCTACATGAGTGCCGAGCGCCCCGTACAACCGATCATAGGCGAAGCGCCCGCATTTCTGGAAATGCTGGAGCACGTGTCACGCGCTGCCCAGCTCAGCAAGCCGGTGCTGGTGGTGGGCGAGCGCGGCACCGGCAAGGAGCTCATCGCGTCGCGGCTGCATTTCCTGTCGCCGCGGTGGGAGCAGCCGCTCGTCAAGGTGAACTGCGCGGCGTTGACGGAGTCGATCCTCGAATCCGAATTGTTCGGCCACGAACAGGGCGCCTTTACCGGCGCCGCGCGCACCCACGTTGGACACTTCGAGCGCGCTGACGGCGGCACGCTGGTCCTCGACGAGCTGGCGACCATATCGTTGCGCATGCAGGAGAAAATACTGCGGGTGATCGAGTACGGCGAACTGCAGCGCGTCGGCGGCAGCGAGACATTCAGCGTTGACGTACGCATCGTGGGTTCGACTAACGCCAACCTGCAGGCGCTCACCGCCGAGGGCCGGTTTCGCGAGGACCTGCTTGATCGACTGGCTTTCGACGTTATCACGGTGCCGCCACTGCGCGAACGGACTGACGACATACTGCCGCTGGCCTATGCATTTGCGTTGAACATGGTCAGCGAGCTCAAACGCGAGTATTTCGCCGGCTTTAGCGCTCGCGCCTCGTCCGCCCTGCTCCGCCACGAGTGGCCCGGCAATGTGCGCGAGCTGAAGAACGCCATTGAACGGTCGGTTTATCGCGAGTCAGGCGAGGGCGACCCGATCACGCGCATCGCGTTCGATCCATTCGACTCGCCGTACCGGCTGCCACAGCAAGCGGCTCCGGCGAAAGACACGCCGGCCGTCGATGTCACCGAGCGCAAGTACCTGCTGCCCATGGACCTTGCCGCCAGGCTGCGCGAGACTGAAAAGGACATGTTGATGGCTGGCCTCGAACGCGCACGCTTCAATCAACGCGTTGCGGCGGAGCTACTGGGGCTCAGCTACCACCAGCTGCGCGGCAAGATTCGCAAATACGATCTGGACAAGCAATCGTAAGCGCAGGTCGGCCGCGAAAGCGGAATGTGTAACCGACACCTGAGCATTTCGCGGCCGGCCTGCAACGCCGCATGGGAGCGCGTGGGACGTTTTCAGGATTCGTCGCGGTAGCGGCGGACATAGATCGCCGCCGTCGTAAACAACCCGCACACGATCAATCCAAGCCACAGCCCCGGGCTGCCCAGGAAGCGGCCGATGTCGAGGATCGAGACAAGGCTGATGCCGGACTCGGCCAGACTGTGCAGGTCATCGTCCTTGAACATGTAGCTGAGCGTGTCGGCATCCTTGAAGATGGGATTCTGCGCGGAACGCACGAAAATCGCGTTGCCGAGAAGCTGCGTGCCGAGAAAACTGCGCTCCAGCAACGGTAGGACGATGATTGGCAAAAACGCCAACAGTATGGGAGAACGTTTGGAATAGCCCGACACGAGTAGGAACCAGCCAACGAACGGCGACAACCAGAGCGCGGACCCCAGCAGCATGGCAAGCATCGCTGTCCAGTTACCCGCCAGCGGCGCCGCCTCCCAGATCAGGTGCCAGGCGTCTCCACCACGTATTGCCAGCCAGATACTCATGATCACGCCGACCAGCAAATGCGTGACCATAACTGCGCCGAAGGTGACGAGGGGAATCACGATCAGCGCAACGAGCAATTTCGACAGCACGGTCTCGAAGTCCGTTACCGGCACCGAACGCCAGAAAAGTATGCTTTTGTCCTTGCGTTCGGCGTACAGCGAATCGAGCGAGTAGAAAATCGTCAGAACCGCTGCCGCGAGGGCAAACAGTATGAAAACGACCAGCATCATTACGCTGACCGTTGTCGCCCTGGCTTCTTCACTGACATTGCTCATGCCCAGAATCGCCGTGTCGACGTGTTCGCTGGCCGAGATGCTGACCTGGCCGGTAATCGACATCAACGAAATAACCAGCCCGATGACGATCGGCGTGACGTAGATCGACCGGTGCTCCCAGAACTCGCGCTGAATCAAGGCAAACTGGGTGCGCATCATGCCGCGGCTCCTTTTACTTTGGCGACGAAAAGGTCTGCGATGGCCGGCGTTCTCAACTCGCCGAAACCGCTCAGCTGGTCCCTGCTGATACCTTCGAATGTCAGCACTTTCTTGCCAAACACGTCGCGTTCGAAGATCGGGTTCAACTGTCGCGCCCGCTCGGCATTTTCCCCGGACGTCATCAGCTCCACGTATTTTTCCGGCAGCGACTCCATTTCAGCGTTCAGCACGAGCCGACCTTTGTCGATAAACATGACGTCGGTCAGCAGGTTTTCGATTTCTTCGACCTGGTGCGTCGTAATCAGTATCGTGCGCTCTTCGTCGAAATAATCCTCGAGCAGGTTGGCGTAGAAATCTTTTCTGAACAGGATATCCAGACCCAGTGTCGGCTCATCCAGCACCAGCAGTTTTGCATCGATCGCGGTGATGATGCTCAGATGCAGCTGGGTGACCATCCCCTTTGACAGCTCCCTGACCTTTTTCGAAGGCCGTACACTGGTGCGGTTCAGCAATTCGTTTGCGCGGCCGCGCGAAAACCGGGGATGCACGGCCTCCATGAAATCGAGTAGTTGCGCAACACGGATCCATCTCGGCAGCACCGCAACGTCGGCGATGAAGGAGATGTTCTGCATGAGTTCCTTGCGCTGCCGGAAGGGATCCAGCCCCATTACCGACAAATCGCCGTCGCAGTCGGTGAGTCCGAGTAGTGCTTTCAGCAAGGTGGTCTTGCCCGCGCCATTGGGTCCGATCAGGCCGGTGATACGGCCTTTCTCGATCTCGAAACTCACGTTGTCGACCGCACGCAATTCGCCAAAGCGCTTGGTGACGTTGCGCGCGCTGACAAGGCTGTTCATTTTTTGCCTCCCGATTCTCGCTCTGCCTCATGCGCGGCGATCAGGTCCTCGGCGGAGAGCCCCAGGCGGCTTATCGTTGCCGAAATTTCCGGCCACTCTTTTTCCAGAAAGCGCTTGCGCTCGTCTTTCATCAACTGCGTCCTGGCGCCCTCGGTTACGAACATGCCGCGACCCCGCTTTTTCTCCACGAGGCCTTCGTCAACGAGTTCCTGGTAGCCCTTGAGGACCGTGAGCGGGTTGAGGCGATATTCGGCAGCCACGTTGCGCACGGACGGCAACGCATCGCCATCGCCCAGCACATCTTCCAGGATCATCGCCACAACGCGGTCGCGCAGCTGACGATAAATCGGAAGGTCTTCACTCCATTTCGGGCCCATAGCGTTTCCAATGCCTGTCAATGCGTGACTCGCGCCGCGCACCGTTCCTGGTGCAGCGGGATCATGACCGCTTTCATTCCGGGTGCCCCTGCGGGCACACCGTGATCAATAACCAATATTTCAGTCCCCGAGCCTGCGATTGCCCTGCGACCGCTCCGGCCTCACGGTAACCCCGTCGTAGTGAATTTCAATCGACAGCGGAAACGACGTGACGGATTCCACCAGTTCCGGCAGCGACTCCAGCCGCTCTTTTGCCAGGATCAGGCCGCTGGTCGGCAATTCGCTGCGATCCAGTGCCATATACGCCGGGTTTTCGCTCTTGCCGCGCAATTGCCCGGCAATTAATGCCATGGCAAGCATGCACAGCAAGGTCAGGCCCAATACATTGTTCGCTATCCGCATGGTTTCGAGTTGCATGGCGCTAACGCCTCACCGATAGATTGATCTAAGTGACATAGTGTTATAGTTGACTATAACACTACATTCGAATATTGCAAGCAACCCGGCGTGTTTTTAACCCGATCGGCCCGTCGGTGCCGTTTGCTACAGTATGTCGTCGAATTTAGACATTAATTTTCAATGAGTTACTCGGTTCCAAGCGCATTGCCCGGCGGCCCCGGCCGGTCTGTAACGGACGTCGGGCCGGCCCCGGCATCAGGCGCTTGCGCGGACAGCCGCCCCCGGGCATGCCCGGGCAGGACATCGCGGTGACGCTCTTGAGTGCCACCATGAATACATCCGGTCTGCGGCTAGGCAGCGCCGCCAGTGTCGCTTATTCTGCGCCAATGACCGCGGTCCCGGAAGATGCTGCCCTGATGCTGCGCTACAAGGACGGCGATGTTTCGGCCTTCGAGACACTTTATCGACGGCACAATGACGCATTGTATCGATACCTGTTGCGGCTGTGTCAGAACCGCGAAACCGCGGAGGACCTTTACCAGGAAGCCTGGGGCAAAATCATAAAGTCGCGTGAAAACTATCGGCCGACGGCCAAATTCACCACCTTCCTCTACCGCGTTGCTCATAACTGTTTCATCGACTTCGTTCGACGTAACAAGCGCCACACAATGGCCGATGCGAGCGACCCTGACGAGTTGGCACATGGCGGTAAAACGCCCGAGGACGAGGTGGAAGTGACTCTCGCCCGACAGCGCCTGGAGGCGGCGCTGGCCACCCTGCCGGATGAACAGCGCGACGTATTCCTGTTACACGAGGAAGCGGGTCTCGGCATTGACGATATCGGGCTGGTAACCGGCGTGAATCGCGAAACCGCGAAAAGCCGCCTGCGCTATGCCATCAAGAAGCTTCGTGTTGCTATGGAGGACCCGGCACTGGCCGCCGGAGGTGGACAATGAAACGAGACGGGAATCCAACGGGAATGGACGGCGATCCGGCTGTTTCGGGGGCATACCGGCGCCTCGCCACCGAGCGGGCGCCCGATCACCTCGACCGTGCCGTGCTGCGGGAGGCAGCGCTCGCGGCAACGAGCAAACGCGCCCTTCGCTTTGGCTGGCTGAGGCCGTTTGCGTTCGTCGCAACGGTCGGCCTGAGCCTTGCCTTTGTGCTGCAAATCACGGATTCGCCGCAACCAAACGGCGGCGCGGAGCCGACGATGCCGGCCGGCGATGCGGACCTGCCGGCCACCCTGATGGATGAGCTGAAACAGGCGCCGATCGCCGGCGGTGACGCCCAGCCATCCACAAGACAGCGGCGGCCACAGGCTGCGGCGCCCGAACCGGACGTAGCACCTGCGCAACGCGACATGGCCGAGGACAGGGCTGACAAGAAGGAATCAGCCGCATTCAGTGCCGAGGTGGACGATGCGCGGCGGCAGGTTCAGTTGCGCGAAGAAGCTGCCGCAATGGCTGAACCGGCCGACCGCGTGGCGTCACAGGAAGCGTTGCTTCTGGCTCGAATCGAGCAACTGGAAGCAGCATTGCAGATGCAGCAGGAAAAGCAGAAGTCGGCCCGGCGCAGCGATTTTGCCGCCAGCGTATCGAAAAATGCGCAGCCTGCGACAGAGGCAGCGCCGGGAATCAACCAGGCAGCGGCATACAGTGACGCGGCCTGTAAAGACGCCATGCGTTCAAGCAGCGCGGGCTGGCTCGGCTGTATTCGCGGCCTGCTCGCGGCAGGTCGGATCGAGGCCGCAGAGAGCGAGTTGGCCGCATACGAGGCCCGCAATCCTGCGACCAGCCCGGCGCAATAACCGTGAAAGCGTGATGTAGACTGGGCGCGGTGCTAAAATCGCCGCCCGCGGCCGCGCCGCGACCAATAAGAATCCACCCAGGAAAACAACGATGAATGCTCCCGTTCGCGTCACGATCACCGGCGCTGCCGGCCAGATCGGATACCAGCTCGCTTTCCGCATTGCTTCCGGGCAAATGCTCGGCACTGACCAGCCCGTCATTCTGCAACTGTTAGAGATTCCGCCCGCGCTCCCGGCTCTGCAGGGCGTCGTGATGGAGCTCGACGACTGCGCGTTCGGCACGCTCGCCGGCGTTGTCGCGACAGACGATCCCGACGTGGCATTTCGCGATGCGGATTACGCGCTGCTCGTCGGCGCCCGGCCAAGAGGACCCGGCATGGAGCGCAAGGACCTGCTGGAAGCTAACGCGCAGATTTTCTCCGTACAGGGAAAGGCGATCAACAACCACGCCAGCCGCGATATTCGCGTGCTGGTGGTTGGCAATCCGGCGAACACCAACGCACTGATAACCAGCGCAAACGCGCCGGACATCGATCCCGCGAACATTACCGCGATGACGCGGCTCGACCACAACCGGGCAGCGGCCCAGCTTGCTGCGAAAACCGGCAAACACGTAAATGACATCCGCCGGATGACTATCTGGGGTAATCATTCAGCAACACAGTACCCGGATATCTTTCACGCCACGGTGGCCGGCGAGAAAGCTGAGGCGCTGGTCGATCAGACCTGGCTGGCTGACGACTTCATTCCTACCGTGCAGCAACGCGGTGCGGCGATCATCAAAGCACGCGGCGCCTCCTCCGCCGCGTCGGCTGCGTCCGCCGCGATCGATCATATGCATGACTGGGCCCTTGGCACATCCGACGACGACTGGGTCAGCATGGCCATTCCGGCGGACGGCAGTTACGGCATCGAAGCAGGTGTCATTTATTCGTTTCCGGTGCGCTGTAGCGCCGGGCAGTACGAAATCGTGCAAGGCCTCGATATCAATGACTTCAGCCGGCAACGTATGGATGCCACGGAACAGGAGCTGCGCGAGGAACGTGCGGCAATCGAACAGCTTCTTTGATGTGCGGGCGCGAGCACGTTTGTTCGCCGATGCGCCAGAAAGACTGACGGAATCACGTTTTAGACGGTCGTAGTCTGGCACCCTGCGCGCCCCGGTGATAGGGTTTCGGGGAGTCACCCGGTGCCCCAGCGATGCCGCGTGCCAGTCTGATTGCCGGGCGCATGCCATGCGTTCATCCAGTATTGTGAGGTCTTAGAGTGTCCAGCTTTTTTGTCGGTTTATTCTGGTTCCTGCTGTTTTTCGGCGGCGCCATTTATCTTGCCTACAACCGTGTGAATCTTCTTACGTCCACGGTTGCAGCCGCTGCGGCCCTCGTTGCCTACACATTTTTCGGTGACGGCGCATGGTACGGCTTGCTGTTGCTGTGGCTGGCGTTCGGCGTGATGGTGGTGTGCAACCTGGTCGATTTCCGTCGCGAGAAGATCACCCGGCCCGCGCTCGATATATACCGTTCGATGTTGCCGTCGATGTCCGATACCGAGAGAGAGGCGCTGGAGGCCGGAAACGTCTGGTGGGACGGCGAGCTGTTCTCTGGCAAGCCCGACTGGCAGAAACTGATGACCGCTCCGGCACCCAAACTGTCCGAAGAGGAGCAGGCCTTTCTGGACGGCCCCTGTGACGAACTGTGCCGGATGATCGACGACTGGGATATATGCCACAACCGTGCGGACATGCCGGCGGAGGTCTGGGCGTTTATCAAGAAGCATCGCTTTTTCGCAATGATCATCCCGAAGCAATACGGCGGACTGGAGTTCTCCGCCTATGCGAATGCGATGGTCATCGCCAAACTCGCAAGCCGCAGTTCGGTCGTGTCGTCAACCGTCGGCGTGCCGAACTCGCTCGGCCCGGCCGAGTTACTGCTGCATTACGGCACCGAGGACCAGAAGGACCGTTACCTGCCGGGCCTGGCGTCGGGCGACGAGATTCCCTGTTTCGCGCTCACATCGCCACAGGCCGGCTCGGACGCGGCTGCGCTGATCGACAACGGCGTGGTGTGCAAAGGCGAATGGGAAGGCAAGGAGATTGTCGGTATCCGGCTCAACTGGGAAAAGCGTTACATTACGCTGGCACCGGTCGCCACGGTTCTGGGTCTGGCGTTCAAACTGTACGATCCCGATCACCTCATCGGTGAACAGGACGACTACGGCATTACGGCCGCGCTGATCCCGACCAGCACGCCGGGAGTCGACGTCGGGCGTCGTCACTATCCGTTGACGGTCCCATTCCAGAACGGGCCCACCAGCGGCAAGGATGTGTTCGTCCCGCTCGACTACATCATCGGCGGCACGGAGATGGCGGGCAAAGGCTGGAAGATGCTGGTTGAGCTGCTGTCCGTAGGACGCGCGATAACGCTGCCAGCCACTGCGATGGGCGGCAGCCAGGCCGCGGTGTATTCGTCAGGCGCGTATACGTCGCTGCGCCGGCAATTCAACCTGCCGGTGGCGAAATTTGACGGCGTGGGGGAGGTGCTGACGAGAATTGCGGGCTACACCTATATTATGAATTCCGCCGTGTCCGTGACGGCAGGGTCGATCGACCAGGGAGAGAAGCCCGCAGTACCGTCCGCCATACTGAAGTATCACTGCACCGAACTCGGCCGCAACGTGGCGAACGACACGATGGATGTCCACGGTGGCAAGGCTGTCATGATGGGGCCGAAGAATTACGTCGGTCGCGGTTATATCGCGACACCCATTGCGATTACCGTCGAGGGCGCGAACATCCTCACGCGCAGCCTCATCATATTCGGGCAGGGCGCCATGCGTTGCCATCCGTTCGTATTGCGGGAATTGCACGCAGCGCAGGACGAAAACGTCGAGCGTGGCCTGGTCGAATTCGACGACGCGCTGTTCTCACACATCGGCTACGCCATCAGCAACATGGCACGTTCTTTCTTCCTTGCCCTGACACATGCACGGTTTAGTGAGGTCCCGCTCAATACGCCTACGCGCCGCTACTATCAGAACATAAATCGCTACAGCGCGGCCTTCGCGCTGGCGTCGGACTTCGCGATGCTGACTTTGGGCGGCAAACTCAAGATCAAGGAGCGCCTGTCTGCCCGGCTCGGCGACGTTCTCAGTTCGATTTACCTGGCATCGACGGTGCTGAAGCATTTCGAGGACCAGGGCCGCAGAGCGGCTGACCTGCCGCTCGTCGAATGGTCAGTGCGCACGTTGATGTATAACGCGCAGGAGCAGTTGCACAGCTTCCTGCGAAACTTCCCCAATCGGCCGGTGGCATTTCTGCTGCGCATGTTCATTTTTCCGCGTGGCCGCACCTATCACGCGCCGTCGGATGAGCGCAGCAAGAATATCGTCGAACTGATGACGCGGACCGGAGAAGCGCGCGAAAGGCTCTGCGAACAGGCTTACACCACGCTCGAGCCGGGTAACCCGCTCGGCCTGTTGCAGGAAGCGCTTGGCCTTGCCGAATCGCTTGCACCGCTCGAGGCGAAGCTGAAACAGGCCCGAAAAGAAGGCCTGATCAAGTCGGACTATCTCGGACACCAGATCGACGAGGCCGAGCGTGCCGGTGTCATCGACAAGAAGGAAAGCGCGGAAATGCGCAGCTATCACGAAAAAGTACAGGAGCTGCTGGCCGTGGATGATTTTTCCTCGGACGAGCTGGCGCGCCCCGGGCGGAAACGCGCCGATGAAGCCGCGTCGCCCGCGCCGGCGAAAAAACCTGCGCCGAAGCGTGCCGCGTCGAGCAAAGTCAGCAAGAAGAAAGTCGCCACCAGCAAGGCAGGCACGACCAGGAAGGCGAGCACGAAAAACAAGACCTGACCGCCGCAGGCCATGAGCCGGCACACAACAACAAGCGGAAAAACGAATGTCGGTAATCTACGAAGTCACGCTCGACGTCGACCGGGAGATTGCAACCGAGTTTGATGAATGGCTGTCGGCGCACGTTGCCGAGATGCTGGAATTGCCGGGCTTCGTGAGCGCGGAAACCCTCGAATCCGAAACGGACGAGGAAGATCGTGTGCAGCGGGTTACCCGTTACACGCTCGAGGGCCGCGACGAGCTGAACGCCTACCTGGCCGGGCAGGCCGCCGCCATGCGGCAGGATGCAATCGAGCGTTTCGGCGAGCGCTTTCAGGCATCCCGCCGCGTACTCTCGGAGAGCGTGGCAGTATCGCCGGCCCGGGTCGAACCGAGCACCTGCCTCAACTGCGGCGCCAGCCTGGGCGGGCAGTACTGCGGCAACTGCGGGCAGCGCGC
The DNA here is from genome assembly GCA_018677555.1 of Gammaproteobacteria bacterium. GTDB lineage: Bacteria > Pseudomonadota > Gammaproteobacteria > Steroidobacterales > Woeseiaceae > JAHHOT01. Next base: position 3,021 of record JAHHOT010000261.1, on the reverse strand, counting down.
GAATAGCCGCATGATCAGTATCTGGGAATTGACCCGCGACGCGTTCGGCGACCTGTTCGAGCTCGACTCCCGCCTGTGGCGAACCGTCCTGCCCTTGTTGACCCGTCCCGGGCAGCTGACCAGGGACTACCTCGAAGGTCGACGCGCCCGCTATATGCCACCGTTCCGCACCTACCTCGTGCTTAGCATCATCTTTTTCCTGGTCGCCTTTTTCGATCCGAGGGAGGAACTGGGCATCCTGTTCGAACCCGCGATCGCTCCGACGGTGACGGAACAGCAGGAGATCGAGAAACAGGAGGCGGCGCTTAAAGAGGAGCTCATATCCGACCTCGAGACGGAAGGGATTATCGTCGGCAGCCCGACGCTCAAAGGGCAGCTCAGGGAGCAGCCCGAGGACGACGAGCCGGGCATCGATATCACGATTCCAACGGATGAGGATCCATCCGGGGGCATGACCATCACCGTCGACGACGACGAAACGACCGACGATTGTGACATGGAAGACTTTGCCGAGGCGGAGCTGCCGCGCTGGCTTGCGGCGCGCCTGTCTCAGGAACGCGTCAAGGCGATGTGCGAGAAAGTCGTCGCCGATAAAGGCAAAACGCTCTTCAACAAGCTGATCGAGAACATACCCGCGGGCCTGATTGTGTTGCTACCGCTGATGGCCCTCGCGCTGAAGATGCTGTATCCGCTGGCGCAGCGGTATTACGTCGAACACCTGCTGTTTTTCGTGCATTTCCACGCCTTCTTTTTCCTGTTGCTCACGCTGCAGATCACGCTGGTCCGTATTTCCGACAAGCTGTCGTTCCCGACGCCAATCGCGCCAATCGTGGTCGTTGCAAGTTCAATTTACATTCCCGTTTATTTGTACAAAGCCATGCGCAGGGTCTACGCTCAGGGGCACTGGCTGACGGTACCGAAATTCATGGCGCTCATATTGACCTATATTTTCGGATTTTCGATGATGTTGGCGTTCGCGCTGCTGCTTGCGGCGTTTTCGATCTGACTGGCCCTCACGGCCGAAAAAGGAGTTAGTACGTGAACAAGATTGGCTTTTGTGTATTCGCGCTGTGCCTGGCAGCCTGCAGCAACGAACAACAAGACAGGAAGCCCGCCCAGCCGGCCGCCCAGGAAGCGCCTGCCCTCGAGCGCACACCCTCGACACCCGACGCAAGGGTATTTTTCATAACTCCCGAAGATGGCGCCACCGTCACCAGTCCGGTGGCAGTCGAGTTCGGCATGGACGGTATGGCGGTCGTTCCAGCCGGAGATACCGCCCCGGCCAGTGGCCATCACCACATTCTGATCGATACCGGCTTGCCCGATCTGGATTTGCCCGTACCCAATGACGATCGGCATGTACATTTCGGTGACGGCAGCTCTGCAACGCAACTGACGCTACCCCCCGGGGAGCATACCTTGCAGCTCCTGTTCGCCGACCACCTGCATATTCCGCACGAACCACCGGTTTACTCGGAGCGCATAACAATCACTGTAGAATAAGTAGCTTGAGCAGCGGGCCCCGGACCACTAAAATTCCCGGGCTACGCGTTCGACATGGCCCCGGAGCTGAAAGACTCACACGACAATGAATAATAAGGGTATCGGAATCAGCGGGCTGGCCGCGTACGTGCCACCGTACCGGGTGTGGCTGGAGGATTGGTGCGACTGGACCGGCAATCACTGGCCGAAGATCCGCGAGGTGGTCGGCCGCAGTTTCCGCGTGCGGGGGCCGCATCAGAGCGTCTATACGCTGGCCGCGACCGCCGTTATGCGGCTGATAAACCAGTACGATATCGACCCCGCCCGCATCAAGTTTCTCGGTCTGGGCACCGAATCGAGCACGGACAATTCGGCCGGCGCGATCATCGTAAAAGGCATGGTCGATCGGGCGCTGGCGATGCAGGGCAAGCCGCCGATTGCGCGAAGTTGCGAGGTGCCGGAATTCAAACATGCCTGCCTGGGGGGCGTTTACGGCATGAAAGGCGCCCTGCGCCACCTCGCCTACGACGGCAGCGGCGGACAGGCAATTGTCGTCTGCGCGGATATCGCCGAATATGCGCGCGGCAGCAGCGGTGAGCCCACCCAGGGCGCCGGTGCCGTCGCAATGCTCCTGGAGGAAAACCCGACTCTCGCCGACGTCGACCTCGTGCGTTCGGGCTCCGCCTCTGACTACCGGATAATGGACTTTCGCAAACCGATGCTGCGATTCTGTGGCCAGGACCGCAGCGAATCGCACCAGGTCCAGGACTTTCCGGTATTCAACGGCAAGTATTCGACGACCTGCTATATCGACGAGACGCTACATGCCCTGAACGACATGTATGAAAAGCGGGGGCTGCAGGCAATCGACTACATGCGTTCCCTCAAAACGGTGTTCATGCACCGGCCCTATCGCCGCATGCCGGAAACCGGCTGGGCGATTTCCTATCTCTTTGCACTCAGCCAGGGCAACTCCACAGACCGCGCGGAACTGGCGTCTTTCTGTTACGAGGCAGGCATAGACCCGGATGACCTTCTCGAGGAAATGCTCAGCAAACCGGAGGTCGTCGGGCTTGCCGAACCGGAGAAACTCAATTTCGAGGCGTACCCGCTGACCATGGCGGTGTTTCGCATATTCCGCGCCTCGCGGCGATATCGGCTCGAAATTCTCGACAAACTCGCACTTGGCAGCGACACCATGCTCGATCTCGGCAACCTCTACACGGCCGCACTGCCGGCATGGATGGCTGCCGGGTTTGAACAAGCGCGAGACGAGAATCGCGACCTTGCAGGCGAAGAAATCCTGACGCTCGGCTATGGCAGTGGCGACGCGGCGGAAGTTATTCCGTTCATCATGAAGGACGGTTGGCAGGACGCGGTCGCCAAAATCGGCTTTTCGCGCGCAATGGAGTTCGCGGTCGATTTGTCAGAAAAGCAATACGCGGATCTGCACGACGGACGGCGAGTCAGCGGGCTGGACTACCTGCCCAAAGACGAGTTCGTGATCGAGAAGGTAGGCGCCACGGACCTGCGTCATTT
>JAHHOT010000155.1 GCA_018677555.1 Gammaproteobacteria bacterium | reverse complement strand
CTCCAGCTGCGCCCGTCGAAAAAGTGCAGCACGAGCCCACGCCAGTAGAGGTTACGTGGCTCCGGGACCTCGCCCTCGAACTGCACGCGGAACGCGACCGCGTTCGACAGCGACAGTGAGCTTATGTCGCCGGGACTCATGCGATCACTCAGGCCGGAGGTCGCGCTGCTGGTGTCGATCGGAACCGCCCAGAATGGTGTGGCGATGCGCGGAAAGAACACCCACATCGCAATCGCGACCGGCAGAGCATACGCAAGAAGGCGCCCACCGGTAGCGAGGCTCATGCGAAAACGCACCTCCGGCCCGGCCGACATGCGTAACCAGGCGGTCATCGTGATCAGCACACCGGCGGCGAGGTAGGGTAACGACCAGAGGTATTGCTCGCGCAGCAGCGACGACATGATCAGAAATATGGCAATAAACAGCAGCACGAACTGGTCGCGTCGCCGGCGCGTTTCCAGCAGTTTCATTGCGGCCATGATTGCCAGCAGCGCAGATCCCGGTCCGACGCCGCTGACCGATTCATAAGTAATCAGAACGCCGAGAAAACAGGCCAGCGCAAGCGTCGCACGCATCCATGCCGGCGGCAGCCGTTGGCGCCTGACCTCGATGCGCCAGCGCAGCACGGCGCAGGCGACAAACGCGACGGTGATCCATGGCGACAGGTACGGCAGATGTGGGGCGATCGCAAACGTCAGCGCCAACAGTGTCCATGGCAGGCTGGAGAGGAGCGAACCGTCCGTGCCGACGCGCCTTGCCATGCTACGCGTTGTCCTCGTCGGGCAGTTTGTAGAGGGCGAGCGCCTCCAGGCAGCGGTGCCGGTGCCCGGCGCCGTGTGACGGCGGGTATTCCGCTGTCGGCATGCGCAGGCCGTAGGAGCGGAACTGTGCATCCGCATCGATCACCCAGCGGCTCAAGACGGACAAACGGGATTCCAGGTCATCGGCTGACGCGGCCGCGAACTCAATCCAGAGGGTGCTGATGTCGGTGCCCGAAAACTGCTTCGACAGCAACTCGTTGCTGCGTGCGTACGCCTTCCACGCCACCAGGCGCGGCGAATCGCCGTCGTGAAAGCGCCGCAGGCCCGCGAAGTCCTCCTCACCGCGGGCGTCATGCTTGCGACTGCCTTGTGCGACCTGCGACGCAGGTGGCGCTGGCGCCATGTCGACCGGTTTCGGGTAGACGAGACCCTGCAAGTCCATGTGCAGCCAGGCCCAGGCGCGAAACAGTTCGAACGGGAACAGCGTACGAATTCCGAATCGCGGCAACCGCACCCAGCCACGCTGTTCGGTTGGAACTTCGAGTTCGAAGATCTTGCTTTCGCCCGGTCCGATATCATCGAATTGGCTTTTCGCATCACCATTGTAAATCTGGATGTGGTGGCGGTAGTTTCTGGAACGGTTGGTCACCGCAATTCGAAAGTCGGCAGACTGGCCGGCGAACACCGGTTCAACGCCCGCGAAACTGATCTCCAGGTTGACGAGGTTGCGCTGACACTGATGCATCGACACCAGCCCCAGTGCTACCAGAACGAAGGTCAGTACGAACGACAGGTTGTTGTTGTAGTTCATCGATCCCAACAGCATCGCGAAGGTCATCAGTGCGTAGACCAGGCCGACGCCGGTCGGGAGAATATAGATGCGGCCCGAAGCGAGCCGGGTTACGGCACTGTCGGGACCCTGGCGTTTGCGTGCCCAGCGGGCTGTGCGCCGGGCAATCGACTTCCGCAATGGCTCGAAATCGAAAGGACTACGGTATTGCCACTGAATCGAGGACATGACGACTGAGTTCGGCGGGCGTACGGAACGACGAATTGCTCGAGGGTTTCAGCCGGTGGCCGGCAACCGCCGCAAAAACTGCCTGGATGTCATCCGGAAATACACCGGAATGGTGTTCGATAAACGCATGCGCACGCCCGGCTGCGACCAGCGCCAGCGCGCCGCGTGGCGATAGTCCCGTATCGATCTCCGGCGACTCACGCGTAAATCGCACCAGGGCCTGGATATAATCGACCAGTGGACTGCTCACATGCACCTGCGTCGCACCGGCCTGCAGTTGCACGAGCATCTCCGGGTCGAGGCTGGGCTCCACGGTGGCGAGCATTTCGCGACGGTCGACCCCGGTAATCAGTTCACGTTCGTTTTCTTCGTTCGGGTAGCCCAGTTCCAGGCGCAGCAGAAACCGGTCCAGCTGCGACTCCGGTAGCGGGAATGTACCGATCTGGTCCGACGGGTTTTGCGTCGCGACCACGAAAAACGGGTTCGGCAATGCATGTGTCTGCCCATCGACCGAAACCTGTTGCTCCTCCATTGCCTCGAGCAGTGCGCTTTGCGCCTTCGGCGTCGCCCTGTTCACCTCGTCTGCAAGTACCAGCTGCGCGAACACCGGTCCATGCTGGAAGCAGAACTCCCCGATGTCCTGCTTGAATACGGATACGCCGACGATATCCGCGGGCAGCAGGTCGCTAGTGAATTGAATGCGCTGGTAGCTGAGACCGAGCACCCTGGCGAGCGACTGCGCCAGAATGGTTTTGCCGAGTCCCGGCAGGTCCTCGATCAGCAGGTGCCCGCGCGCCAACAGGCAGGCCAGTGCCAGCGCAATCTCCTGGTCTTTGCCCAGAATGACGGAATTGAGCACGGCGCGGGCCCGGTCGATCGCGTTTTGATGCGCGTCATTGTCAATCGGTAATTGTTCGAGCGTTCCGCCGGGCTGCATTTATAAGTCCTTGTCCCGCAATCGTTTCCCTAGTTTCGCGGATGGGCTCAACGATTGCACTGGCTCAATTTCGAGACTGTGATGAATTCCTCAAATAATTCACTCGTTGAGCGCATGCAGTCGCTGCATCTGCTCGTCGAGCTGGTCAAGCCGCCGCTCGAAGTCTGCGACCCGTTCATTCTCCTGTGAGACCACCTCAGGTGGCGCATTGTTCACGAATTTCTCGTTACCCAGCTTGCCCCGGCTGCGCGCCAGATCGGCGCCAATGCGGTCCCGCTGCTTGCCCAGTCTTGCGATTTCGGCGTCGACGTCGATCAGCCCCTTCATGGGCACAAGCAGGCGCATCTCGCCGACAAGGGCTGTCGCCGCCGGGGGTGGCTCATCATTCTGTTCCAGGGCGGTAACCGACTCGACCCGCCCGACCCGCTGCAAAATCGGCGCATGGTTCTCAGCCAGCTGCCGATCCCGCTCCGTCGCATTCTGCAGCAGCACGGGCAGCGGTCTGCCCGGCGGGATGTCCATCTCGCCGCGTATCTGCCGAACGCCCAGCATGAACTCCATCACCCAATTGAGTTCTTCTTCTGCTGCGTCGTCGCGTTGTTCCGGCGAATGCGCCGGGTACGGTTGCAGCATTATTGTCTCTGCGTCGATTCCCGCGCGTGGCGCGACTTCCTGCCAGATCTCTTCGGTGATAAACGGGATAAGCGGGTGCATTAGCCGCAGCAGCGCTTCGAGCGTATCGAGCAAAGTCTGTTGCGCGGCTCGTTTTTGCGCGTCGTTCGAATTGTCGGATTGCAGCACCGCTTTCGATAATTCGAGATACCAGTCGCAGAATTCGTGCCAGGTAAACTCGTACATCGCCTGCGACGCCAGGTCGAGGCGGTAGTTCGCGAAGTGCTGATGAACGGCGCGCGTCGTCTCTGTGAAGCGAGACCGGATCCAGCGATCGGCGCTGCTCAACTCGACCGGACCATCGCTCATCCGTTCCGTGTTCATGAGCACGTACTTCGACGCATTCCAGAGTTTGTTGCAAAAGTTTTTGTAACCCTCGATTCTGCCGAGGTCGAATCGGATATCGCGGCCGGTCGTCGCCAGCGCGGCGAATGTGAAGCGCAGTGCATCCGCCCCATATTCGGTTATGCCGTCCGGGAACTGTTTGCGCGTGGCCTTCTCTATCCTCGGCTTCAGGTGTTCCTGCATCAAGCCGGTCGTGCGTTTGGCAAGCAGCGTGTCGAGATCGACGCCGTCGATGAGATCGATCGGATCGAGAACGTTACCTTTCGATTTCGACATCTTTTGACCGTCCTGATCGCGGATCAGCCCGTGAATGTAGACCTCGTGAAACGGGACGTCGCCCATAAATTTGAGGCCCATCATGATCATGCGAGCCACCCAGAAGAAAATAATGTCGAAGCCGGTAACGAGTACGTTTCCGGGGTAGAACGTCTGCAGCGATTTCGAGTCTTGCGGCCAGCCCTGGGTGGAGAACGGCCACAATGCCGACGAAAACCAGGTGTCGAGTACGTCCTCGTCCTGGCGCAATTCAATATCGCCCAACGCGTTTTCTTTCCTGACGGCGTCTTCCGAGAACCCGACGTAGATATTCCCGTCATCGTCATACCAGGCTGGAATGCGGTGTCCCCACCAGAGCTGCCGGCTGATGCACCAGTCCTGGATGTTGTACATCCACTCGTAATAGGTTTTTGTCCAGTTCTCCGGCACAAAGCGGATCCGGCCGGATTCTACGGCTTCGATCGCCGGCTCGGCCAGCGGTTTGATTTTCACATACCACTGATCGGTCAGGTACGGTTCGACAATCGCGCCGCTTCGATCGCCGCGCGGTACCTTGCGCTCGTAGTCTTCGATTTTCTCGAGCAAGCCCAGCGCCTTGAAATCGTCGACGATTTTCGTCCGCGCGACCTCGCGATCGAGGCCGCGATACGCGTCCGGCGCGTTGTCGTTTATTGCTGCGTTTGCGTCGAGCACGTTTATTTGTTCGAGGCCGTGGCGCAGGCCGATCTCGTAGTCATTGAAGTCGTGTGCCGGCGTAATCTTGACGCAGCCGCTGCCAAACTCGGGGTCGACGTAATCGTCGGCGATCACCGGTATTGGGCGATCAACCAGCGGCAAAATGAGATCCTGCCCGACCAGGTGTTTGTAGCGCTCGTCGTCCGGGTGAACGGCAACAGCGGTGTCGCCGAGCATCGTTTCCGGGCGTGTCGTCGCAACCACCATGTAGCCGTCGCCGGACTTGAGGGGATAACGAAAGTGCCACAAATGCCCGCGCTCTTCGCTCGACAGGACTTCGAGGTCGGACAACGCCGTATGCAGCACCGGGTCCCAGTTGACCAGCCGCTTGCCGCGGTAAATCAACCCTTCGCGATACAGCGAAACGAACACCTCTGAAACGGCGGCCGACAGGTTTTCGTCCATGGTGAAGCAGTCGACGTCCCAGTCCAGAGAGGCGCCCATGCGACGAAATTGCCGCGCAATCTGCCCGCCCGATTCGTCCTTCCATTCCCACACACGTCGCACAAACTCGTCTCGACCCAGTTCCTTGCGCGACGTGCCCTCTGCGGCCAGCAATCGTTCGACGACCATTTGCGTGGCAATGCCCGCGTGATCCATGCCGGGCTGCCAGCGTGTGTTGTGGCCCTGCATACGCTTATAGCGAATCAGCGCATCCATTATCGTGTCCTGGAATGCGTGCCCCATATGCAGCGACCCCGTCACGTTGGGCGGCGGCACGACGATGCAATAGGGCTCGCCTTCGCCGCCTGGTGCGAAGTAACCGGACTGCTCCCAGCGTTCGTACTGACGCTGCTCTATATCTTTAGGGCGATAGGACTTTTGCATGATCGGAAGTGTCTGCTGCTCAGAGCTTGTGCGTGTCCATTGTGTGTCCTGCGTCGCGGTATTCCACGAAACGCTGGCGGCTGGTCTGCCTGGCCGGTTCGTCCGAGGTTACGATCTCTGCCACACGCGGAAAAGCGTTGGCGTTGTCGGGGATGGCGTCGGCCAGGTTGATCAGCAAATCGCACTGTCTTGTATCAACCGTGCCGATTGTGATTGGCGAACCTGCTTGCGCAGCGTCCTGCGTTATTTTTTCGTGGGGCACGAAGCTGCCGTCGCGAAAAGTCCACAAAAGGTCGTCCAGCAGGTCGGCGCTTTGTGCGTCTGCTACGCGAATATGCACCGAGTTGTTCAGCGACCACGCTTTTTCGGCAAGGCGGCAAGCGAAACGGCGCCGTGCCGATTCGCCGGATTCCCGTAGCACGTAAAAATCGATGCGCGACATTGGCGCACCGTCAGGGGAGCGCGCCGGCGCGCTTCAGCACAAATTCGGACAGCATAGGCACAGGTCTGCCGGTACCGCCTTTCTTCGCGCCGGTGCGCCAGGCGACGCCGGCGATATCCAGGTGCGCCCAGCTCAGGCCGTCGGTAAATTTGCCGAGAAAGCAGGCTGCTGTAATTGCACCGCCGTCGCGCCCACCGATATTGGCAAAATCTGCAAAATTGCTGCGTAACTGAAGTGCGTATTCTTCGCCCATGGGCATCGGCCATCCCTTGTCAGCTGCAGACTTTCCTGCGTCGAGGATCTCCTGTGACAGCGCTTCGTCATTGCTGAACACTGCACAGCGGTGATGCCCCAGGGCGATCACGCATGCGCCGGTCAACGTGGCGACGTCAATAATCGCATCCGGCTTGAATTTGCGCGAGTAAGTGAGAGCGTCACAAAGGACGAGACGACCTTCTGCGTCGGTATTCAATATTTCGATAGTCTGGCCCGACATGCTTTTTACGATGTCCCCAGGCCGGGATGCATCGCCGCCGGGCATGTTCTCGGCAGCAGGGACGACGACGGTGAGATTTACGGGAACGTCGAGCGTCGCGATCGTCGCCATCGTGCCGATTACCGAAGCGGCACCGCACATGTCGTACTTCATTTCGTCCATTGCCGGGCCGGGCTTCAGGGAGATTCCGCCGGTATCGAAGGTGATGCCTTTCCCGACCAGTACCACCGGCTTCTGTTTTCCGCCACCGCGGTATTGCATCACGATCAGTTTGGCGGGTGCCGTGGCGCCGCGCGTGACCGACAGCAGGGAATGCATGCCGAGTTTCTTCATCTCCGCTTCGTTGAGTACGCGCGTGGTCAGTTTCTTGTGGCGCCTGGCCATTCCCTGCGCGGTTTTCGCAAGGTAGGCCGGATTGCACACATTGGGTGGCAGGTTGCCGAGGTCCTTGGCGAGCGACGCACCGGTAACGATGCCGTCAGCGTGCCTGGCGCCAAGCATGGCCTTGTCGTTGTGTCCGCGCTTTTTGATAGCGAGGCCGATTTTGCGAATTGACGACGATCCCTTGCGTTTGCCGCTTTTCATCTCGTCGAAAACGTAAAGACAGTCGCCGACGGTTTCGACCGTGTGGCGCGCGAGGTAATAGACACTGACGTCGTCGACATCCTCGAGGGTGAGATAACTGTAGAAGTCTTTGGACTTGCTACTTTTGACGGCATTCGCTGCGGCCGCCGTTGCCTGTCGAAACTGATCTACACCGAAGTTGCCTGACTTGCCGAGGCCCACCACGACAACCCGCTGTGCTTTGACGTTCTTGACATCCCTCAGGACCAGGCAACTGCCGAGTTCGCCGGTAATGTCGCCCGACTTGATCAGGGCGCGTATTTGCCCGCTGCTCGCCTTGTCGATCTCGGCCGCTGCAGTACCCGTTTTTCCGCGCTCGTAAACACCGACCACGAGGCAGTCGGCGGAGCGCCCGGACGCTGCGCTCGTCGTTGCAAGATATTCCATAGCTGAATATGCCTTCCCAGCACCGCTTCTGTTCACAACCCCGCGGCGCCGATCGGCGTTCGCGGGTGGAAACTTGTACGGTAGCTTGATTGTTGGTTATCAGGTCGACTGTGACCTGGGGACTGTCCCATGCTTTTCAAAAACGGTAGTCTAACCGATCCGCCTATATTTGGTTAATTAATCAAAGACTAATAGGGCTTTTAGCAGGAGCGGTCTCATTCCCGGCCGCTGACGCCGGGCCGACCACTTTGCAGGATTTGCCGTCACCATGTTTCGCATACTCGATCGCTACATATTTCGCGAGATCGCCCAGACCTGGCTGGCGGTGACGGTCGTATTGCTGGCGATTCTCCTCACCAACCAGTTCGCTCGCGTATTGAGCGAGGTCGCAAAAGACAATTTGCCGCGCGACGCGGTTTTCCAGGTGATTGGACTGACCGCGCTGCAATACCTGACGGTGCTGGTGCCGATCGGCCTGTTCCTGTCTATCATGCTGGCATTGGGCCGGCTGTACCAGGACAGCGAAATGCCCGCGATGATGGCCTGCCGCGTGGGGCCGGGCGGCGTTTACCGGCCGCTGTCGTTTCTGTTGCTGCCGCTGCTAATCGGCGTTGCCTGGCTTGCGGTCGACATCGCGCCGGATGCGCGGCTGGCAATCGAGCGAATCGGCATGGAAGCCCGGCGCCAGGCGGATCTCGCCTCCATCGAGCCTGGCCGCTTCATGAGCGATAACGCGGCCGGTGCGGTCGTGTATGCAGAAACCGTTCTGGGCCCGGGGATGGTAGAGAACGTATTTCTGCAACGCCGCGACGACTCCGGCGACGTGCAGGTTGTTGTTGCGGCACGCGGTGAACAACGGGATTCGGATGACCCGAACACCCGCTACTTCGTGTTGCGCGATGGTAAACGCTACGAGGGCATCCCCGGCACGTCACAATTCCAGGTGATGGAATTTTCGGAGCACGGAATTCCGTACCAGTTGCCAGGTGTGGAGGAACCGGAACTCGATCCGGATGCCATGCCAACCCGCGACCTGATGGCTTCTTCCGCGCCCGAGCACGTTGCAGAATTCCATTTTCGCCTTGGCGTGCCGCTGTCGACACTGATTCTCGCGATCATTGCCGTGCCGCTCAGCAGGACGCAGCCGCGGCAGGGACGCTACGGGCGACTTGCCGTCGGCCTGCTGGTAATCATCATCTATTTCAATCTGTTGACCGCCGGGCAGGCATGGGTGGAGAAGGGCGTGGTTCCCGGAAGTCTCGGATTGTGGTGGGTACATGCGCTTATGCTCCTGTTCGCCGTGTTCATGCTGGGTGCACAGAATCGAATATTCCGCCGGCTTCTCAGGCTGGGGAGGGGCGCATGAGACTGCTCACCGGCTACCTCATGCGCACGATCCTGACCGGCACCGCGCTCGTCATGGTCGTCCTGCTCGCGCTGGCTGCGCTGTTCGAATTTATCGGGCAGCTTGACAACACGGAGGGCGATTTCGGGACCGCACAGGCATTGATGTACTCGCTGCTGCGCCTGCCGCAACTTTCTTTTCAAATGTTTCCGATTGCTACCCTGATCGGATCCCTGCTGGGCCTGGGTGGTCTTGCATCGAACAGCGAGCTGGTCGTAATGCGGACCGCCGGTGTGTCGATGTCGCGTCTCGCGTCCATGGTCGCGGTTTCCGGGCTGGCGATCGCCGCAGCGACGGCGTTGATCGGCGAGTTCATCGGTCCGCCGCTCGACTACTACGCAAGGACGATGCGCACCGAACTGCGATTCGGTGAAGAGAACGCGAATTTCGGTAACGATGCCTGGGTAAAAGACGGACCAGTGATCCTGCACCTGCAACGCGTCAACAGCCAGTTCGACTTCGGCAACATCTACCTGTTCCGTTTTAACGAGGCGGGCGATATCGAGTCGATCGGCCGCGCCGAAAATTCCGGCATCGACGAATCCGACAACTGGATTCTCGAAAACCTCAGCGAGACTCGCTTCGCAGGCGATCGCGTGGAGGTGGCCGAGTCGACGCGCAGCGTGGAAACGTTTGACGTTGATAGCAGTTTGCTGGGTTTCACGCTGGTGAAGCCGATCAGTTTGTCTGCGCGCGGCTTGCTGAGCTACATCGACTATCTGCGGCGCAACGAATTATCGGCAATACGTTACGAAACCGAGCTCTGGTCTCGAATCTCGATGACGACAACGGTTGTGCTGATGCCGGTACTTGCTCTTGCCTTCGTGTTCGGATCGCTGCGTTCTGCCGGCGCAGGCAGCCGGCTCATGATCGGGGTCCTTGTCGGGCTTGCCTATTTCCTGGCCAGCGAGATGCTTGCAAACTCCGGCGAAGTCTACAACCTGAATCCGGCCATTCTTACCTGGATTCCGTCGCTGGTCCTGGTCTCAGTGGCGTGGTTTGCCTTGCATCGCATTCGCTGACCTCAAACACTCAGCGCGGGTAGTATTGCAGCCGAGTGCCGGACAGGCGATCGTGCCAGCTCAATCCGTCGCTGTCCCAAAGTTGCCACCAGAAGCCGAGGCCCGCGGGCAGCCAGGACAGGATCGCAGCAAAGAAGCGCAGGCTCGCGCGACCCATGCCGGGCCTGGAGCCATCGGCGCGCTCCAGCTGCAGCCCCCAGGACTGCATGCCGAGAGTCCGGCCGCGCCAGCCCCAGAAACCGGCAAAGAAAACGTAGGTGATCACCAGCAGGGTAAGCTGGTAGGGCAGGTTGCCCGCGGCCACCTGCTCGCCGCCCCGCGCGGCGATGAAGGGAATTGTGCTGAGCATCTGCAACGCAAGCACCAGCAGCAGGTCGTAGAGCATCGCGCCCAGGCGGCGTAGCAAGCTCGCATTTTGTGGCAGCACGGCCACGCTCAGGCAAGCTCGTCGAAGAACGATTCCATCCGCCGGCGCGTCACCGCATCCGGCATCGGCCCGAATCCTGCACCGAGATTGTCGGCCATGTGATGCGGCTTGCTGGTGGCAGGTATGACGCAGGTCACGGCCGGGTGGCTGACGATGTACTTCAGAAAAAACTGCCCCCAACTGCCGGCGAATTCGGCGGCCCAGTCCGGCAGTTCCGTGCCTTTGACTGCAGCAAACAGCCGCCCCGTCATATACGGGCGGTTGATCAGTACGGCAATGCCCATGTCCTGGGCCAGCGGCAACAACCGCTCTTGCGCTTCCCGCTCGCCCAGCGAATAGTTGATCTGAATGAACTCCGGCCTGTGTACGCGCATTGCTTTCTCGAGCTGGCCGAGGGCGCTCGCACGGTAGTGCGTAACTCCGTTATAACGAATAAGCTTTTCCTTCTGCCACTCACGTATCGTTGCCATGTGAACGTCCAGATCGCGCAGATTGTGTACCTGCATCAAATCGATCGTGCCGGCGCGCATCAATTGTGCCGATTCGCGCATCTGTCGCTCGCCGGACGTTTTACCGTCTGTCCAGACTTTCGTTGCGATGAACAACTGGTTCCGCAGCTCCGTGTCGCGCAATACATCACCGATGATTTGTTCTGAGCGGTTATACATAGGCGATGAATCGATCAGGCTGGCGCCTTTCGATGTGAAGAGCTGCAGGATTTCGCGCCGGGCAGCCAGCGCCGCCGGCGTGCTGTCGACATCGAATACGTTGTAGGTGCCAAGGCCGATTACCGGCAGCGCCTCGCCCGAGGAAGGGATGTCTCGTGTGTGCATGGTTTCCTCCCGTGCGATTGCGATGGCCGGCGTAAGCCCCAGTGCCGCTGCGAGTTTGAGCATCTCGCGCCGCGTCCAGCTGCCTGTGTTCATTTGTTCTCCTCGATGATATACGCGGCGTCGCGCCGCCGGTATTCCTTGCCGACCCAATAGGCCAGGCCGGCGAACACGGCGGCAAACGGTGCGCAAAATAGGGCGCCGCCGCTAATTCCCAGAGCCGTAATTGCGGTGACGATCCATGCCGATGCGAGATCGCCACCACGATAGACCGCCGTTTCGATGAAGTTCTTCACCTTGTACTTGGCTTTTTTCGGCACTACCGAATAGAGCATGTCGTTCGTTGGTTTGCTGAAGCCGAAGGTTGCCGCTCGCCGGATGACATGGATGACCACGAAAACGACGAACACCGGGTGGATGGAAATCAGCACGAAGCCGATCAGCGATACGATTGGCAGGATCATCAGCGATACGCTGACACCGAAGCGTTTGACGACCGGCTTTACCAGTAGCAATTGCGAAGCGAATGCCAGGCCGTTTATCCACGAGTCGATCCGGGAGAACACCTTCGCATGTTCGTCGGTGTCCGCAAAGCTCTGGCTTATCAGGTCTGCGAGATAGATATAAAAGAATACGCCAAGGAAATTCGCGACCAGCAAGGAGATAGCGATGGCCCGGAAGTACGGTGTCGACAACGTCAGGCGCATTCCCTCGATGGCGGTTCCGCCGATCGGTTTTCCGGGTGCGGCGCCGGTTTCTGCGTCGCGTTGCCGAACCCAGGTGCGCAGTCGAAAGACGCAGAAAACGGCAACCAGCAGGAGCGACGCCGACAGAGGCAGCAAGTTACGGAACCCGACTGACTCGACCAGGAAGCCGGTGATAATCGGACCGAAAATCGCGCCGCAACTGCCGCCTGCCGAGATGATGCCGAACAGACGGCGGCTCTGTTCATTCGTGTATATGTCAGCCATGAAGCTCCAGAACACGGACACGACGAACAGGTTGAATACACTTAGCCAGACGAAGAACGAACGGCTTACCCAGACCTGGTCGATGCCTGCACGCTCCGTGTAGCCGAAGAGCGCATAAAAGATCATCATGTTGGCGATGAAAAAGTAATAGACCCAGGGGAGAAACTGCCGGCGATGATAACGGGCGGTAATCCAGCCGAACGCAGAGGTGGCCAACAGCATCACGGTAAATGTGCCGGCAAACAGCCACTTGATATTGCTGACACCGCCAACGATGGCCATGGCGTCGCGCACCGGCCGCAGCATCGAGTAAGAGGACAGCAAGGAAAAGAAATACAGGAGCGACCAGCCCACAGCCACGTACTCGCTGCGCTGGATGCCAAGGATCGTGGCGTCTGCCGGCATGGGCGACGCGGCAGGCGCGGGGTCGGCCATAGGCTGCGGGAGTATCCTGTAGTCGCTGGCGCGGCAACCCGCGCATTCCCGGATATTGTACTATCTGGGTGCCCAGTTGAAGCCATCAAGGGTCTGCTGGCGGCCAATTCACACGACAAGAAGGAGCCGGGCAATGGAGGCAGTTGCAATCGTTACGGGGCTAATCCTCATCCAGACATTTCATTTCGCGTTTCAGGTCGGCCAGGCGCGTGTTAAAAGCGGCGTCAGTGCACCCGCCATGTCCGGGGATGACGAGTTCATGCGCGCATTCCGGGTCCACCAGAACACGGTCGAGCAACTCGTTCTCTTTATACCGGCGCTCTGGATGTTTGCGCACTACGTGCACGAACTGACAGCGGCGGGTATTGGACTGTTGTTCATCGTCACTCGCGTCATCTATCGCAACACCTACATGCGCGATCCTGCATCACGCGCGAAAGGGTTCGGCGTGGGCGCAGTGTTGATGGCTACACTGATCCTCGGCAGCATTGTCGGGGCAGGGCTGGAGCTCTATCGCGGTTGACATCAAATCGCTGTCCGCCAGGCCCGTCTCCTCTATACTGGCGGCATGCATCGGCTCGCGTCTTTTCTGGATCTTTTTCAGCAAAATCATACACTTGGACTTTATTGTATGGACTGCTGCCGGTGGGGTGAGGCGGACTTGCAACGCCTGATCCAGGCCGGGCAGGGCGAGCGAATAGTCAGCGAAACGCGCTTCCGTTGCCGCAATTGCCGCGCAGTCGTCGACAAGCAGGTGCGACCGCCCGTACCGCAGCTCGGCGGATCGGTTGCCTGGGTCCGGATGGCGAGTCAGTAGACTTTGCGCGGCGGGCGAATCGCCGAACGGTTCAGCTGTCCCATGCGCTTTTCAAGCGGCCGTCCTTCGTCTTGCTGTACGGCATCCAGGCCAGACCGATCACCGGAACGTGGATGTCGGTCGTCTTCGGCCGAATCGCAACCTCGCCGAGTTCCTCGTTCATTGCATTGTAAGCCGTGTCGAGCGCCTTGATTTCGCCCTCCAGCTGCTTGTTCAGCGCTGCAAGGTCAGCCCGGACTTTTTTCGCCGTTTGCTTCGCGCGGGCGACATCGGATGCTTCTTTTCTTGCGCTTCCGGCCTTGCGTACCGCCGTGCCCATCTTGCTGGCCGTGGTGCTCGAAAATCGCTTGCGACCGAGCAGGGCGCCCAGTATTGCGGTGCCGAACGAAATCGCGGTGTCCATTTTTTTCTGGCTGGACTGCTGCGTCTCCCGCTCGATAGCCTGCTCGGCGCGCATCAGCCGATTTTCGAGCGTGTTCGCCTTGGACGCATAACGTTTGCGAAGTTTTGCAACTGCCTGGTCGCGCTTTTCGCTGGCAACCTGCTGCAGACGCGCGCGGAACTCTCCCTCTGTTTCCCCTGCTGCCGACGTCAGCTTGTGTTTCTTGCTCCGGTAAAGTGACGTGGTTTCGTTCTGGCGAATCCAGCGTTTCAACCCTTTCTCCCACTTCGTGTAATTACGGGGTTTGCTGGCGCAGGGCGGGCAATCGGCGAACGTCGCACCGGGCATCGCCGTAT
>JAHHOT010000166.1 GCA_018677555.1 Gammaproteobacteria bacterium | reverse complement strand
GCGGCGAAACTCCGCCCCAGGCGAAACTGTTGTCAACGCGCTGGTTCCAGCTGTCCGTTGGCGCTGTGGTGGGTGTGGACGGACTACCTGTTCGACATCCGTACACACCGCGCCTCCGATAACCCGGTTGTCGCGGTGCTGCCGATCGCGAATCTCAGCGGAAAAGCTGAGCTGGACTGGCTGGGCGAAGGCCTGGCAAACCTGGTGCGTACTGATCTCGCGCAGTCACGTCATGTCGTCGTGGTGTCGAATTCGCGCTGGGAGTCTATAACCCGGGGCCTCGAAAACCCGGAGCAAAAGATCGAGGCAGCCAGGGAAGCCGGCATCGAATATGTATTTGGTGGTGAATTCATCTCTACGCCGGCAGGCCTGCTTCTGTCAGTAAGACTTTCGGATATTCTGAACGGTGTGGAGAAAGCAGCGCGGTCGTTCGACCAGTTGACGCCGGAAGCAATGCTTGGAACGGGCTACCAGCTATCGATCCTCTCGAAGCAAGGCCTCGAAATCCCGCACACGCAAAGCGTCGATTCCTTCGCCGCCGACTTCGTCGTGAACAACATGACGGCCTATGAAGCATATGTCGGCGGGCTCGGTTTCTTCCGTCGCTTCAAGTATCAGCAGGCGGAGCAAGCAATGAGCGCCGCGCTCGCGCTTGCAGACGGTTTCCACATCGCGCGCTACCGGCTGGCACACATATACATGTCGACCGGCCGCCAATCGGAAGCCGTAGCAACTGTCGAGCAGATTCCGGTGGACGCTGTATTTAGCGAACGTGAGAGGCTTTATGTCGACGCTGCAAAGGCGCTTTTCAGTTACGAGTTGGACAGCGCTATCGAGACCTACAAAAAGCTCCTGGAGCTTTACCCGTTCGAGGTCGAAGCCCGCCAGTTCCTGGCGGAGGTGTATTTCCAGAATTACCAGGAATCGAAGGCTGTCGACGAGTTGCGGATTCTTGCGTTGCAGGAGCCAGAGAACGAATTTATCTGGGGTTCGATGGGTACCTACCTCCTGCTGTCAGGCAACCTCGACGATGCCGAGAAGCCGCTGAGCCGCTACCTTGAACTTGCACTGGAGAAGGCGCATCCCTTGACGATGCTGGGCGACCTGCACCGGCAGCGCGGCAATTTCGAGGAAGCGGCCAGCTACTACGAACAGGCATTGCAGGCAAACCCGGAATTCGCGGAAGCGCGCCGTGGCAGCGCCCAGGTGCTGACGATTCTCGGTGACGTCGATAAAGCGAAGTCTATCTGGCAGGAGATTATCGCCGACGAGACGATTCCGGCCGATGAACGCATCTACGCCGCATTCGATTTCGCATGGGTTCTTCGCTCGGAGGGTCGATTCCGGGAGTCATTGCTGCCGCTTGAAACCTTGCGGCAAGAGATCGAGCAGGAACGAATTCGCGAAGCCATGGCGCTCTCGACGAGAGCGCTGAGCCACATGGAACTCGGCGAAACAGAACGTGCGCGGGAACTGCTGGCCCTGGCCATGCAGCGCAATCAGTCAGATGTGCCAACCCGGGTCCTGTTCGCGCGCGGGTTGCTGGAGCTTCATGAAGGGGCGCTCGACAGCGCGCTGGCGACTGCCCGGGAAATACGCGGCCACGCGTTACCGCCGGACAATACGGATCGAACAGAGAGTCGGGCGGCCGACTACCTGGAAGGCCTGGCGCTGCTTGGCAAGAACGAGGTCGAGAGCGCAGTGTCAACGCTGAGCCGGATCTTCGAAAGCGATGGCTACGACTACGCGGTTTACGAACTCGGCCTGGCGACAGCCATGCTGGCGGGCGGCAACCTGGACGAGGCGCTGAAGTATGCGGAGCGGGCGGCCGGATATCGGGATGCCGCGGAGATCCGACTCGATCTCGAAGTTGACCGGGTGCGGGCCGGTCTTGTGCAGGCCAGGATTCGCCAGCAGCAGGGCAAGCACAAGGACGCCAGCCTGCTGGCGCAGGCTTTCCTGGACAAGTGGGCGGCCGCTGATCGGCCAAGCGCCGAATCGGATTCGGCCCAGCGCCTGGCCAATCGCTAGGCTAGCGAGGCCGTCTCACGATCGAGCGGGCGCTTCCCGTCGAGCAGCCAACACCGTTGTCAGTGTCGTTATCCAATCGGGCTTCCTTGAACACCTGTGCATTCGGGCATTCGAAAAAGCCGCTATCCAGCGCCTCTATCTGTATTGCCCGCACCCGGTAGCGCTTCAGGTTCGACAGTAACGTGTGCCCGGCCTGCTCGAGATCTCTCTTGTTGTATCGCCCATTGCCGTCCAGATCCTGGATGAACGGCAAGGCATCGCCTTCGACAACGGCCGCTTTTATTATGACCTCGTAATTTTCGAGACTGGCCAGCACCTCCTCGTAGGCTTCATTTTGAAACTTGTCGCCCGCAGTCGAGAAAGCGATGTCCTCGATGGGGCCGCCGTCGATACGCCGCAGGAACCCGCCACCGGTCGCCGCACCCGAATTGACGTCCACGTTCTTGAAGTCGATCTGTACGATCGGCTCGAGGACCCCTCGTTCGACATTGAGCACGGCAACCAGGCTGGATTTGTTGTTTCTCGCGAGCTGCGTGTAGGAGATGCTGTTGAATAGTCCGGCCATATTGCGCAGCTTGTATGCGCCGGTAATCGGGTCTGCGACAGGATTCAGGAATTCGTCGGTAACGATTCCGGTGCCGATCTCCGCCCAGACGTAAAGGCCTGGAAAATCGTCGTTGACGCCGTAGCCGTAGCCGTCCTGAGGCTCGTCAGACGATTCGGTTGTTGCGCCAACGAATGCACCGGGCACTGAGGAGGTGAAGCCGCTGCTGAAATACTGCCGATTCAGGTTGGCCAGGTTGCTTGAATCAAAGGCGTCGTCCTGCAGCGCTTCCTGGTATTCCAGGATTCCGTTGGAATCGAAGTTTTCAGTGATGCCAACCGCATCGATGAAGTCCGGCGAAAACCGCACGAACGTCTCGTCCGGAGCCGCACTGGAGCAGCCTTCTATAGCCAGGCTCGGATTACCCGGACTGATCCAGTCGCGCATGTCGATGCAGTCGTCCGGGTCCCTGAGTATCCAGGCCATGTTGACCTCGTCGGGTCGCCGGCCGTTGTCGATGACCCCTATGGCGTCTTCGACCTCGAATTCGAGCACAAGCGCCCAGCCAGCGGACAACAGAACGCCGTCGGATCCCAGTCCATCGGGATTCTTGACCTTGATGGTAATTGGCGTTTCCTCTCCTGCTGAAGCATCGTTAAATGCGATAGCAAAAAACAGGGTGAGCAAGATTGCTGAATACCTTGAAACTGACATACCTAACCTCCGCAAACGCAGCAACATTGTGATCCGAGTATCTCAAATGTGAATTACGCTGCAACGTGCGAAAAGTTCGCTGAGGCGCAGCCCATGGCGGAATGCGGCTTGAAATAATGCTCAAATGTAACGCCGACGCGACCGTGCGTCGCTTCAGTTGCAATTTTCCGGATACGTTCCGGTGCGTGCCGGTGAATTTGCGCGATCAGGCGACGGCTACGCCCGGTTGATGAAAGCGCGCTTCTGCGAGCGTCGTTCGCTCCAGATTTGCGGCTCGTGATTCCTCAGCCAGTTTTGCAGGTCGCGGGACGGTAGTGGCCGGCTGAAAAAATAGCCTTGTGCCTGCTCGCAGCCTTCGCTGCTGAGGTGACGGAGTGTCGCCTCGTCTTCGACGCCTTCGGCGACGACTTCGAGTTCCATGTTATGAGCGAGTTCGATCGTCGTCTTGACGAGCGCTTCATTCAACTTGTCGCCGACCATCGTCATCACGAAGGACTTGTCAATCTTGAGCTCGTGCAGCGGTATGTTTCGCAGCTGCCCAAGGGAGGAGTGACCGGTGCCGAAATCATCCATCGAGATGCGCACGCCAATGTCGCGCAGGCAATGCAGCACGGTTTTCGCCAGGTGTGGCTCGCTCATTACCCCGCTTTCCGTCACTTCAAGGGTCAGGTTGTTCGGCTGCAGCTGCTGCTCGCCGAGTAGCTGCAATATGTAGTGCGGCAGGTACTCGTCCTGAAGGTCGCGCGCGGAGATGTTCACGCACACGCGCAGATTGAAACCGGCGCGCTTCCACTCGCGGCAGTCGCGCAGCGCGCCCTTGAGCACATGACGGGTGAGGTGAACGATCGTTCCGGCCTGCTCGGCGGCCGGGATAAAGTCGTCCGGGGAGAGCCAGCCGAACTCCGGATGTTGCCATCGAACCAGGGCCTCCGCGCCGCAGGCTTTGCCGTCGCGCAGGCAGATCTTGGGCTGATAGTGGATATGTACTTCGTCGCGCTGCAGCGCGCCCCGCAGATCGTTGACGATTCGCAGCTGGCGCAGATAGTAATCCTCGCGCCCGGATTCGTAGCAAGCAATCCTGTCCTGGCGTTTTTCCGCCTCGGTCCGGGCAATGGACGCGTGCCGCAGGAGGTCAGCAGCAATCACCCCGTGCTGGGGGTATTCGCACACGCCGATCTCGGTTTGCAGCGCAATATTGATGCGACCCAGCGTAACCCCGGCCCCCAATATGTTTTCAACCCGGTCTGCGTATGTAAGCGACTCGTCGATACTGATTCCGGGGAGTATGAGCACGAACTCGTCGGATTTGATGTGGCCCAGGATCTCGCCTTCGTTCAGATTGACACAAAGGTGTTTCGCGGCGAGCGCGATCACCTGGTCGCTTGCGCTATGACCGAGCGTTGATGAAATTGACTCGATTCTCTTCAGACGAATGGCCATCACTGCGATCTTCGCGCCGGAATGTTGCGCCGCTTCGATCGAACGCGTGAGGCTTTGAATCAGTTTTGCGCGGTTGGGCAAGCCGGTTAGCGGATCGTGTAATGCCTGGTGAGATATTCGCTGCTCCCGTTCCGCGATAGCTTGCCGCATCGCGTTAAAGCTCGAGGCGAGCGCGCCGAATTCGTCGCCGGATGTGACGCGTACCTGGCTGTCGTAGTTTCCGGAGATCATGCGCCGCGCCGCGTCGGTCAGCGTCCGCAGGGGTTTGGCGACACTCAGGGAAAACCAGCCGGCACAGGCTGCGGTGAGAAGCACGAGGAATGCCGCAAACGCAAGAAGCGCGACGCGAGCATCCGTGTACGGTGCCATCGCTGCGACCCGCGAACGTTGCAGCACGACGATGACATCGGCCAGGTCTTCGATAAACGGCCGGCCGAGTGCGAACCATGCATCCGACGGGGGTCCGAGTGTGTAGGTGTCATGCAGCGGGCTGCCGTCGGGGAATACACCGCCGGGCAGCGATTGCGCGAGCGAATCGGGCAGTGTGGTCGCCACGATCTGCCGCTCGTCGCCGGATATCGACAGTATTGACACGTCCATGCCGGTCAGATCGGCGATCTTGTCTGCGAGCTCCGCATCGAGCCGAAAGCCAAGCACGACCCAACCGATTGTCAGGGGCGCGCGGAGTCTTACAGCGAAAACATGGTATGTGTGCCCATCGATCACCGCGGTCGACTGCTTCGAGGTGGCGTCCTCGCGCACGGGAATCAGGTTGCGGATACCCGTCCGGCCCGGGATAGTGGTTCCGACGCTGCTGGAAACAAGTGCTCCCTCGACGTCCAGCAACATGCCGATGTCCGCACCAACGCGCTGACTGTGATTCTCGAGTACGGACCGGATGGTTCCGGCATCACCCGTGGCGGCAGCCTGCTTCAGTCCGAAATCGGCGGCAAGAACCTCGACGCTCGTTCGCAGCTGTTCGCCGCGGCTTCGCAGAAATTCTGCTACGACGCTGCCGCCAATCACGAGTGATTCCGTAGCACGACGATCGATATCGTGTTCTGCGGTGCGCATCACGGCGAACAGCGTCACGGCCTGCGCGAGCACCAGCGGGACGATGGTGAGCAACAGCAGTTTGCTGCGAAAGCTCGTCTGCAATTTCATTGTGTGGCCAATCGATTTCCAGTTGGCTGCCAGATCTCCGGGGATCAACCGCTGCCGTTCCTGCCGGCTGAGAGGCGTATTCGGTCGACATTTTCGAAACCCCTCGAAATGTTAGGTGTAAGCGGTCAAATAGAGTGTGCGACAGTTCACGGTTAGCTGGTTGCCATGCGCCGTAAACTCATTGATTTCCCGAGCACATTTCGGATTTCTGGCAAAAATGAGACTTGTCTCCGTGGCCACCTTGATGGCGACGGTGCGGCTGCTGACCGCAGGCGCACTCATTATCGGCGCGTGCGCCGCCGTTGCCCGTGCTTCGGACCTGGACGTCAGCGTCGTCGATCGCGACGGGAAACCTGTGCCGAATGTCGCGGTCTATGCGGTGCCGCTGGGCGAAGCGTCGGGCGGGTCGGCAGCCACTGCGACCGCGACCATGAATCAGATCGACGTGCAGTTTCACCCGCATATTCTCATCGTGCAGCAGGGGACAGCGGTCAGTTTCCCGAATACCGACACCATTGCGCATCACGTTTATTCGTTTTCGGATCCGCAGCAGTTCGACCTGGCAATCTACAAGGGCGACCTGCATCCACCGGTCACATTCGATCGGCCCGGCCTGGTAACGCTCGGCTGCAACATTCACGACAACATGCTGGGCTACATACTCGTGGTGGAAACTGACATGTTCGGCAAGACGAACAACGTCGGCCAGGCCACCTTGCCGCTGAACCGCAGCGGTGAGTTCAAGGTGCGTATATGGAGTCCGCGAATTCGCGACCGCAGCGATTCCCTGTCGCGGACGGTGACGCTGTCCGGGGGCCGCGATCAGGTGCTGCGCTTCAGCCTGGAGAGCAAACTTCGGCCCCCGCGCGATTCGGACTCTGGGGCGTTGGCATGGTCAGACTACTGACAGCGACCTTCTTGTCGCCCCTCCTGCTGGCGCTTGTATCGCATGCGGACGAACCGGCACGTCACGACTTTACTACGGGCGCGGACTTCAGTTTCATCCAGACCAACGGCGTAGATTCCTGGACGGACGGATTCGTCGGCAAGCTGCGCTACGACGATTTCAGTGACGGGCTCACGATTAGCCGGGGATTCCTGGAGCATCGTTTTCGACTTGCGGATACGCTCGATACCCGGGTTGCCATCGAGGCGTACGATGACAATCTCGGTCCAGCCGCCGACTTCACTGAAGCGTTCCTCGAGTGGCGCCCGGTGCCACGATCACGAAACCGATATCGCTTCAAACTCGGTGCTTTTTATCCGCGGGTTTCGATGGAGAATGTCGACCCGGGATGGAGTTCGCCCTACACGTTGTCGTCGTCGGCCATAAATTCCTGGATTGCCGAAGAAATCAAAACGATCGGCGCGGAGCTGTCGGTGTCACGCCGGCCGCAATCGCTGGGTGGCAGGCATACGTTCGTCGGGCAGGTCGCCGTGTTCTACGCGAACGATCCGGCGGGTTCGTTGCTCGCGTGGAAGGGCTGGTCGGTGCATGATCGGCAGACCCGCTTCGGCGACAAACTGCCGCTGCCGCCGCTACCGCAAATTCAGCCAGGGCGGCTGATGGAAAGGCAGGACCCGTTCGTCGCACCGTTCCGCGAGATTGACAACCGGGCGGGCTACTACCTCAACGGCGAGTGGCGCATCGGCCAGCGTTTCGCGCTGCGCGCAATGCACTATGACAATCGCGGAGACCCGGAGGCGGTTGAGGGCGGTCAGTACGCGTGGCGTACGAAGTTCGTCCACGTCGGCGCCCAGGCCACGCTGCCTCTCGAGATAGGACTGATCGGGCAATGGATGCGGGGATCTACCGTCATGGGTAGCCCGGTCGATGGCGTGCACCTGGTGGACACAGAGTTCGACAGCCTGTTTCTCCTGCTGACACGCCGCTTCGACAAGCACCGAATCTCCGCGAGGTATGACAATTTCGAAGTCACGCAGAACGATTCGACGCCCGAGGACAATAACCCGGAGAGCGGACACACCTGGACACTGGCCTACCGCTACAGTGCGTCAGATAATGTGCAGCTGGCGGCCGAGTGGCTCAGCATCAAGACGCATCACTGCGGCTGGGTCTACTACGGCATCCTTCCCACGCATACCGAGCAGCAGCTCCAGTTGAGCCTGCGCTTTCAGTTTGGAAACTGAGTAGCGCTCTCAGACCGCGTGCGCAAACCGGCGGACGTTGTTCTTGTACTTCCGGCTCAGCTTCAGTTCGTGGTCGCAATTCAGTGTCAGGTAGTACTCGCCGTTCCGGTGCGGCCGCAGTGTGCGGACCCGGTGCCGGTTGACGATGGTCGAGCGGTGGACCCGCACGAAGATATCGGGATTCAGCAGCTGTTCGAGTTTCTTCATCGTGCCGCGCAGCACCAGCGTCTCGCCGCCGACATGAATACACATGTAGTCGCCGGCAGCATCCACCCAGTCGATGGCTTCGACGTCGACGCAGTTTGTCTCGCGGCCGTCCTGGATCGCGAGCTTGCTTGGAAATTGCGCGGCCTCACCGTCGGCCTCGGACAGCGCATCGTCGAGCGTAATGTCGCGCCCCTTCAGGTCGCAGATCAGCTTCAACAGTTTCGAGCAATGCTCGTAAGCTTCGTGTTCCCCCAGCAAGTTGCGCGCCCGCACAATCGCTTCGCTGAGCCTATCGTCATTGATCGGTTTTAGCAGGTAGTCGATCGCATTGGCGTCGAACGCTTTCAGCGCGAACTCATCGAAAGCGGTCACGAAAATGACTGCGGGCATTTCGCTCGAGGGAATTTGCGCCAGAACGTCGAAGCCGCTCATCCCGGGCATTTGCACGTCGAGGAACATGATGTCGGGCTTTTGCTCGCGAATAGCGTGGAGCGCCTCGCGGCCGTTAGCGCATTGGCCGACAATCTGCAGGTCGTCGACGTGTTGCAGGCGAATCTCCAGACCGCGGCGGGCGAGCGCCTCGTCGTCAACTATTAGCGCTTTCAACATTTTCTTCGGTCTCGTACGGAATGTTGATCGTAATGACGAGGCCCCTGGGATCGTTGGGTGCCAGCGTAAAGGCCTGGTTGTCGCCATACAGCTGCTGCAGCCGTTCGCGGGTGTTCTTCAGGCCCACGCCGCAGGACTTTTTCTGTGCATTGCCGTTGCCCAGGCCAGGTCCGTTGTCGGCGAGCTGCAGGAGCAGCATGTCGTTCAGTACCTTGGCGGATATCTTCAGCGTGCCGCCATCTTCACTCGGGCTTACCGCATATTTGATCGCATTCTCGATCAGCGGTTGCAGAATCAGGCTCGGCACGAGTGCATCCAGGGCACCTGATTCGACCTCTTTTCTGACGATCAGGCGATCGCCAAAGCGGACCTTTTCGATCTCCAGATACAGGTCGATCGCACCCAGTTCGGATCCGAGCGTGACCCTTTTCATCGGATCGTTATCGAGCGTATAGCGCAGGAAATCGGACAGGCGGCTGACCGCCAGGTTTGCCGTCTCGTTGTCGCGATCGAGTATCAGCGTGGATATTGCATTGAGCGTGTTGAACAGAAAATGCGGATTCAGCTGGTAGCGAAGCATTTTTAGCTGTGCCTGGTGTGCCGCCGCGGTGGCCGCCAGCGCTCGCTCCGTCTGCTCCTGCATTTGCTGGTAATACTTGATGCCGAAATAAAGGCCGCTCCAGCACAGCAACACGTAGAACGAGCCCATAATTCCAGTGATGTAACCCATCATGGATTCCGGCTGCCAGGAATCCTTGACCCAGTTGAAATACATCGTGTTGGATGCGAGTCGCCAGATGAAACCAAGCCCGTAGCAGATGGCTATGATGCCGACGACGACCGCAACGGGGCCGCGTGGCCACAAGCGGCGGTACAGGTGTCGCATGACGATCGAAATCACGAACCCGATCAGCGCCGTCGCGACGATGACGTCGATGTAGGAGCCGGGCTTCTCGTAGGCCAGCGCACCGAGCCAGGCGGCGATCGCGTAGCCGAGCCAGGCGCCGATGTTCAGCGTCCAGAATAATCGCTCGCGGTCACGGATGAGGCGGTCAAAGTTCATCGCAGGCAGCTGTAAAATACCAACCTGTCATTATAGAGAGAAGTAAATAGCAAACGGTTCCTTTCGTCGCGCGAAAAGAACGCCTGAGCGATCAGCCCGAGAACGAACCATCCATGCTGCGGAACCATCCGGTCAGTGAATGTCGCGGGCGTTTCGCGAATGGCGTCACGTAGGTCACCGAGTGTACGTGGCGCACGTCGAATAACGACAGCGTATTGAAGCCGGGCGCCCAGGCATCACGTGGCGTGCCGTCCTTTTCGTAAAATTGCAGCAGCCCGCCCCAGTCCGGATGCCAGTCGCGGCAAAAACTGAACACATACGCGAGACGCCGCTGTTCGCTCGTGATGTCGTCGAGATGGCGAGTAAGGAATTGCCCCGGCTGATAGCGCGTGAACTGGCCGTCAGCGCTGCGCAGGTCGTCCCGGCCGGATATCCTGCTCACGAACGACAGCATCTCCTCGCTGTTGAGGTACTCGAATATGCTGTGCAGAAACTGCATTGGCAGACTTTCTGCCTGCCTGCGCGCGCGGCCCATCATGTAGCCGCAGTAGAGAAAGCCCACCCCCTCGGCCGCTGCCT
This sequence comes from Gammaproteobacteria bacterium, assembly GCA_018677555.1. Taxonomy (GTDB): domain Bacteria; phylum Pseudomonadota; class Gammaproteobacteria; order Steroidobacterales; family Woeseiaceae; genus JAHHOT01. The sequence continues at coordinate 45,816 of JAHHOT010000166.1, read as the reverse complement.
CCATGATCTTGCTTTGCAATACCTGGGCATCGTTGCTGTCCATGGTGCGCATCTCGTCCGCGGTGGCCACCTTGTTTTCGCCATCGACAACAAAGATGTACTCGTAGGGAACGTGCTGCTCGCAGTGTGCGGCGACCTGCTCCGCGAACTCCGCCGCGAACACGTCCTGTATTCGAATTCGCTCGTCACGATCGTATTCGGCAGCCAGCGCCTGGATGTCGAGATTCGGATTCAACATTGTCTTATAGTTTGCGTTTCAGACCGCGACGTTTGGCGAGTCTGGCAGTATACAAGAAGGTCCGCGACTTCAGGCTATAGATGACTGACTTGGAAAATCATCAACTCCTGGCGAAAGCCCTGGAATTGCATCGCGCTGGCAGGGCTGTCGACGCGGGTGACTGCTATGCACGTATATTGAAATCGGACCCCAATAATGTTGACGCCATATACGGACTGGGCACCGTCAAACTGCAACTTAACGAGGCAGATCAGGCGGCCAGACTGCTCGAGCAGGCTGTGCGCATGGAGCCCGAATCTCCGGAGATCGTTTTCAATTACGCGCTGGCGCTCGACAAGGTCGGAAACAAGGAAGCTGCTGGCTCGTTTCTCGGTCGGGCCGCGGAGCTTGCCGCTGACGATCCCCAAATGCGGGTGCGAATCTGCCGGATGTTGCTGCGCGTGGGCCTGGCGCACGTTGCTTATCGTCACCTCTCGGATATCCAGCCGCGGTCAACCGAGCTGGATGCCCTGACGTACCAGGCACAGGCTGCGGCCGGGGATTGGCCGGGGGCTGTGGAAAATCTCCGCAAGCTACTTGACACTGGAACGACCAGCGCCGCGGCCTGGCGGGAAATTTCTACATCCGCTGCACGCGTGCACGACTACGCGACGGCACGCAGGGCGTTCGAGACGTATCTTTCCCTGAAAACGCCTACTGCTGCTGACCATCTTGCCCATGCGGATCTCCTGATCATGGCGCGAGAGCTGGACCTCGCCGAGGAGCTACTGAGCACGGCGACCGGGCTGGATGGGCCGTCTGCGGAATTCATGCGCGCCAAGATTGCCAGGTTTCGCAATCAGCCTGAAAAGTGCCGCGATCACCTGAAGAAAGTCATCGAGGCGCGACCCTCGGACGCCGAGGCCTGGGGCCTGCTCGTCGAAACCGAGCCGCAGGAACCGCTGGAGGAGATTGCGCAACGCTGTTCAGAGCTCTCCAGGGGCAACGACGGTACGGAGCGTGAGCGCATGAGCCTCGCGCTTACGGCAGGCCGCGTATTCGATCGAATCGGCAGGTATGCGGATGCGTTCGAGTGTTACCGGCGTGGCAATGAGAAGCAGAAGGAGATCTTGCGCGTCTCCGGCAAAGCCTACGATCCGGGCAGCATCGAACGCAATTTCGACGGCATCATGCAGCGTTTTGTCAATAGCGCGGCGCGATCCGCGGAGATCGCGCGTGACCAGCCGATTTTTGTCGTCGGCATGCCACGTTCCGGCACGACTCTCGTTGAAAAGATTCTATCTTGCTTCGACGGCGTGCGGATCGGCGGTGAGATCACCGCGCTTGAATTCGTCGCTGCACAATATTACCGCTCGCTGGGCGATCGGAAAACAGCCTCGCCTGATGAGCTGACGATCGGTCAACGGCAAGCGCTGACTGAAAGTTACTGGCAGTGGGCAGGACGCGAACCGGGTTTAATTACCGACAAGATGCCGCACAATTTCAGAAACATCGGCCTGATCACGTTGATGTTCCCCTCTGCACCGGTCATCTACATGAGACGAGATCCACGGGACGTGTGCTTGTCGATTTACGCACGTGAATTCCCGGAAGGACACAGCTACGCTTGCGATCTCGGTTGGCTTGCGCACTTTTACGCGCAGTCCGTGCGAATCATGCGTTACTGGCAGGCGTTGTATCCCGATCGGATCCTGGAGATCGTCTATGAAGATCTGGTCGACGACCTGGAGGCGACCACGCTCAAGCTGGCTAAATTCTGCCGCGTGGACTGGAATTCATCCTGCCTGCAGTTTCAGCGAAAGCAGTCCACCAGCTTTACGTTCAGTGAAATGCAGGTGCGCAAACCGCTGAATCGTGCGGGCATCGGCCGCTGGCGACATTACGAGCGGGAATTAGCGCCGCTTTCCAAGTTATTGACAGATAACAACTTAATCTAAGCGATTCGGGTGCTTTCGCGGAACCTTGCAGCGACACGGCAGTCCGCGGGCACTTGCTGCAAGTGTTTCTGTTGCGCGCTCGCGACACAAAAACTGTCCCTGAAAAAGCGTGGCGCGATCGCAACAAATCGCAAAATCCCGGCATATAGCCACATCGTATAAGGGCCGCAGAGCGAGTGTTCATGCGGCTGGCAGCGATTTGCCGGAATCGCCGAAGGCGACTATTCATAACGCTTTCAGGCCCTTCGGCTAGAGTCGGGAATTTTGGCGCGGGCGCCGCATCCGGGTGGAATCCGGACCCACCGTATCTTTTAAGCAACAGACTTTATTGACTTTCCTTGACCGGAAAGTTACATTCGCGCCAAGTCGCACAAAGGCCGCACTGTGCTATGCGGTTATATGTGCCCTTGTTGGTATATGCCTAAATCATAAGTACGAGGGGTTCTTTATGAACAATTCAAAAATTTCGCAGGCTGTGAAGCTTGCGATCCTCACTGCGGGCGCATCGACGCTAGTAGCCCCCGCAGTGGCCCAGGAGGAGATCGAGGAGATTACCGTAACCGGTTCCCGAATCGTGCGCTCCGACCTGGAGTCTGTCAGCCCGCTGGCGGTCGTCAACAGTGAAGAGTTCGTGATTTCCGGTAACCTGAACGTCGAGCAGAAGCTCGCCGAGTTGCCGTTGACACTGCCTTCCTTCGGTCCCAGCTCCAACAACCCGGGTGACGGCACGGCGCGAGTCGACCTGCGCGGCCTCGGTAACGAACGTACGCTGGTCCTGGTTAATGGCCGGCGCTACATTCCTGCCACGCAGTTCGGCGTTGTCGATCTCAACTCCATTCCGGGAACGTTGATCAAGCAGGTTGACGTGGTCACGGGTGGTGCATCTGCAGTCTACGGCTCCGACGCATTGGCCGGTGTCGTCAACTTCCAGTTGGTCGACGACTTCGAGGGTGTGCAGATCACGGGTCTTTACGACATCACGACGGAAGGCGACGCAGAGAAGTACAACTTCGACGTCACGGTTGGCGGCAACTTTGCCGACGGCCGCGGTAACGCCGTTGTTTACGCCTCCTACTCACGCCGCACGCCGCTGTTCCAGGGCGAACGAGACTTTACAAAGTTCGCTCTGACCGACGCCGCGCCCGCAGGCACGGCGGGGCAAAACGGTAAAACCGGTGTCGGCGGACCGCTGGCCGCAGGCGGTTCTTCCGGTACTCCGGGAACCCGCGACTTCACCGGTCTCGCAATCGATCCTGATGGCGTTGCCGGGTCTGGCGACGAATACACGCTTGGCACGTTCAACTCGGACGGAACGGGCGCTCCCTGGGTCGAGCCGGATTCGCGCTTCAACTACGCGCCGGACAACTACCTGCAGCTGCCTCAGCGACGTTACCTGATGTCTGCTATGGCGCATTTCGACATCACGGAAACGATTACGGCGTACTCCGAGTTGACCTATGCGGCCAACCGGGTACCTCAGGAACTGGCACCGACGCCGGCGTTCCTTTCTTCGGTCGAAGTGAACCCGGACAGTCCATTCTTCGCACCATCAATCCAGGCGGCGCTTGATGGCATCCGCAGCGACACGAATGGTGACGGCCTTATCAACGGGGACGACAATGCGTTCCTCGCCTTTATCGGTCGGCGCATGGTCGAGAACGGTTCACGCCAGGCACTCAACAACCGCAACGCTTATCGCATCCTGATCGGCGCGCGCGGCGACATCAACGATCAGTGGGGATGGGACGCGTCGTGGATGCGCAGTGACCTCACCGAAGACAACCTGCTGAACAACGACGTGTCGGATTCCCGATTCCGCCAGGCAGTACTTGTCAACGATGCGGGCAACGCTTGCCAGAACACCGGAGGCGGCTGTGCGCCGTTGAACGTGTTCGGCCCGGGCAACATCTCGCAGGCAGCGATCGACTTCGTAAACGTCGGCGCGGCTAACGTCACCACGATCGAGAACGAGATCTTCATCGGTACGATCAGCGGTGAGTTCGGCGGCATCGGCGATGCGGGACCGATCGGCGTTGCATTTGGCTTCGAGCGTCGTGATGACGTTTCTGCCTTCCGTCCTGACGAGTTCCTGTCCGGCGGCGACGTACTCGGCTTCAACGCTGGCGAGCCAACCATTGGTGCCTACGATGCGACCGAGTTCTTCGGCGAAATCAACGTGCCGTTGCTCGAAGGTGTAACGGGCGCCGAGAGCCTCAGTCTCTGGGGTGCGGTGCGCGCTTCCGACTACTCGAACATCGGCAACGTCACATCCTACGCAGCGGCCATCAACTGGGCGCCGATCGAGCAGGTTCGCCTGCGCGGCGGCTACCAGCAGGCTGTACGCGCGCCGAACGTCGGCGAGCTCTTCCAGGGCAACGCCAACGGCTTCCCGGGTGCAACAGACCCCTGCAGCGACAGTGGCAGTGCTGCCGGAACCGGTCCGGGTAACGCGGTCTACGATCTCTGTGTAGCCAGCGGTGTACCGAATCCGGGTGCGTTCACGCAGGCCAACATCCAGATCGAAGGCCTGTTCGGCGGCAACCCGGATCTCGGGGAAGAAACCGGCGATACCTTCACCCTGGGTCTCGTTGTCCAGCCGATCGACGGCCTGGATATCACGGTCGACTACTTCGATATCACCATCGAAGACACGATCGATACCCTGGGTGGTGGCGTAAACGGTATCCTGGATATCTGCTACAACATCAAGCAGGACCTGAGCTCTGAGGAGTGCCAGGCGATTACACGTCGCCCGGATGGCAACGTGAACATCGTGTCGGCGCTTAATGCCAATATCGGCGAGCGCAAGACGTCTGGCTTCGACCTCAGCGTCAACTACGTCACGGACTTCGACGCCGGATTCTTCGGCGAAGGGTCGACCCTGTCCGTCAGCCTGCGCAGCACCTTCCTGGATAACTGGGAAGAAACGCCGGTTGTTGGTCTGCCGACCATTAACGATTGCGAAGGCACGTTTGGTGACATCTGCCGTCAGGAGCCAATCCCGGAGATGCTGCATAACACGCGTGTTACGTGGTTGAACGGACCGCTGACGGTGTCGATGTTGTGGCGCTACATGGACTCGGTTGAAAGCGATACGATCAGGAACAACGGTGTCGATCCTGCGACACTCGCGGTACCGAAGATCGACGCAGCAAACTACGTCGACCTGTCGTTTGCGTATCAGTTCACTGATGCGTTCCGTCTGAACCTGGGCTTCAAGAACATCTTTGATGAGCTGCCCACGTTCGTCGGCGACGAGCAGGAGCAGGGGAACAGCTTCCCATCGTCGTACAACCTGCTGGGTCCACGTGTATTCCTCTCTGGCAGCTACCACTTCCAGTAAGAAATACTACGTTAGCAGTAACAGACGGCGGGCTTCGGCCCGCCGTTTTTTTTGCGCTGACAAATCCTGTTGAATAGCACGCATTGGGCACACCGCCGCCGCACCGCCCATTGCGCAATGCCGCTGCAAATGAAAGACTGGTCGCATGACTGCGGACCCGTGGACGATCTACTGGCAGGCGGACAATCGCGATAGCTGTATTGCCACGGCCGTGCCAGACGATGCCGAACAGATTGCAGCATTATGGCGTGATTTTGCAGGCTGCCTTGCTGATGGTGGCATGGTTCTCGATCTTGCGACGGGGAATGGCACAGTCCCGGCTGCACTACTCGCCGGGAATCCGACGTTGAAAATCACCGGTGTCGATCGCGCCGAGATAAATCCCCTGCAGTTTCTGTCAGCGCCCGGCCCGCTTCATGGCGTGACCTTCATGGGGTCGGTTGACGTATGCTCACTGCCATTCGACGCCGACAGCTTCGACGCGGTGACGAGTCAGTTCGGAATCGAATATGCCGATTTCGACAGGTCGCTACCGGAAGCGGCGAGGGTTATTCGTGCCGGGGGACGATTGGCCTTTATGATGCATCATGTCGACAGTGCGGTCGTATTGCCGGCACAGTCCAGATTACAGGAAATGCAGGGACTGCTGCAGTCCGGCGGTGTTGTCGAGCTGCTCTCGGCTTTCGTCGCAGGGGATCGGGCATTCGCTGAGCTCGATGCTGCGGGTAAACGTCACCTGGATGGGGCCGTGGAACGTACAGCGGGCGTGACCGGACAAATTTTCGAGGGCGTCAGGACCGCTGTCCGGCTGCTGCAGGCAGGGAGAGCCGGGGAGGCGCGTGAGCTTTCGTCGACCATGTCACTGCGTCTGCGCGCCGACAGGGATCGTCTCCGGCAACTGGCCGCCGCAGCACAGGATGCCACGCAGTTTGGCCGGACCGCCAATCGACTACGGCAACTCGGCCTCGATGTGGATGTCGCCGCAGAATGGCACCTGCCGGAAAGCTCTGGGACGACTACGCTGCTCGGATGGCAGCTTATGTGCACAAAACAGTAGTCCTTGCTGCATCTGATAACGTCAATTAATTCAATAAATTATAATAGAATGCTGCATTCGCAACAGGACAGACCGCAGCACTAGATCGTGCGTGTCTGATTCCAGCGGTCGCGTGCATCGAAGGTTGCACTGATAGCCGCCTGCTCGTGCCTGGTGAGCTCCGGATGCCAGACCTCGAAGATGAGGTTAACCCGTGGTTGGGAGCTGTTATTCCAACTCTCATGCTCGAATGCATCGTCAAAGGCAAAGACCTTTCCCGTCTGCCAGTGGTGCACATGTTGCACCACGCGAATTGCGGAGTCTTCAGTCGTGATGATCGGCAGGTGTACCGTCATGTCGGTGTTCGATACGCCATAGTGCGGCGGTATTCGCTGCTTCCCCTGCAGCACAGAAAAGACCACCTCCCTGGGCCCCTGCAAACCCTCGATGATCGGAAGCTGGCCAATAATGCGCAGCGTTTCGGGAAAACGCCTGATGAGAGCGTCGTTGCCCTTTCCCTTTCGATAAAGCTGGTAAGAGCCCCAGTTCAACGAATCGGCAATGGGCTTCCAGTCGTCGCCGAGCCAGGCGGCTCGGGGTTCCAGGTATGGCCTTTGCTCTGCCGCGGCATTCGTGCGGGCGGCAAGAAACTCCGTCCGAATTGCCTCAAAACTCGATTCGAGCAGCGATTTCCACGCCAAATGCGACTCGTCGTAAACGGGAATCGAGGAGATGCCTGGAACGAAAAAAAGGTGCGGGCGTTGCTCCGGGTGGTTGAACTGAAACTCTTCGTCGTGTGTCTGACACCATATCGCAGCCTCCGCGCGCTCCACATTCGCATCGGGATGTTCGGACGCGTAGGCCGCAATCGCGGACTTGTGCAACCTGGTAAAGTGGCGTCGTAGCTCTCTGTCTGCCAGTTTAGAGCGCTGCCGAATGTCTGCTGCCACCGTGTCGGAGCGCCATGCGTTCAAGACTCGCGGATCCAGGTCTGCGGCCAGTGACCAAGCCTGCACAGCGGCCTCGCTGTCCTGCAACCCATGCCGCAAGTAACCCAGAAACAGATACGGCACCGGATTCCCCCGATTCACGTTAATTGCCTGCCGGTAAAGCGGCAGGGCAGCTTGCGGGTCCCCCGCCAGTTCCGCCTCGATGGCACGGTTGCACAGCTCGTTTTGGCTCTGGTCTGTATTGGCCATGATTGCAGATTCTACGCTTTTTGCCGTCGTCAATTCGGGCCGCTATAATGCGCGTCCGCTGTAGCAGACCCGCCCATTCGCGTGCCAGGGCGCCGCGGGTCGCCACCCACAAACACGCTCTGCAAGCAAAAGCTTTGCACGGGTTTCTGGCAAAGCATAATCAGGAATTATCATGAGTGAAACAGATTCCGCATCGTCAGGCTTGTTCGAGGGCAAGATGTTCCTGTACGAGCAGCCCGCTCTGCTGAACAAGGAAGAGCACGGCAGCCTGGGCCTCACCCGCGTGGATCGGCCGTTTGAATTTGCAAAAGACATCAAGGGCGTACCGGTCGTTGCCAGCGAGATTCAGACGGCGCAAAAACACTATCCGGTCGTGTTCACCGAGTTCGAAAACCCGGTGCTGGTCGCGATTGTCGGCATTACCGAGGACGTTAACCTGTTCGTCGATTCCTCCGGCAATTGGGACCCGTCAAGTTACGTACCCTCTTACTTGCGTTGCCACCCGTTCGCGTTCGCACGACGAGGCGAAGACGAATACGCCGTGGTTATCGACCAGGCGTCACGGGCCATCAGCGAAAATCCCGACATACCGTTTTTCAATGGCGAGGAGCTGGCTGAAGGCATCCAGCAGCGTGTCGATTTCTGCGGCCAGTACAACGAACAGCGGCAGCGCAGCGTAGAGTTCTGCCAAAAGATCAAGGATCTCGGCTTGCTGACAGGACAGCGCGTAGCCCAGACGATGCCGGACGGTGAGGAAGTGAAAGTCGCCGACTACGTGACGATCGATACACGTAAATTGACCGACCTCGATAAAGACACCCTCGCGGAGCTTCACAAGGACGGTTCCCTGTCGGCAATTTTTGCGCAGGTGTTTTCGATCGAGAACTGGAACCGGCTGATGGCACGACGGGCGGCGCAGCAGGTTTGAACCCATTGTAGGAGCGGCGCCTCCGCCGCGACCACCAACACGCGTCACAGTCGCGGCGAGGGCGCCGCTCCTACAAATACGGATTCCGGTCACCGCAAGTCGAGAACATCCACCCGTAGGAGCACCGCCCCCGGTGCGACCGGGCAGCGCTTAGTCGTTACAGCGCAGATTGATTTCCCGGCCGTAGGGGGTGCTGCGTTCTCGTACCCACTTGCTCAAAAGCCATTTTTCACCGGATTCGACCGGGACACCTTCGTGCAGCGATTCCCGCAGCGGCTGCAGTTCGTCATCAGTGTTGTTGAAGCGGACCAGTTCGCCCGTTGCGCCCTTGACGCTCACGTCGAGCTTCGGAAAATGCGTCTCGCCACCCGTGTAGTCGTCGTTGCCCATCGCGAAGAGCAGCGTTGTCGTTCTCTGGCCGCCTTCCTCCTTACCCGCGTCGGACTGCGATTGCTTGATGCCCAGGCAGTCGAGATGCGGCTTGTAGCGCTGGCCCGGCTGGTAGTGCAGGAGGCTCAGGACCTCGCCGTTTGACACGTCGTAGCCGGCCGCTGCCGCGAGCCGACACTCGAACAGTTTGCCGATCCACCCGAGCTGCTCGGGTAGCCACTGCGCCACCCGGTTGATGCGGACCGGATGAGCCGTGGTTTGCCCGGACTCCGGATCGATCACTTCAGCCGGGCGCAGCTGTGGTCCGAGCATCGTGCGCAGGAAACCGATCAGCCAGTTGCTGGCAAACCTCGAGCTGCGGCTGATTCTGACGCCGTTCGTGTCAGCGACGACCTGCCACTCGGGCAAGCTCCAGGCGGACCAACCGTCGCGCCAGACGACGTCCGATTCAGCGACGTTGGTGGATGGATCGTTAATACGCTGCACAAGTGCTTCCGCAGCTTGCGCGTGTCCCGCCCAGTCATGATAGATCGCGGCGACGAACAGCGCTTCCTTGTGTCCTACGTTGCAGCATTCCATGAGCAGCTCCTCCCAGCCGCTTTCCGCCGGGTATGCGTGAAAGCAGGCGAGCTCCGCGCGCAGGTAACGCGCGTTGCACTCACCTTCGCGCTGTTGCTTCTTGGCGAGCAACAATTCGATCTCTTCGCGGCTGTTCGATGCGAGCAGGTCGGCGAGCAGCAGGCGTTCTGCCGCCTTGTTGCCGGCATCCGTTGCCGCGAACATGTCTTGTCGGTCTCTCGCTTCCATCTCAACCCTTACTTGCGGTAACTGCATCAAAAGCAATCGTCATCCTGGGCTCGTCACCGTGAATCGGCATGGTTCCGTGCCACATGTAGGACGGAAACAGAACCAGCATACCGGCATGTGGCTGAACGTATTTTTCGGCGGTAGCGCCCGGAACCGGATAGCGTGGTTCGCCGAACTTGATCCAGCCACTCTTCGCGTCGCTGTCCTGGACCTCGGGTGGCACGCTGACATAGTACGCCGAACTGAGCCAGCCTTCCGAGTGTACGTGATTGACGTGATAGCCGCCGCGCCGCAAGCGGACGGACCAGCAACCGGTCATGTGGGTGCTGCCCCTGTTGCGCGATCGCATTGGGTGCTTCTCGTCAAAGCCGATCTGTTCGCGGTACTGTTCGATCGGGGCCGACAGCGCGCCGATAAACGCCTTGATGACAGGGTCCGGGTCGGCCAGAAGGCCGCGCGGGGTCTGGGTTCCTGCGCGCAGGCTCTGATCCAGCGGCTGCGCGTGAAAGCGATGCCGCTCATTGAGCTTCGGAATGAGGTCTTCCTGAAAGGCCTGCATGCTGGACCAGCCGGCCGGCGCTTCGAGTTCGTACGGTCGAACCAGCCGCTCGTAGTCGTAGAGATATTCATAGCGCGGGTCGCCCAGCAGGCGTGCCGCCGTCGCCTCCGTCGCGATGTAGTACTGGTTGAACGGGTGTTGTACGCGTTTCGGTGCGATCAGCGTCATTGCTTCCTGTGCCTCACCCAGCGACAGCAAAGCGTCGATCATCATGTCGGTCGGCTGATCATCCTGCGGTGCCGCCGCTGCGCCCGCGCGTGCATTCTGTACCGCTTTCTCGAACTCGCCAGCTTCCTGGTACACCCCGGCGAGCCCGGTAAACACCGGGGCGAATGACGGATTTCTATCGCGCGCTTCGAGGAATACGGCCTCGGCTTCATCGAGCTGACCCGCGGCGCTCAGAATCTGTCCAAGGCCGACCCTCAGCGACACGTCGTCTGGCGCTGCGGCGATGGCATCGCGAAACTCATCGACATAGTCGTCAGATCCCCGCATATACCGCAGCCTGGCAAGCATACGCAGCGACTCCAGCGAGGGCCGGCCCGCGTGGATCGAGTCCACCAGTGTTTTCTCGGCGGCGTCGAACTCGAACGTGCCCATCAACGCAGAGGCGCGATTGTACGCAAGCTCGGGACCGCGCACGCCCAGTGACTCGGACTTGTCGAGCTCATCAAGCGCCTCTTCCGAGCGGCTCGTCTGCGCCAGGAGCGCTCCCAGGTTGTGGTGAGCCACCGCGTAGTCCGGCTTGAGCCGGATTGCCATCCGGTAGGCTTCCTCCGCCTCGTCCAGCTCGTTTTTTGCACGCAAAGCGACACCTCTTGCGACCCACGCCTCGGCGTCCTTCGCATCTGCTTCGGTCAGCTGTGTTGCCTCGGCCAGGGCTGCGTCGTGCTGACCCGTCGCATTCAGCTGCCGCGCCAGCGCGATGCGCGCGGGACGAAACGCTGGATCGCATTGTAGTGCCTGGCGGTATTCATCGATGGCATCAGGCAGCAGTCCGCCGGCGACGAGCAGATTGCCGAGGTTGGCGCGGATGTCGGCGCGGCGCGGCGCAAGCGCCAGGCAATCACGGAACAAGCGCTCCGCTTCGGTGAAGTCGCCTTTGCGGCGATTGATCAGTGCGAGCAGGTGCAGTGCCTCCACCGATTCCGGATATGACGCTACTACCTTGTTGCACAATTGCGCAGCGTCGTCGAGGCGCCCACGGGAAAAACTGGACGCAGCCGCTTGCAGAGACTTCAGTGCTTGCCCGTCCATGTACTCAGTGCTCGTCGATTACCCGGACCACGGCAGCGACGAGTTTCTCCTGGTCCCAGGTCGAGCCGATCGGGTTGACGCCGGTCCGTACAATCACCAGTTTGTCGTCCGGAACGACAGAAACGAACTGGCCCTTGTTCCCGGCGCTGGTATAGGCGTTGGCCGGTACGCCCGGCATCTCGCCCAGCAACCAGAATTGCGCGCCGTAACCCCACTCGTCCTTTTCGGCCGGGCGTGTTGGTGCCGGGGCGCGCAGGAATTCCACCCAGCCCTCTGGCAGTATCCGTTGCCCCTGCCACACGCCGTCATCGGCAAGAAGCACGCCGAAGCGAGCAAGATCACGCGCGGTGGTATACACCTGGCTGGAGCCAACGAAGTTGCCGAGGTGATCCGACTCCATGCGTGTGTGGTACATGCCGATACGGTGCAGCAGCTCATCGTAGGGATAGCGCATGTAGCGTGTGTCGTCATTGATCCGATGACGCAAGGCGCGCAGGAGAAGCAAGGTATCGTTATTGGCATAGCGCCACGTCGTGCCCGGGTCGGTCAGCAGTTCCGTCGATGTAATCGCGCTGACGACGTCCTGACCGCCGAAGTAAACGGCATAGGTGTTGTTGCCGCCTCCGGCAAGTCCGCTCGACATCCAGAACAGTTGTTTGTAGGTAATCTGGCGTCGCGGGTCTGCACCGAACTGCCATTCCGGGACATCTGCCGTACCGTTGACGTCGTAAATACCCTGGCCGTGGGCTACGCCCATCACTGCGGCGGAAATGCTTTTCGCCGTTGACCAGGTTCGGTAGCCGCTGTGCACACCGAAGCCGGACCGGTATTGCTCTGCGAGCAATTTCCCGTCTTTAATAATGAGAACGCTTATGGTGACATAGCCTTCGCCGTAGCTATCGCCATCAAACGCGTTCTGCACGACATCCGCCAGGTAAGCGTAGCCGCGGCGATAACCGTTCGCGTCGAGGGATACCCGGTCGCCAGCGGGAAAGCCGACGTTACTCATGTCCGGCGCCGGCCCCAGCTCCACATACGGCAGGTGGTGTGCATCGGTCTCGTCCCAGTGCTGAGGCAACACCGTGCAACCCATCGAATCGCGATAGGCCGCGATCTGTACATTTCCTTCTTTGTCCGCCGCGCTCACCGTGCGCCTGACCGCGTCAATAACGGGGTCCGGATAGTCCAGGTGTGCGGTGTCAGCGAGTTCGATTTTCCTGATGTCGTCGAGCGGGCGCCCCGCAAAGAAATGCGCCGAGCAGGTGAACAGCGCCCGGTAGCCCGCGACGACCAGCGGATCGAAAAGATCGGCGACGCCGCCCGAGCGCCGGTATTCCACATCCGCGATTACCGGCGGGGTGCCAACGACAAGGGCGCAGCACAGCGACACCGCCAGCAAACCCTTCCAGGCGAATCTGGTATTGCTAATAAATTCAATAAAAAACAATTACTTAATCCTAATGAGCGACGACAGGAAACGGCGGCGCAGCCCTCGCTTGGTCGGCATGCCCGGCAGCGCGAACGCGTCGGACGTCACCACCTGCTCCGGCAAAGTGCCTCATCAATGTTCGCTTTCTTGACGGGGAACGGGTTCATCGAGTATCAGTGCTCGTACGTATTTGACCGGTGGCGAGCCATAGGAAAGCGCCTGGTCGTGATAACGACGCAGCGAAAACTCGTCGCCCCAGCGCTTTTCGACGGCCTTGCGCATGTCCATGTGCTCCTGGAACCCGACGAAATAGGTCGATAGCTGGGCGGACGTCAGTTGCGCCCTGATCCACTTTCCCGCCGCCTCCCGCTCTTCCTGGAAGCCACCCTCGATCATGAGCTTCATTGCTGCTTCGCGCGACATACCTTCGACGTGGATGGCCTGGTCGATTATTGCGTTGGTGATAGCGCGCAGATACCACTTGAGTTGAATCAGGCGCATGAGCGGGTCGCCATTCATGTAGCCCGCTTCGACCATCACCTGTTCCGTATACACCGCCCAGCCCTCGACAAACGGTCCCGAATAAAGGATCGATCGCAACGTCGACGGGTAGCGGTTGCTGTGGGCGACCTGCAGGTAGTGGCCAGGCATTGCCTCATGAATCGTCAGGTTGTGCACGGACATGACGTTGTACTCGCGCAAAAAGGACGTCACCTGGGCATCGGTCCAGGGCTCGGGCAATGGAGCGACGGCGTAAAACGAGCTCTGACCGCGATCGAGCGGGCCCGGCGGATCGAGGTACGCAAGGGACACACCGCGCTGGAACTCCGGCATGACGATAATCTCGAGTGGCTCGTCGGGCACAGTGACGATATTGTGTTCGCGAACGAAGTCGGTGGCGTAGGAAAGGCTCTCCCTGGCAAGTTGAACGATGCCGTCACGCTCCGGCATTTGCGCGTACGCCTGTTCCAGTGCAGCGCGAATAACGACTTGCTTGAATGCAACGTCGGGATCGTCCGGAAACGAATCGTAGGGATTCAGGTCGGCATAGATTTTTCTGGCGACCTCGTACATCTCGTCGCGAACGGCGATGTACTCGTTCTCCGCACGTCCGCGGATCTCGCGCCGGGATAGTGGTGAATTGAGAGTAAAAGCAAGTTTCCGATCGTAGAGCTGTGCGCCAATGCGAAATTCGCCGCTGGCACGCGGCAGCATTTCCTGTTCCAGCCAGGTCTGATGTTCGGCGATCGCGTTACGGGCGATTTCGATAGCGGAATTCATGCGTTCACGCGATGCCGGGTCGAGCGCTTCGAGCTCCGGCAACAGCCGGTTGTCGATGATGGCGTGCAGTCCCTGCGTTTGCCGAATTGCGGTTTCCGCGTGAATTTTGGGAACACGCGACGTCTGCAACTCGCCGCGCGCCTGTGCAAAAAACCGTGGGAACTGCTGCAGCCGTGACGCCGCGCTGTCAAGCCGCTGACTGACAGGTGCAAAATCCCGCGCCAGCAATCCGTATATGGCACCGCCAGACAGGCGAGCGTAGACGATGGGATTCCACGCCCATTCCTGCAGGACGTCGGTCGCCCACAGATTCGACTCCAGTTCGTTTCGGAGTAATTCGGCGTCGATCAGATTGGCGCGTGACAAGTCGTCCGGATCGACGTCGCCGAGCCTCTCGAGATAGCGCTTGTAGAGGGCCTGCCGGTCGCGGCGGGCGTTGCCGTCGACCTGGTCGAGCAGGGCGTCGCCCGAGTGTTCGCCGAGCAAGGTCGCATTAACCGGGGAGAATGTCGGCAGGTCGCTGATAAAGTCATCGGCGATGGCCCGGAACACCCGGTCCGCAGTGCTGTCCGCCAGTGACGTGGATGCCAGGGCCATGCAGGCACATGCCACCAGGGCTTTCGCTTTGATATCGCTAAACATTTTCGATCGACGATTCGGGATACCGGCTTTCTGCAAACCTTATCATGGCGGTGTGCTGCCGGCAGCGCTAATATCACGCCGTGTAGCGAACTGGGCGCCCGACATGCGAATCGTTTCTTGCTGGATCACGGCCTTGATTTCAGGGTTACTCTGCCTTGGCAGTGTGGCCCTTGCCGAGTCCGGATTTCTTGTCCCCGAATCGCAACGGCAGCCGGTTGGCAAGCTCGTGCCCAACTACGTACTTGAAGTGCCGGACAGCATTGACGACATTCTCGTCGCGGACGCGGCGAACGCCCGTTTGTGGCGATTTTCCGTGCGTGACGGCACGACGGTCTCGCGAGACGACCGCTACATGTCAATTGGCGTAAACGGCGTCGGCAAGCGCCGCGCCTGGGATCGACGCACGCCGTTGGGCGTTTACTTCATCACCGAGCGTCTCGACACCAGCCGCATGCACGAAAAATACGGCGTTGCTGCCTATCCGCTCGATTATCCCAATGCCTGGGATCGCTACCAGAAGAAAACGGGCGACGGTATATGGCTGCACGGCGTGGATCGACGCAACCCGGAGCGGCCGCCACTGGATACGGATGGCTGCCTGGCCCTGCGCAATGAGGAGCTGCTGAAGCTGTCGAATCGCTTGTTACCGCAGGTGACACCCGTCATCGTTACCCGGGAACTGCAGATGGTTCGGCCCGAGGTGCTTGACGAGACTCGCGTCGCGTTCAGAACAGCACTGGAGATGTGGCGTGAGGCGCAGCAGACAGGCGACGTTCTCGCGTACCTGTCTCTGTACTCGAAAAACTTTCGCTATGGCGAGATGGACAAAAACGCCTGGTCGGATTTCCGGCTCGGCGTATTCGAAGCGCGCGAGATGCGCGACCTGCAGCTGGACGATGTCCTGCTACTGGCCGATCCGGAAGAAGAGGATCTTTACCTGAGTCGATTTACGCAGGTAGTGACGACCGCCGATGGTGAAGTCAATACGACCAAGCGGCTTTACTGGAAGCGCAACGGGGATGCGTGGCGCATTATTTCCGAAGACACCGGATAACTGCGGACAAGTCAGGAACGCGCGCAGCTGAGCGCGTTCTAAGAAGACTCCCGGGCGACGAGTTCGTCGACGACTTCGAGCAGCATCGGATACCCGCGAACGTCATTCGACGATCCGGTGCGGTACTTTCCGTTCACGACGACGGCCGGCACGCCACTGATTCCGTAGCGCACGGCGAGGTCTTTCGCCTTGTTGAGTTTCGATGAGACCTCGAACGAATTCCAGGTATTCCTGAAATCATCGGCGCTCACGCCGTGGCGCTCGAAGAGCGTCTGAATCGAAGCCTCCGAAGTCAGCCTGTTGCGACGCTGGTGGTATTCATTGAAAACCGCGGCGCGGAACGCCTCCGGGTTCTCGATCTTGCCATTGTTCACCAGCACTTCTTCGGTGTAGTAAAGCTTCGCGTGAAGCTCCAGCAACGGGTTCCAGGTTGCCGGAATTCGGACGAAGCGAACGTTTTCCGGTGCGCTATCGGCCCATTGATTGATGTGGGGTTCGAAGTCGTAGCAGTGTGCACAGCCGTACCAGAAAATCTCTGCAACCTCGATCTTGTCGGGACCGCCAACGACCGGCTGGGTCGACTGGAAGCGAAAGAAGTGTTTGCCCTGTTCGAATTTCCAGTCGCGAGACGAATCCGGCGGGTTTGCCTGGGCGAGCATGATCGGTTTTTCGACGTCCGCATCCTCTTCAGGGTCTGCATCCGACTCTTCGACAAATTGCGGCGTTTCCCCGCTACCGTCACCGACCTCGGCCGGCGGTGGCCCGGATTCCTGGGCCGTCGGCTCAGGCTCTTCCTGCGCGCCAGATTGATCGGCGGGCGGCTGCGTCTCGGAGGAGCAGGCCGCGACAAGCAGGAACAGGAAACTGGTAAATATCGTGAGGTATTTCATTGGTGAATTCCCCGGAAAGAACACTCGTTCTGACTGGTAAAACTGAGAATGGTTTTGCGCGTTTTAACGTAATCCCTGCACATAGGAGGAGACGGCGACAATATCTTCCTCTGACAGGCGCTTGGCAATTTCCCGCATGACGCGGGTTGGGCCGTCCGATTTACGCTTGCCGCTGGCATAGGCGCGCAACTGTGCGGCGGTGTAGGTCGCGTACTGACCGCGCAGGGCCGGGTACGATGCGGCCGGATTGCCCTGACCGGACGGGCCATGGCAGGACATGCAGGCTGCCGCGCCGGTTTCCGCTACGCCGCCCCTGTAGATTGCCAGTCCCTTGTCCACGGTAGAGGCGTCGGCGACCGTGCGCACGGCGGGTTGCTGGCTCTCGTAATAAACCGCCAGGTTGCGCATATCGTCTTCCGACAGCATTTTCGCCTGCGCGGTCATCAGGACGTCGCTGCGCATGTCGTTTTTGAACGCCATGAGCTGGTCCACGATGTAGGGTGCATGTTGCCCGGCGATCGTCGGCCAGACCGGGTTCACGCTGTTGCCGTCGGCGCCGTGGCAGGCACCGCAGGTGATGGATTTGGCTTTGCCGGCCTCAGCGGTGCCATCCACCAGTCCCCCCGCATTCGCCGTGCCGGACAGCAATGAGAATGCGAGCCCGCAGATAAGGACGAGTCCTTTGAATTCTTTCATACGTTCAACCACTACCCCGGGCAGCATCCGCGATGCGTCCCGCTACCAGAATACGATTCTGTCGATTCGAATATCGCCATCGCGACCCGAGCCGGTGGCCCGATCGCGCCGAAGATCAGTCTTGCTGCCGTCGCCAGTTGCGGTCAGTATTGCGCTCGGGCACCCGGCAGGCCCTGCAATTTATCATGAACGAATCGCAAATTCCCCACATCTCTGCACGCAAATCCGCCGCGCCGGCGGCATTCTGAGGCCCTGGCCGTGTCCCAGTTTCCCGATGCCGCGTTCATCCTGAGCGCCAACTCCGCAAGCCAGTTCGTGACTGACGACGGCAGCGAGGTGGCTGTCGCCGGGCGCTCGAATGCGGGCAAGTCGAGCGCGATCAACGTTATCGTGAACCGCCGCCAGTTCGCCCGCACCAGCAAGACGCCCGGCCGCACCCAGCTCGTGAATTTTTTCGAATTGCGCGCAGGCCAGCGGCTGGTGGATTTGCCGGGTTACGGGTTCGCAAAAGTGTCCGATGCCACGCGCCGCCACTGGGGCGAGTTGCTGCAGTGCTATTTCGAGCAACGCAAAAGCCTCAACGGCCTGCTACTGGTGGTCGATATCCGGCGCCAGCTAAAGGATTTTGACCGTCACATGCTCGAATTTGCCGCGTCCGTGAATGTGCCGGTGCACGTCCTGCTGACCAAGGCGGACAAACTCAAGCGGGGCAAGGCCAAAACGGCGATGCTCAGCGTGAAAAAGGAGCTGGGCGATGCGGCGGGCGTGCAGTTGTTTTCAGCGCTAAGCCGCCAGGGTGTGGACGAGGCACGAGACGTGCTGGAGCGTTTTCTCCGGCGGTAATCCCTGGCGCTGTGGCATTAAAATGCCCCGGCTGCCGTAACGGCAACCGGGGCCAGAACGCAACAGGCTTGGGGAAACCTTGTTGCACGCCCGCTTAGGGAGGTAAGCAGGCGAGTGACTATCGCACTCACAAGGTTTGAACGGATTCTCCGAAAAGAGTTCCCGGGCCGGTAAAAACCGATATAAATAGCTGATTTTTAATAAATTTTAGCTACACTAGTGCGCGGTATCCCAATCCGCGCCAGTGCCCGCATCGACCTTGAGGGGCACCTCGAGCCGGGCGGCTCCGCACATCAGGTCGACCACCTTTTCGCGGACGCCATCGAGCAACTTCTTGCGCACTTCCAGCACCAGTTCATCGTGCACCTGCATGATCATGCGGGCGTCCGTGCCGCTGTCCTCGAGCCACCCGTGGACCGAGATCATGGCCTTCTTGATGATGTCCGCCGCCGTGCCTTGCATGGGGGCGTTGATCGCGCTGCGCTCCGCGTACTGGCGACGCTGGGCATTGCGGTCGTTGATTTCGGGGAGGTACAGGCGGCGGCCAAATACCGTTTCGACGTAGCCCTGTTCCCGGGCATGCTCGCGGATATTGTCCATGTACGCTTTCACGCCCGGGTAGCGCTCGAAGTAAAGATCGACGTATTCCTGCGCCTCGCCACGGCTGATGCCGAGCTGCCTGGCAAGGCCGAACGCCGACATGCCGTACATCAGGCCGAAATTGATCGCTTTGGCCGAGCGGCGGTGGTCCGCTGACACGTCGTCGGGGTCCACGCCGAATACCTCTGCGGCGGTCGCCTGGTGCACGTCCCGTTCGTCCGCAAACGCCTTGAGCAGTCCCTGGTCGCCGGACAGATGGGCCATGATGCGCAGCTCGATCTGCGAGTAGTCGGCCGCCAGCAGAACATAGCCCTTTGGCGCGACGAAAGCCTGCCGGATGCGCCGCCCCTCGGGGGTGCGTATCGGGATGTTTTGCAGATTCGGGTCGGTCGACGACAGCCGCCCGGTCGCCGCAACTGCCTGGTGGTAAGACGTATGGATACGGCCGGTATGCGGGGAAATCTGCTCCGGCAGCTTGTCGGTATAGGTACTCTTGAGCTTGCTGACGCTGCGGTACTCCAGGATGACCTCGGGCAGCTCATACTCGCGCGCCAGCTCCTGCAGCACATCCTCGGCGGTCGACGGCTGCCCTTTCGGAGTCTTGCGAATCACCGGCAGGCCCTGTTGTTCGAACAGGATCTCTTGCAGTTGCTTCGGTGAGCCGAGATTGAACGGTCCGCCGGCAAGTTTGTGCGCCTTCGTTTCAAGGCTGGCCATTTTTTTTGCAAGTTCGGCGCTCTGCTTTTTGAGCATCGCCCGGTCGACCAGCACTCCAGCCTCCTCCATCGCCAGCAGGACGGGCACCAGCGGCTGCTCGATCTCCTGGTAGAGTTTTTTCAGTGGCCTGGTCTTGCCGAGTTCGCTCCACAGGTGCTTGTGCAGCTGCAAGGTAATGTCGGCGTCCTCTGCGGCATACGGCGCGGCCTGCTCGAGGTCGACCTGGTTGAAGGTCAGCTGTTTGGCACCTTTGCCGGCGACGTCCTCGTAGTGGATCGTAGTGACACCAAGGTAGTGACCGGCCACGGAATCCATGTCGTGGCGGGTCGCCACGCTGTTCAGCACATAAGACTCGAGCATCGAGTCGAAACGCATACCGGCCAGGGCGATGTCGTAGCGGGCGAATATGTGCGCGTCGTACTTCAGGTGATGGCCCACCTTGTCTTTGTTCGCATCCTCGAGTATCGGCTTCAGCGCCTCCAGTACGTCGTCCCGTTTGAGCTGATCGGGCGCGCCAGGATAATCGTGTGCTACCGGCACGTAGGCGGCTTCACCGACTTTTACGGCCAGGGACAAGCCGACGATTTCTGCCTGCATGTAATTCACACTGGTGGTTTCCGTGTCCACTGCAATGAGTTTGGCGGCGCTGATTTTCTTCAGCCAGCGATTGAAATCCTTTTGTGTCAATACTGTTTCGTACTTGCCTTTCTTTGCGGTCGCCTTTTGCGGGACTGAATCGCCCTCGTCGCCGCCGAGCTGGCGCAACAAGCTGCGCAGTTCGAATCGGTCGTAGATCTCACGCAACCTGTCCGTGTCGGGATCGCTGCGTTTCAGACTCGCGGGCGAGTCTTTTAGCTCGACGTTTTGCCGGATGGTTGCGAGTTGTTGCGACAGTCTCAATTGCTCGATATTTTCACGAAGGCTTTCGCCGACTTTGCCGCCGATCTCATCGGCGTGCTCGACGATACTGTCCACCGAACCGTATTGGTTGAGCCATTTCGCGGCGGTTTTGGCGCCGACTTTCGGCACGCCGGGAATGTTGTCGGAACTGTCACCAACAAGAGCCAGGTAATCGATGATCTGCTCCGGGTAAACGTCGAACTTTTTCTTTACACCATCGCGATCGAGCACGGTGCCGGACATCGTATTCACCAGGGTGATGTTGTCGTCCACGAGTTGCGTCATGTCCTTGTCGCCCGTAGAGACGAGCACCTGCATCCCTTCTTTCAATGCCGCGTTGCACAGCGTGCCAATGACATCGTCCGCCTCCACGCCCTCTATGCGCAGCATCGGTATTCCCATTGCCGGTACGGCGTCGATCAGCGGTTCGATCTGCTGCCGCAAGTCGTCCGGCATCGGCGGTCTGTTCGCCTTGTACTCGTCGAACATCTCGTCACGAAACGTCTTGCCGGGAGCGTCGAACACGACCGCGAAATGTTCGGTTTCCTCTTCGCGAACGAGTTTGTTGATCATGTTCAGTACACCGTGAATGGCGCCGGTGGGCTCGCCCTTCGAACTGGTCAGCTTCGGCAGCGCGTGATATGCGCGGTACAGGTAGGACGATCCGTCAACCAGGACGAGTTTCTTGCTGCTCATTGCCGGGGTCTTTCCGGATTCCCGTCATCCTCGGACTCATCGTCATCCGGCTGGTCATCAGCCGGCCCGCGGGGCACCGATTGCGACGGTATCGTGGTGCTGATCTGGCTCGGGTCACCGGGCAGGAACAACGGCCCTTTCTGACCGCAGGCAACGAGAAGTGCCAACGAGGTCAGTACGCTGGCAATGGCAAGGATTCGGTCGGGCATGTCGTTTCGTCCGTCAGGGATTGCGCTGCGCGGCCTGCATGGTACCGCAGATCGCAGTCATCGCGGGAGCCGCTGCCGGCGGCTCCCTCCGGGCTAGTCAGCGGCGTATTTTTGCGCGACGCGCCGATAGGCCTCGCGAAACGGAATTCCCTCCGACATGACCATTGCATTCGCTTCCCCGGCCGCGTGCAGACTCTCGTCCAGCTCGATCCTGTCGGGAACGAATTCGAGCGTGCTCAACAGGTACGCCATGATATCCACGCTGTCGACGGCAAGGTCGATCGTGCGGAATAGCGGTGCTTTCATGCGCTGCATGTCACGCTGGAACCCGGACGGCAATTTTGCGATTAGCGCGAGGCATTCCATCAATGACGCCTGCGCCGTAGCGCCGGATGCCCGGATCAGTTCGAGCACGTCAGGATTCCGCTTCTGCGGCATGATCGATGAACCCGTCGTAACCTGGGGCGCCAGGCGCACGTAGCCGAATTCCTGTGTATAGAACAGCAACAGGTCGCTGGCGAGCCGGCCAAGGTCGGTGAGCAACAGCGTGAGTTCGAACAACAAACCGGCTTCACCCTTGCCGCGCGACAGCTGTACTGCGGTGACCGGTTCCTGGGTCACGGCGAAGCCGAGTTTCGCCGTGGTCGATTCGCGATCGAGCGGGAGCCCGGGTGCACCGTAGCCAGCGGCACTGCCCAGGGGATTCTGGTCAATGCGGCGCCGCGCGGAGTGAAGGCCGGCGATTGCGTCGTCGAACGCGCTGCGGAAACCAGCGCACCACAATCCGACGCTGGACGGCATTGCGTGCTGCATGTGGGTATATCCCGGGAGACCGACGTCTCCCTGCCGGGCCGCAAGGCCATCGAGCGCGTCGCAAAGACCAGCAATACTGCCGCCGACTTCTGCACTCGCATCGAGCAGGTAAAGACGCAGCGCGGTCAGAACCTGGTCGTTTCTCGATCGGCCAAGGTGCAGGCGACCGCCGGCCTCGCCAATCTTTTCAGTTAACCTGGATTCGATTGCGGTATGTGCATCTTCATCCGTTAATTCGATCTGCCATTGTCCGGCGGCGAACTCCTCGCCGAGCTCGGTCAGGCCGCGACAAATCGCCGCAAAGTCGTCGCTGCTGAGCAGATTCTGCTCGGCCAGCATCCCGGCGTGCGCGATACAGCCACGGATATCGTGGGCGACCAGGCGTGCATCGAGCAGGTGATCCTCGCCGGCGGTGTACTGCAGGACACGCTCGTCCAGCGGAAGCCCTTTTTCCCACAGGCGCGTCACGCGGCGTCCCCGGGTGCAGCCTGCTCTTCCGGCGTGAGCGCGGCGATATCATTCACGACCAGCGTACCGGTGCCTTCATTGGTGAATACTTCGAGCAACAGGCTGTCCGGCACCTTGTAGGAGATGACGTGCACGCGCTGCACGCCGTTCGCGAGCGCGGCATCGATGGCCGCAGCTTTGGGCAGCATACCGTCGGCGAGCTTGCCGTTGTCGCGCAAGCGTTGCAGCTCGCTGCGGTCTACATAGGAAATCAGCGATCCCGGGTCGGACGCATCCTCGAGTATGCCCGGCGCGCCCGTTGCAAGAATCAGTTTTTCCGCATCGAGCTCGGCAGCGATGGCTGCGGCGACCGTATCGGCGTTGATGTTGAGCAATGTGCCGGTCGAGTCGCAGGACAAGGGACTGACCACCGGCATAAGCCCGTTGTCGAGTTGCTTGCGCAGGATGTCCGCATCGACGGATTCGATATCGCCCACGTATCCGTAGTCGACGGATCCGCCGTTTTCCGTCTGCACCGGCGGACGGCGGTGCGCGCGAATGAGCCCGGCATCGACACCGCTGATGCCGACTGCCGGTATTTCCAGGTCGCGGCACGAAGCCAGTATGCGCGTGTTGATCTGCCCGTTCAGCACCATGGTCGCGACGTCCAGCGAAGACTGATCGGTGACCCGGCGTCCCTCGATAAACGTGGTGTCCAGCCCGAGCGCACCCGCGAGCTCCGTGGATTGCGGTCCGCCGCCGTGCACCAGCACCACGCGAATGCCAACCTGGTGCAGTATTCCCACCTGTTCCATCAGTGCGCGCGTGCTGGCGACGTCGGCAAAGATCTCGCCGCCGACCTTGAGAACGAACACTTTCTTCTTGAACAGCCGTATGTAGGGCGCCGCGTGTTTCAGCGCTGAGACGACAATGGCCCGATCCTGGTTTGCTGTCATGTCGATGATCCCATCATCTGATGCAGCACAGCCATTTGTGCCAGCATGCGATTGCGTGCTTCGTGAATGACGACACTGCGAGGCCCGTCAAGCACGGGCTCGCTGACGACGACGCCGCGTCGCACCGGCAGGCAATGCATGAAGCGGCAATCGTCCCGCGCGGTGTCGAACCAGGGCTCATCGACGCACCAGTCGACCAACTCGTTTCTCAGGCCCTGGTCGCCAAGCCGGTCGCCGTAGTGGCGCGTCGATGACCAGGACTTGGCGTAGATAACGTGGGCACCCTCCATGGCTTCCCGGCGCTCATCGGTTTCCCGAATCGAACCACCGGCGCCGTTTGCCGCGTGTTCGGCCTTGCGCATGATTTCGGCGGGCAGCTCGAAGCCTTCGGGACGCAGGATCGTGACGTCCATCCCGCGCCGTGCTGCCATGTACAAGGTCGACGCCGGCACGGCAAGCGGCAGGGCTTTGGGGTGATATGCCCAGCTCAGCACGAACTTGCCGCCGTTTTCCGGAATCGACAGGTCATCCAGCGTCTTCCAGTCGGCCAGGTTCTGGCAGGGATGATTCATCGCCGATTCCATGTTGATCCATGGCGTATCGATCAGCTCGGTGAGTGCCGTGAATTCAGTTTCCGCCAGGTCTTTCTGCAGATCCTTGCGTTCGGCGAACGCGCGTATGCCGATGGCATCGCCGTAGGAGGCAATAACCGGCACCGCTTCCCGAATGTGCTCGGCGGCAGTGCCATCCATGACGATACCCGGCCTGGTTTCCAGTCCATGTATGGACATGTCGGGCGAGATGACGAACGAACCGCCGCCGAGCCGTGTCATCGCTGCCTGGAACGATGCCAGGGTGCGCAGGGACGGGCTCAGAAACAGCAGCGCCAGTACCTTGCCGCGCAGCGCTTCGGGTTCGGGTTCTCGATCGAGACGCACGGCGAGCTTCAGCAGTTCAAGCACTTCGTCGCGGGTAAAGTCGGCCAGGTCGTTAAACGATTTCATGATTACCTCAGGCAGCAGGGGCAATGGTGGCAAGCGTGTCGGCCAGTCGGGCAACGTGTGCCGATTGCAGGACCAGCGGTGGCAGCAGGCGTAGCACGTCCGGATCGCTGCTGGTTCCGGTGAGTATGTCGTGTTCGAGCAGTGCGCTTTGCACTTCTTTCGCCGGGCGGTCGCAGACCAGCCCGAGCAGCAGGCCCATGCCCTGGATCGAGCGGACCGGACCGACGACGCAGTGCTCGCGAATCTGTGCCTCGCGGCGCCGCACGTTGGCCAGCAGGTCCTCTTCCCTGATGGTCTGAATGACGGCGAGGATTGCGGCGACGGCGACAGGCCCGCCGCCGAACGTGGAACCGAGCGATCCCTGGCTTACGGTCATCGACGCGTCCTCGCTGGCGAGCACGGCACCGCAGGGGATACCCCCGGCCAGACCCTTGGCGCTGGTGAGCAGATCCGGTTCGACGTCGAGCGCCTGCACCGCGAAAAACCGCCCTGACCGGCCCATGCCGGACTGGACTTCATCGGCGATCAGCAGAGCGCCACATGCCCGTGTCGCCTGGCGCAGCGCCTCCACGAATTCCATCGACAGATCGAACGCGCCAGCAACTCCCTGTACCGGTTCGAAAATGACGGCCGCGACATCCGCGTTCACCATCTCGTGCACCGCATCCACGTCATTGCGCGGAATGAAGTCAACGTCAAAAGGTGTGTACGGAAAGCCGTACCAGTTTTCGCGAGCATTCCAGGTTACCGCGGCAGCGGCGGCGGTGCGGCCGTGGAACCCTTGCGTTATCGCGAGTATTTTCTTGCGGCCCGTCGCAAGAATTGCCATGCGCAGTGCGTTTTCGTTCGCTTCCGCACCGCTGTTGACAAAAAAAGCACGCGTCAGGTTGTCCGGCGCAACGGCGACGAGATGTTCGGCCGCTTCTGCGCGAATCTCCAGCGCAACCGCATTACTTTGAAACAACAAGCGCTGCGCCTGGTCCTGGATAGCGCCAACCAGGCGCGGATGCGCGTAGCCGAGAGCAGCAACTGCGTGGCCGCCGTACAGGTCGAGGATCTGCCGCCCGTCCTCGGTAATGATGTCGCATCCCGCTGCGCGCACCGGGATGAAGGGAAACTGTGCATACACGGGCAACGTCGATGCCGCTTCGCGCACGCGTGGGTCGCTCAGCGCTTTCTGGAATGCAGATTCATTCATTCGTCTACGTCCACGCCGGTGCGTTGGCCTGCAGTCCGGTGCACTCCGGGATCGCCCAGAGCCTGTTCATCCACTGCATCGCACCGCCGGCAGCACCCTTGACGAGGTTATCGATCGTTGACATGACAACCGCATATTCCCCTTCAACGGCGACGCCTATATGGCAGTAGTTACTGGCCACTACGTCCTTCAGCCGTGGCGTACCGTCGACGACCTCGACAAATTCCGCATCGGCGTAGTAGTCGGAAACAACCTGGCGCAACTCTTGCTCGCTTGTCGCGTCGGCCAGCTTTGCTTGCACGGTAACGTGGATACCGCGCGCAAATGGGCCGGAGTGCGGCACGAACAGCACCTGCGTGTCGCGTTTCGTCGTCCGTCGCAGCAGATTCTCGACCTCCGGCACGTGGCGATGCGCGTGTGGTTTGTAAGCGTAGAGATTGCTGTGTCGCTCCGGATGATGCGTGCCTGCCTGCGGGCTGCGGCCCGAACCGGTGCTGCCCGTAATGCCGCTGACGAACAACTCACCGCTGACAGACCCGGATGCGACGAGCGGCATTGCCGCCAGCAGGATCGCGGTTGCAAAACAACCCGGGTGTCCAACGTTGTGCTTCGGGGAATCTTTGACGTGCTCGGGCAGGGCGCAAAGGAACTGATCGAGCAACTGTGGGACAGGGTGTTCGACGCCGTAAATGGCAGCGAACTCACTGGCCGATGAATACCTGAAATCGGCCGACGAATCGACCACGCGCATGTCAACGTCGCGCGCGGCGCCGGTTTCCATCGCCTGCGCGACCGCGGCAGCCGACGCGCCGTGCGGCGCCGCAGAAAACAGTGCCAGCTTCGAGCCTCGCTCGAGGCGCTCGAGCCAGTCACCTGAATCCGAAAACGCCACCTCCCTGTAGTCACTTGCCAGGTGCGGGAAGACGCGCCCGATGTGTTGGCCTGCCCGACTTGACGAGACGGCAGCCGACAATTCGAATTCCGGGTGCGTGGCGATCAGTCGCAACAGTTCTCCGCCGACGTAACCGGTCGCGCCGATGACCGTCGCAGCGATCATGACACGCCACCGCGTTTTGACGGCAGAAGTTCGGCAACCGCGTCGCCCAGCGCCGCTCCGTTGCTCAGTGCGTTTATACCGCGAAGCGACAAGCGCTCGGCGATCTGGTCAATACCTACGTCGTTGTCCGTTGCCGGCCCGGTCACGACCGTGGGTTCGATCGCAAATTGCTCGCGCAGTATGCGGGCACCGCCCCACGCGGCTACGGGGTCGTTCGCGCACAGCACGACCGAGGTCAACGCGTCGCGAATTGCCTCGTCCGACAGAATCGCTTCCACCCCGTACGCGCCCAGCAAGCCGTCTCCGAGCTCGATGACGATGACGTCCGGGCGCGCTTCCGCCAGTGAATTGAGCAGCGAGCGCGTTAGCGCAGGCCCATTGTCGGCGGTGGTGGTGACAATCCCGAGATCGGAAAAAATCATGGTACTGGATGCCCCGGCATCTTCCATTGCCAGGATGTCGCGGCGCAGGGAAACGCCCGTTGCCTTGCAGGCGGCAACATCGTAACCGCGATGACGCAACCGTCCGACGATCGCGCAGGCTGCGGCCGTCTTGCCCGAGTCCATGCAGGTGCCGGCGAGTGCGACGATGGGTACATCCTGGACGTCGAGCACGATGTCGCGATCCAGCGTGCGGGCCCCGGCGCGCGCAGGCACACCGATGCGTTCGCCGAGATACGGGAAATGCAGCACGGTGCCCAGCACCTCGCAATCGAACGGCGCACCGACATCCGGATTGGCCGAATCGCAGATTCCGAGCACGCCGCCGATATTGAGAATCTGCACCTGCGATCCGACGTCGAGCGCCGTCGGCAGGTGTCCGGAATAACCGTGCAATGCCTTGCGATGGCCGAGCGCGCCGACGATGATGTCGCCCTGATTGACGGTTGCCATGCGGCCGCTGGTCAGTTCGAGCTGGTTGTAGCGGCTCTTGTTGTTGAGCACGCGAACGGCCAGCAAAACCCCTTCCTCGCAGGGTATGTCCTTGGACAATCGCAGCTCATGACCGAGGTTACTGTGCTGGGCAACCGAGGCGACTTTGTCGACGAATACACTACGCATCGGTCAGCTCCCTTGCCCGCCGGCGCGCGTCTGCAGACTGCCGGCAAGGCTCAGGATTCGCGAGTAACCCAAGGCGTCGGATGCGGTCCATTCGCCGGCTGCCTCGCCGTAAACTCCTTTTGTCGCGGCGAGGAGCGAGTGTGGCGACGTCGTACCGTCAATGAACAGACAGCCCGGTCGCAGAGTGAAGCGCACCTCGCCGCTGACCCGCGCCTGTGACGACGCGAGCAAGGCTTCGATATCCCGGCAAGCGAGATCGAGTTGTTTGCCCTCGTGCACTAGGTCACCGTAAATTGTCGCTACGCTATCCTTGACGCGCTGCTGCTGCGCGCTGAGAACGAGTTTCTCGAGCTCGCGATGTGCTTCGATGAGAATCGCGGCGGCTGGCGCCTCGAACGCCACGCGACCTTTCGTTCCGAGAACAGTGTCGCCAAGGTGAATGCCGCGGCCAATGCCGTAGGTCCCGCCGAGTTGTTCGAGCTTTTCGATCAGCGCCACGGGCTGCATCGATTCGCCATCCAGCGACACGGGCACGCCCTTTTCAAAGCTGAGCTTGTGTGCAGTCGCTTCCCGGGGCTCGTCGAATGCGTTCCTCGACAATACCCAGGCGTGTTCCGGTATCGATCCTGCGGAGGTCAGCGTCTCGCGGCCGCCAATCGTGATGCCCCACAAGCCGCGGTTGATCGAGTAGTCCGAGCCTTGCGCCGGCAGCGGCAGGTCGTGGCTGCTCAGATAAGCAAGTTGCTCCTCACGGATCCAGCTGTTGTCGCGCACCGGTGCGAGTACCTCGACGCCCGGGCTAAGCGTGCGCAGCGCGACTTCGAAACGGACCTGGTCGTTTCCGGCAGCGGTACATCCATGAGCAACCGTCGTTGCGTTGCGCTCGGCGGCCAGTTTGGCAAGCTGCGACGCCTGCACGCCACGTTCTGCTCCGACGCACAGCGGGTAAAGCTGGCCGCGACGCACGTTGCCGGCGATGAGGTACCGCAGTACGCCGTGGAAGAATTCGTCGCGGCAGTCGACCAGCACATGCTCTCTGGCGCCGAGCGCCAGCGCGCGGTCATGCAATTGCGCCGCAGCCTTCGCATCGATGCCGCCGGTGTCGATGGTTGCGGTGACCACCTCGCGGCCGTAATTTTCCTTCAGCCATGGCACGCAGAATGACGTATCGAGTCCGCCCGAAAACGCGAGAATAATTGGATTGCCGTTACTGCTCATTGAATTGATTCCGTACCGTTTCTTGCGAACCTGACTGTGCTTGCGCAACCGCTTGCTCGATCCTGCCGGTAACGCGCCGCTGTCCCGCGGCGTTGACGGTCGCGGTAAATACGGTGTCGTCGCCGCCGACGTTGCCAACGATTTCCGGCCAGCCGCAGCGATCCAGGGCGAGTGCGACACGCTGTGCTGCACCGATGGCTGTTGTTATGACCAGCAGGTTAGGGCCGGCGTGACGGATCTGCCGCAGCAATCCGGCAACCTTGGCTACTTCGTTTGCGCCGGAGCTGGCTGTCTGCAAAACATAGCCGTCGGCGGTCTTGATGGCGCCAATTTCGCGCAGGTCCCGGCTGACGCTGGACTGGGTTACCTCGAAGCCTTGCGCCGTCAATGCATCCACGACAGACTGCTGCGTCCCGGCAGGGCCGTTGCGCAGAAGCGCCCTGATCGCCTCGCGACGTGAGGTCTGGATATTGAGCGAATTTGGCATCGGGACAACAATTGCATAAATATGCGCATAGACTAATCGTAATGCGCATAGCCGGTCAAGCGCTGCCGGCAATTTTCAGCGCCGACAGTCCAGGAGAGCCGCGTGCAGGACCCGGGAAGCATCGAAACCGGCGCCGTCGATTCCGCCGACGGCAGCGTTATCTGGCTGCACGGGCTGGGTGCGGATGGCCATGACTTCGAACCGGTGGTGCCGGAACTGCGCCTCGGCGACCGGCTTCGTTTCGTATTTCCGCACGCGCCGGTGCGCCCGGTAACGCTCAACGGCGGCATTCCCATGCGCGCATGGTACGACATCGTGAGCCTGGAGCGTGGCGGACCCGTCGACGAGCAGGGTATCCGCGACAGCGCGGCGCGACTGGACAGCTTGCTGCAACGCGAGCACGAACGCGGACTCCCGTGGGACAGAATCGTGGTCGCCGGCTTCTCGCAGGGCGGTGCGATAGCGCTGCATGTCGGTCTTCGTCACCCCGAACAGCTGGCGGGCATCATGGCGCTGTCCACCTATCTGCCGCTGCAGGACAGGCTGCCGGACGAAATGGCGCCGGGGGCGTCGGGCCGGCCGGTTTTCGTCGGCCACGGGACCTTCGATCCGGTCGTGCCCTGCGCGTCAGGAGAGAACATCCGGGATACGCTTCTCGGACAGGGCTTTGCCGTGGAATGGCATGACTACCCGATTCCGCATTCAGTCTGCGCGGAGGAAATCGACGACATCCGCAGGTGGCTGTTACAGGTTTTGCCGCCGGTCTGAGGGTTCGCATTGAAAACTGAACGCCGACTCGCCGGTCTGCGTTGCACTCGCATCGAAGCGACGTTCGACGAAGCGAACGGATCCCGCGTGGTTCCAGTCGATGACCGTTGAGCAGCGGGTGCCATACTCTGGCGTTACGATGAACGGTGCAGAAACCGCACGGGCGAGCGCGAACGGCAACCCGGTCCCGTCAATCTCCGCTGCTGCCGCCGGTTGCCGGTCCGCGAGGAGGCGCATGAGTGCGGTCTCGTTGGCCTGCCCGGCGGCGACCAGCCCGGCCAGGCAGTCGCGGCTGCGTAAGAGTTTCGGCCACGGCGCGTCCAGCGAGGCGTTGGCGAGACCGTAAATGCCGGGTTCGAGCCTGACCGGCGCGTCGCCACGATTCGAAACATACACGAGTTCGGCGCCGTCGCTCAGCAGCAGGTTGAAACCGGCATAGCGATCCCCGGCCAGGCTGCGAGCAAAGTCGAATGGCGTTGCCGCCGAGTCAAGGAAGTCGGTCACCAGCAAGCCGCGTGATGCAGGCCAGGACCTGCGGTCCTGCTGCTCGCTATAATTGGTCACCGTCGCAAAGCGACCGCCGCGGCCGATCGCCAGCCACGATCCGCCGGCCTGCAGGTCGCGCCCGGCCAGGCAGTCCGGCCGATCGGGCCACCAGTGTGCCTCCCGCGTCGGCCGCGCGTGCAGCTCGTCGCGATTGGCGGCGAGCAGCAGCCGCTTGTCGGGAGTGGCTTGCCAGGCAAATACGATCAGGCACATTGCAGTCAGTTTTTCCCGCCGGCAATCCAATCGTCGACGAGTCGTCTTGCAATCGACAAACGATAAGGCAGCTTCGGGAATCCGGAACGCAACTCCTTGCGGGTAAACCAGCGGGCGTCCTCCAGTTCGCCGTCGTTCAGCCGAATTTCTTCGCTGGTGGCGTCCGCGACAAAACCCAGCATCAGCGATGAAGGAAATGGCCAGGGTTGCGAGCTGTGGTAGCGCACGTTGTTCGTGTCGATATTCGTTTCCTCCTGTACCTCCCGTACGACGGCATCTTCGAGGCTTTCGCCTGGCTCGACGAAACCCGCAATAGTGGAGTAACGGGCTTCCGGCCAACTCGGCTGTCGGCCCAGGAGACAGCGGTCGCCGTGGGAAACAAGTACGATGATGGCTGGATCGACACGCGGAAAAATATTGCCGCCGCAATCCGTGTTGGTGCAGATGCGTGTGTTGCCGCCGGACTGGGCGCGCGACGGCGCACCGCAGAGGCTGCAAAAGCGCTGCAAGCGGTTCCACAGGACCAGCGCCCGCGCGTGCGCGATCAGATTGGCCTGGTCAACAGGGACGACGCTGCCGAGGTAGCGCAGGTCATGAAACTCTCCGCGATCCTGGAATGGTGCCTGTTCTCTCCGTTCGATGGCGACCGCAAACGCCGGCCGTTCGCGAAACATGCCGAGAAAAATGATCTCTTCGTCGTCGATGTAGCTCGCGACATCGTCACGCGACAGCAGAACCGTGTTCACCGGTTCGCCAACGGCCAGCAGGCGATCCCCCCAGACCGGGACAAACAGGCTGCCCGCATCCTCGATGGCAGCGAGCAGCCAGTCCGGATCCTCGCGCAGGTGACCCGAGCGGTCTACATATGCACCCGCAAAGACGTTCTGTCCATTCATTGGCGCCGCCGTGATTTCCTGACACAGCGCGGCGATGACCGCGCGCGCGCAAGTTTACCGCAAGCATGTCGGTAAATACGCGAAAGCGCAGTCTGCGTGCCCTCGCAGGGACCGTGCCTATCGACGCGAGCGCCGGCTGCGATCGTGCCGGCGCCTGGATATGACGCAGCCGGGGCAAACGCCGTGGTCCAGCGCGTAGGCATCCTGCACGTAGCCACTGCCGCAGGTAGTACAGGCCGACAGGTAAAGCTCGTCGTTCATTGACGCGCTCTGCAGCAAACTCCAGGCCCATTCGAAATTCAGGCGCGGGTTGCGGTGCAGCAGTCGAAACGTCTCGAACGCGCGGCACACACGGTGCCCGTATTCGACGTCCGGGCGGGGCCAGCACGGCTGCATGCGGTTTCGAGCGTCGATCCGCAGCAGCAGGCTGGCGCAATAAAGCGCCACCAGCGTCGTCGCCTCCAGCTGGTTCGACGGGTTCTTGACGAACAGCGCCACCTGCTGTGGCGACTTGCCGCGGCGCCGTTTGACGGCATGCTGGCCCGAGTCCCTGAAATAGGTGGCATACAGCTTGCGAATACGGTCGTCGGAGAGCCCGGTACAGGCGCGGATGGTGCGGGTCCGTGCCTCGTGGCCGATCATGCGTAAAGCCAGTTCGAACTGGCTGCGTTCGCTGGCATAGCGGTTGTCAGTAAGTCGCATTTCTTGTTCTTTGTGATAGTTTTGAACCATATATGGTGATATAAAAGCTTATACGATCTGCTTATGGGGAATCAATCAGCGACGCTGAAACTCCACAGAGCGGCCAGAAATGAACTCGCCGGGGACCCGGATGGACTACTCAGGACCACTGTCGGCGGACTACGATAACGTCCGCGCGCTCAATCTGGACTTTTTGCGGGTGATCCGACGGCACCCGGAGGTGTTCGCCAGCGCCGTACCAGGGGACGGTCCCGCAGAGCTCGCGACGCTGAGCCAGGGACGCGCGGCAAGCCTCGCCACCGCGCCCTTTCTCCTTTTTTCCTTGCGTGAGCGCGATGCCGGGTACTGGGACGAGATCCTCGACGCCGCACCCACCCGGGACATCTTCGACGCCGGCGGTAGCCAGGCGATCGCTGCCCGTCTCATCGCCGCCGCGACCGGGTTCCTGTGGGGGCTTTGCAAGCGAAATCCATATGCCGCACGCCTGATTTGCGGGGCGAGTCTGCACTGGTCGGAACAGATTGCCGAGCTCACGTTGTGCGACCTGCTGGCACGCGTCGAAAGCAAGTCGGACCTGCTGGTTCTTCGCTGCGGCAGCGAAAAACGCTTCTGGCGCAAACTGATTTGCGACGGGACGAGCACTGCGAAGCGGGTACGCCGCGCCGCGCACCTGGGGGCGTTACAGCAGATCCTCACCTGTCCCGACACGGCTGCCACCTCTTCCTGGCGTATGGCTGCCAGCCGCAGCGCTGCCCCCGGTCTGCGTCTGGCTGAGCCGCGCGATTAGTCGAGACCACCTCCGCCAAGCACGTATACAATACGCGTCGCCATGTACGCGCTAACCATACGACAGCTGACGAAGACCTACCCGAACGGGGTGCAGGCACTCAAGGGCATCGATTTCGAAGTAGAGGCGGGCGACTTCTATGCATTGCTCGGCCCAAACGGTGCCGGCAAGACGACGGCGATCGGCATCATATGTTCGCTCGTCAACAAGACCAGTGGCACCGTCAAGATCTTCGACATCGATATCGACAAGAATATCGAAGCCGCCAAAGCGAATCTCGGCCTGGTCCCCCAGGAAATCAATCTGAACCTGTTCGACTCGGTATTGAATATCGTGATGAACCAGGCCGGCTACTACGGCATAGGCCGCAAGCTCGCGCTGCAAAGGGCCGAAAAATACTTGCGCGAATTGCGCCTGTGGGATCGTCGCGACGAGCCAGCGAGAAACCTGTCGGGGGGCATGAAGCGCAGGTTAATGATCGCACGCGCGCTCATTCACGAGCCGCGGCTGCTGATTCTCGACGAACCGACCGCGGGCGTGGATATCGAGATCCGCCGCTCGATGTGGGAGTTTTTGCGGCAGATCAATGCCTCGGGCACCACGATAATCCTGACGACGCATTATCTTGAAGAGGCCGAAAGTCTCTGCCGTCATGTTGCGATCATTGACGACGGAACGATCATCGAGAATGCGCGCATGAGCACTGTGTTGAGAAAACTGCAACGCGAAGTGGTGGTGCTCAGTTTGCAAAGCCCGCTCGAGAAAGTACCGTCGATAGACGGCTACGAGACACATCTCGCGGACGACAGCGAACTCGAGGTCGCGATAAGTCGCGGGCAGAATCTCAACGACCTTTTCGTCGCGCTCGGCGCCGCCGGGATATGCG
This sequence comes from Gammaproteobacteria bacterium, assembly GCA_018677555.1. GTDB lineage: Bacteria > Pseudomonadota > Gammaproteobacteria > Steroidobacterales > Woeseiaceae > JAHHOT01. Next base: position 11,126 of record JAHHOT010000166.1, on the reverse strand, counting down.
TCGTCAGCATGCGCAACAAATCGAATCGACTTGAAGAATTGTTCATGGGGCTTGTGGAGAGCAAGGGCAGCGGCTCGGTGGCCCAGAACGGAAGCGCGGCGCCATGAATCTCAGGCTTAACTGGGTCGGCCTGAAAACGCTGGTCAGGAAAGAAGTCATTCGCGTGCTGCGTATCTGGGTGCAGACGATCGTGCCACCCGCGATCACGATGACCCTTTATTTCATTATCTTCGGAAACCTGATTGGTCGCCGCATTGGCGACATGGGCGGTTTCGACTACATGCAATATATCGCCCCGGGTCTCATCATGATGTCGGTCATAACCAATTCCTACGGCAACGTCGTCTCGTCGTTCTTCGGGGCAAAGTTCGGACGTCACGTCGAAGAAATGCTGGTTTCGCCAATGTCCAACGCAACGATCATCATCGGGCACGTTGCCGGCGGAGTCATACGCGGGCTGCTGGTGGGCGCCATGGTCACCATGATTGCGCTGGCATTTACGCGCCTGGAAATTGCAAACCCCGCAATCACGTTCTCCATGGTGCTGCTGTCATCAATCGTTTTCGCGCTGGCTGGATTCATCAACGCGGTATTCGCCCGGAAATTCGATGACATTTCCATTATCCCCACCTTCGTGCTTACGCCACTGACCTACCTCGGCGGGGTCTTTTACTCGATTTCCCTGTTGCCCGAGTTCTGGCAAAAGGTTTCACTCGCGAATCCGATCCTCTACATGGTGAACGCGTTTCGCTTTGGTATATTGGGTACGTCCGACATCAGCATCGCCAAAGCGTATGCGATCGTGGCGGTATTCGTCATCGCATTGTTCAGCGCCAGCATGATATTGATGAATCGCGGCGTCGGTATTCGCGAATAGGAGTGCTTTCCCGTGTGTGGTCGGTTCGCATTTTACTCGCCCGCCGAGGCAACCGCGGCACTGTTCGGTGCGACGGCCACATCCGACTTCAAGCCGCGTTACAACATTGCGCCGACCCAGGATATAGCCGCCGTCAGAAACGACACGGAACAGTCGGCGGAACTGGTCGCATTGCGCTGGGGCCTCGTACCGTTCTGGGCGAAAGATCCGTCCATTGGCAATCGAATGATCAACGCACGTGCCGAGACTGTCGCCGAAAAGCCCTCATTCCGGGCAGCGTACAAGAACCGGCGCTGCCTGATTCTTGCCGACGGTTTCTACGAATGGCGCAAGGAAGGTGACGGCAAGACACCGTACTTCATATCCCTCGCCAGCGGTGAGCCGTTTGCGTTCGCCGGCCTGTGGGAGAACTGGACCGACAAGGAAAGCGGCGAGTCGCTGCAGACCGCTGCGATCATCACCATGGCCGCCAACGAGTATATGAGCGGGTTGCATCAACGCATGCCGGTCGTGCTGCAACCGGACTTTTCCTCGCGCTGGCTCGCGGGAGATAAGGAATTACTCGACGAGGTCGCTGCCAACAGCCCGGAGTTTCGTGCCTGGCCGGTCGATCGGCGCGTCAACAATGCGCGCAACGAAGGCGAGGATCTCATCGTCGCCGACGGTCCGGCGTACGCACCCTGATGCCGGGGCGGGTCTTGTCGAAGGCCTGATTCGCGTGAATGCCGCGGCTACTGGCGCGGCAACAGGAATTCCGTGCCGCGATAATCGAGTATGACGCCCTCGGGCACGATTTCGCTGACCGTCGGACCTTCGGTCAGGGTTGCATACTCGCTGTATTTGTTCATGTTGATAAAGACAAAGCGTTCGGAGGCACGCTCTGCGTAGACATGGATGTCCAGGTGCAGGTCAGGCAGTTGCACCGAGCCACTTGCACGCAGTTCGTTCAGGGTCGGATAGGCCTGGGTCAGCGTCGATGGAGCTGACGATTGCGCTGCTGGCTGCCTTGCCGCGGGCTCAGCGACTGGTGGCGCCTCCGGAACCGGGTCCGGCTCTTCGCTCGCTGCCGCCGGCGAACGCTGTTTGGCTTCCGAAACGAGCTCTGAAAAACTGGACGGCGCCTCACGGGTGGCGGGTTCGGTCGCCGCCATCGGCCCGGCCGTTTGTGCGGGCCGCGACGTGGCAGGCGGTGGCACGGAAATCTCGGGGCTTACAGGCTCTCGCGCAGGGCGCATCAGCAGTACCGCGAGAACCACAAGATTAACGGCGAGCAAGCCCATAACGATCCAGAGCCAGCGAGGTGATGAATTGCGGTCCCTGGCTTCGGCAACGTCGGCAATGCCGGGCGTGCTTTGTCGCTGCCGGTCAGCTTCGGATTTTTTCAATGCGTCGAGGATGAACGACATGATTACATCGCCGCGTCGGCGTTACGGGAAAGGCGGGGAATGCCATCCAGGGCAAGCCGCGAATTGATGGCAATCTGCGTCTGGTGTCCCGCGAGGCCATCGACCTGCAGGCGGTTCTCACGCTGGAATTGCCGCACTCGTTGTTCCAGCCCATCGTCGAAGTAGTCGGCATCGATCGAGCTGGGCGACTGCTGGTTGTCGATCGTCGCCAGGCTTTGGCGCAACCACAAGACGTTCGCATCGCGCATGCCGGGCCGAATTGCCTGGCCGTTACCGTTGGGTGCCCGCCAGATGAGCAGGTATTGTCCGAACCAGAAGTTCAGTAGCTCGGCGACGGGCACTTGCAGGCGACTGTCGCCAACCAGCAGCTCGGCCGTACCGTCATCCGTGGCAGCGAGGACCGACTGATAGCTGTTGCCGGCTTCATCGGTCAGCGTAAGCACGACCGGTCGGTCCAGTTGGCGAATTCCGCTCCACGAGCCCCGCTGAAATGCGCAACCAAAGCCCTGCGCCCTGGCTTGTGGGCAGGCGCCGCCGCTTCCGGGCGAATAGCGTATGCCCCACAGATCGAACAGCGTCGAGACAGCATTCTCGCCCGTCGCGGAATCGGCAAAGCCGGCAAGCTGTTCGGCGAGCGGCGGCGGTTCCGGGACAGGCTCCGAAGCTATCGGTATTACGTCGGTGCTCTGCCCGCCGCTGGCATCGGGCTGGACCGCAGGATCGCTTGCCGGAGGCAACGCCGCGGCCATCTCGACCACGGCGGGTTCCGCGCGCTCACCCAGCGGCAGTGACACAACCGCTGCGTCGCTCGCTTCGTCAGTAGGCGCCAATTGCAGCATGCCCACAATCAGAATTGCGGCAAGCAGCAGGCCAATGAGCGGCGCGGCCCACTTCAGCATGCGCGGCGGCAGCGGTTCACCGGCGACCTCCTCCGCGGCCTGGCGAACGAGTTTCCGATCGACGGTCTGTTTTTCCGAGCTGTAGGCGCCGAGGAGCGATCTGTCACAGATGACGTTGATCACTCTAGGTACCCCGCCGGACAGGCGATAGATCTCCTTCTTTGCGGTCGCATCGAATATGTCACGCAACGCACCGGCAACACGCAGGCGGTGATCGATATACGTTGCCGTTTCCTCTCGCGACAGGGGTTCCAGGTGATAACGGCCCGTAACTCGCTGCGCAAGCTGGCGCAGGTTTTGCTTGGATAGCATGTCGCGCAATTCGGGTTGCGCAATCAGGATTATTTGCAGGAGTTTTTGCCGCGCTGTCTCGAGGTTGGTTAGCAGCCGCAGTTGCTCCAACACGGCTCGTGACAGATTTTGTGCCTCATCGACCAGCAGAATGGTGCGGCGACCCTGTGCATGGGTTGCCAGCAGGTGCTGGTTGAGCGAATCGACCAGCGCTTTGCTGCTGCTTCGGTCCTTCGGCAAGGGCGCGCCCAGCTCCTCGCAAATCGCGGCCAGAAACTCGGTCGGCGACAGCTGCGGGTTGAGGATTAGCGCGATGTCCACCTCGGCCGGAACCCGGTTGAGCATTGTGCGAACGAGCGTGGTCTTGCCGGTGCCAACCTCGCCGGTGAGCTGAATGAAGCCGCCGCTCTCGGTAATGCCATAAACGAGATGTGCGAGTCCCTCACCGTGCCGCTCGCTCATGAACAGGTAGCGGGGGTCCGGCGTAATGGTGAACGGCTTTTCGTTCAGCCCGAAGTAAGACTCGTACATTGTTGAGCGTGGCCTGTCCGGTTGCGGCGCTGGGGCGGATTCTACCTGATTTGATCCGGGTCCAAGCTGCGGGCACGGCTAACCGAGGTTGTACCGAACTTTTCACGAATGCTGTCCACGGCATGATCCAGCGCCGTCGAGCCTTCCGCGGCGTGTGAATCGAATAAATCCGCCTGCATGCCGCTGCTGAGCTTGCTGCCGCCGACTCCCAGCAGCCGGATACGTGCACCGGGGAACTCGCCCTGCCAGTCGGATAGCAGAGCGCGAGCCAGGTCGTATAGCTGATCCGTGCTGTTGCCGGGCGGATTGAGCACGGTCTGGCGGGTGTAGGTTGTAAAGTCCGCTCGCCGGATCTTCACCTGCAGGGTTCCTGCGAACAGGCTCCTGGCCCGCAGGCGGCTCGCCATCCGCTCGGTCAGGCGCAACAAATGCCGGTCCAGGTCCGGTCTCCTGTGAAGGTCGGTGTCGAAGGTCTCCTCGGCACTGATCGATTTGTCGGCACGTTCCGCGATCACCGGTCGGTGATCGATGCCGGAGGCACGTTCGCGGGCACGCTGCGTGAAGCGGCCGAAAACAGGTTCCAGCAGGCGATCAGGTGCAACTCGCAGTTGACCAACCGTGCGGATGCCCGCCTCGGCAAGCCGCGCCAGTGTCTCGCGTCCGATACCGGGAATGACCGCTGCAGGCAGCGGATCCAGCGTTTCCTGCATGTTTTCCATGGTGACGACGACGAGGCCGTCGGGCTTGTCGAGATCCGACGCAATCTTCGCAACGAGTTTGCTCGGGGCGACACCGACCGACGCCGTCAGCCCGGTCTCCTCGCGGATGCGTCGCTTGACGCGCTGCGCTATCCCGAGCTCGGGGCCAAACAGCGACAAGCTGCCACTGACGTCGAGAAACGCTTCGTCCAGCGAAAGACCTTCCACCTCCGGCGTATGTTCACGGAATATCTCGAAGATCTTGTCCGACTCGGACTTGTAGTGCGACATTCGCGGCGCCACGCGCAGCAGCTCCGGGCAGCGTCGCCGCGCTTCGCTCATCGGCATTGCAGAGCGAATGCCGAATTGACGCGCTTCGTAGCTGGCGGCCGCAACGACGCCGCGATTGTCACCGCCGACGACCAGCGGCTTGCCTCGCAGCTCAGGATTATCCCGCTGCTCGACCGACGCGTAAAACGCGTCCATGTCCACGTGCAGGATTTTTCGCTCGTTCATTGCTCGCGTTCGACAATCAGCCGGGCCAGGTACCGAAGCGCATCCGCGCGTTCGCCAAATCGTTCCAGCTCGGTCAGACCATCGTGCAACAGGGTATTGCAGTCCTCGCGGGATGCCTCGAGGCCGAATACAGACGGCCAGGTTGCCTTGTTGCGAGACTGGTCCGCGCCGGCCGTCTTGCCGATCACGCCGGTTTCGCCTTCCACGTCGAGTATGTCATCACGAATCTGGAATGCCAGTCCGATGGCCGTCGCAAAGCGATCGAGAGCAGTAAGTTCCTCGGTACTGACGGCTTCCGCCAGGTAACAGGCGGACATGACCGATGCGCGAATCAGCGCCCCGGTCTTCAACTCGTGCATCTGGCGGATCTGCATTTCGTTCAATGTCTTGCCCTCGGCGTCGAGGTCGATCGATTGTCCCCCGGTCATGCCGGTCGAGCCGCAGGCTGCCGCAATGAGAGATACAAGATTCGCTTTTTGCCGGTCGGTTAGCTCCTGGCCAGCCGCCAGGGTGGCAAAAGCAAGCGGTTGCAGCGCATCGGCGGCAAGTATCGCGGTTGCTTCGTCAAATTTGACGTGAACGGTAGGTTCGCCGCGACGGAGTTCGTCGTCATCCATTGCAGGCAGGTCGTCATGTACCAGCGAAAATGCATGAATGAGTTCGATGGCGGTTGCCGGCGCATCCAGCTTTGCGGGCGCCACGTGCAAGCACTCGCCTGCAGCATAAACAAGCAGCGGGCGTATGCGTTTACCACCATTGAGCACGGCGTAGCGCATCGCTTCATGCAACCGTCGCGGCGTGCTGGTCGGGGGCGGCACCGCGTTTTCCAGGCAATCATTGATCCGCTGCAGGTAGTTGTCCTGCCGTTCTGAAAAACTCATAACATCATCCTGTTACCGGCAAGCCTACACTGAAACTGCCGGGGAACGCGGCAACCCCGATTCGAGCGGGAGGCTGGGCTATAATCGCGCACCCGATTGGCTTTGCCACCCGAACTCCGCTGGAACCCCATGATGCAGGCAAGTGCCCAGGCGCAACCGAATATTGCCCTTGTGAAGTACTGGGGTAAACGGGACGTTGCGGCCAATCTCCCGGCAACCGGCTCAATCTCCATCACCCTGGATTCGTTGTGGACGCGCATGTCTGTCAATTTCGGCGTTGCCGACGACCTGTTGATCGTCAATGGCGTGCCGGCGGACGAGATGTTGCCGAGGGTTACGCGCTGCCTGGATTCCGTCGCGGGCAAGGGCCGCGCCGGCGCGCGCGTCACGTCGGCAAGCAATTTCCCGATTGCCGCCGGCCTGGCCTCGTCGGCGTCCGCGTTTGCGGCCCTGGTTGTAGCGGCCAGCGACGCGGCAGGATGCGGCCATGAGCGCGCCGAACTCAGCCGCCTGGCGGGACGGGCATCGGGCTCCGCGGCGCGTTCGCTCTTCGACGGATTCGTCGAACTCGCGATTACGTCGGCGGGCATTGATGTCACCACGCTGGCGGGCCCCGCCGAGTGGCCACTGCAGGTTATCGTTGCGGTTACCGAGGAGGCGGGCAAGGCCGTTGGCTCCGGAGATGCGATGATCCGTTGCGCACAAACCTCGCCGTTCTACCAAAGCTGGGTTGATCGCCAGGACGAAGATCTTGCGGCTGCGCGCGCCGCAATTGCACGGCGGGACTTTGCAAAACTCGGCGCTATCGCGGAGCACAATTGCCTGAAGATGCATTCGGTCATGTGGGGCGCGCGGCCGCCCATTGTCTACTGGACCAAGGCAACGCTTGCCTGCATGGAAACGGTACGCGGCTTGCAGGATGCCGGCCATGCGGTGTTTTTCACCATCGACGCCGGGCCCCAGGTGAAAGTCGTTTGTCTGCCAGAGTCGGCTGAAGCGGCGCAAGCGGCGCTTGCATCGACCGAAGGAGTACGAAAAACGATGCAGTCGGCGCTCGGCATTGGTGCAAGAAAGGTGACGGTTGATTGAACAGGGTACACGCGAGCGCCCCGGGCAAGGTCATTGTCGCGGGAGAGTACGCAGTCTTGCACGGAGCACCCGCAATCAGCATGGCGGTCGACAGGCGGGTCCACGCCAGGATTGACCAGACCGCTGTCGGCAGTAGCCTGGTGCAGGCTAAAGGCGTGGTCGAGGGCGACTTCCCGTTCGTTATCGAAAAAAACGGCGGCATCGCCTGGCTCGACAGGCCCGGCCCGGCGCTGGTCACGCGGGTGCTCGAGTCATTTCGCATGTCGGGCTTACCGCCATTCAGGCTGACCATTGACTCGCGTGCATGTTGCGACGCGAGCGGAACGCGCAAGCTCGGCATCGGCTCCAGCGCGGCAGTGACCGTGGCGGTTGCGGTGGCCACAGCAGGCGCACTCGACCTCGGGGAAGTGACTGTCGAGCGGGTCGCAGACATCCACAAGCGTTTCCAGGGCGGCAGCGGCAGCGGTGTCGATATTGCGACCTGTTACAGTGGCGGAGTGATTCGTTACCACATGTCGCCCGGGCCGGAGCTGAGCGAACTTGCGTGGCCACAGGGACTCGAGTTTCGCCTGCTTTGGAGCGGTCGAGCAGCCGATACCACTGCAAGTATCCGGCGCGTCAGCGGAATTGCCGCAGACGACAGACCGCTGCGCGCGCTGTTGCGCCAGGCCGCGGCAGCAACGGAGTGCTGGCAGGACGGTGCCGCGGCGGAAATACTTACCGTGTTGCGCGACTACACTGCGGTACTTCACGAGTTCGACCGGGCCCACGGCGCCGGCATTTTCTCGGCCGGGCACCGCGCACTCGCGGAATGTGCGAAAGATGCAGGAATTGTCTACAAGCCCTGCGGTGCGGGCGGGGGAGATATCGGTATCGCATTGGCGCCGGCGGCCGACACGCGGTTGGATGAGTTCGTCGCCACTGCCGCGGCTCAGGGCTTCTCGCTCGTCGATACGCAACTGGACACTACCGGTGTCACGTTGCACGAGCAGGCCGCATGATGGATTCCCGGCTTCCCGGTTTTTATCGATTGAGTGTCGACGAACGAATCGACAGGCTGCTGTCTGGCGGTTTTCTTTCGGAAGACGACGCGCAGGTCTTGCGCAGCGGAGCGCCGCTTCTCGGTGCGGGTCCCGCAGACAGGATGATCGAGAATGTCATCGGAGTTTTCGGCCTGCCCCTTGCCGTGGCAACCAATTTCCGTATCAATGGCCGCGACCACGTTGTGCCGATGGTCGTCGAAGAACCGTCAATCGTCGCCGGAGTCAGCGGTGCCGCGAAGCTGATGCGCAACGGCCGCGGCATTGAAGCGCGGGTCTCCGAACCCCTTCTCATCGGGCAGATTTCGCTGGTTCCCGTTGCCGAGGCGGCGCCCGCGCTGGACAAGATCGAAGCGGAAAAAAACGCGCTTGTGCGCCTCGCGAACGAAAGCCAGCCTCGGCTTGTTGCCCGTGGTGGGGGTGTACGCGACATCGAGACCCGGTATCACGATCTCGGTGACGGTACGCAACTGCCGGTCGTACATGTCCTGGTGGATACACGCGATGCCATGGGTGCGAATGTCGTCAACTCGATTTGCGAGTTCCTGGCGCCCGACGTCGAGAAAATTTGCGGACTGACGGCGTCGCTGAAAATCCTGTCGAATCTGGCCGATCGGTCGATCGTCGAAGCGTCTGTCGTGGTTCGCACGCAGGATCTTGCCATGGCGGGTTTCAGCGGCGAATCGGTCCGGGATCGCATTGTTGGCGCCAGCGAGTTCGCCCGTGTCGATCGTTACAGGGCCGCAACGCACAATAAAGGAATAATGAACGGCATCGATGCTGTTGCGATCGCGACGGGTAACGACTGGCGTGCGATCGAGGCTGCGGCCCATGCATTCGCGGCGCGTGATGGACAATATCGTTCGTTGTCGGCGTGGACGATCGATGCTGACAGCAATCTGGCGGGAGCGCTGCGACTGCCGGTCAAAATCGGCACGGTTGGCGGGTCGTTGCGCGCGAATCCTGCAGTTGCGCTGGGCCTGCAAATCGCGGGCGTCGATTCAGCGCGAATGCTGACCGAAGTGATGGGCGCTACGGGGCTTGCGCAGAACTTCGCAGCACTGCGCGCGCTGGCGAGCAGCGGCATTCAGTCCGGTCACATGCGTCTGCATGCGCGAAGTGTTGCGGCCAGCGTCGGTACCCCCGATAGCCGGTTCGACGCTGTCGTTGACGGCCTGATCGCGAGCGGCGAGATCAAGGCGTGGAAAGCGCGCGAGATTTTGCAGGCACTCGACACCGCGCCAGCGCAGGATGCGCCGGCCACAAATACCGTTTCGGCTGCCGCCAAGATCATTCTCCTGGGTGAGCATGCCGCTGTGTATAACAAGCATGTTCTCGCGTTGCCTATCCCGAACGCACTTACTGCAACTGCCACGAAGGCAGAATCGGGCCTGCGCCTTGTGGTCGACGACTGGCGCGTGGATGTATCGACAGGCAAGGAATCGCCGCCGGACGATGGTGCAGTCACGATTCTGAATACCATCGCAGAACATCTTGATATGGCGGGGCGAGGTTGTCATGTAAACGTAACTGCAACGGTTCCGCCCGGCGTCGGCCTGGGCTCGTCAGCATCGCTGGCGACGGTGATTGTGCGGGCCATTTCCGCGTGCTTCGGGCTGAACCTCGATGCGCAGGCCGAAAACGAGATTGTCTTTCGCTGCGAACAAAAGATGCACGGCGATCCATCGGGCGTCGACAACCTGCTCGCGGTCTATGCCGAGCCAATGCTCTACCGTAAGGGCCTGCCGGTGTCCGAGTGCAGGATATCCCTCAAAAATTTGCCGCCATTGCTGATTGCCGTGAGCTCGAAGCCCGGCAGTACGCGCGAGCAAGTCAGCAAGGTGCGCGTTGGCTACGAGGCAAACCCAAACCTCTATGCAAGACTGTTCGACCAGATCGACCGGCTGAGCGTTGCCGGATGCGAAGCACTGCAAAATGAGGATTACTCTGGGCTCGGCGCCATGATGAACGTCTGCCATGGATTGCTCAATGCGTTGCAGGTTTCGACGCCTGAACTGGAGCGCATGGTTGACATCGCGCGGCGTAATGGCGCCGTGGGTGCGAAACTGACCGGCGCGGGCGGCGGCGGAGCGGTCGTGGCGCTTTGCCCGGGTTCGTCGCAACAAGTGTCAACAGCATGGCGTCGTGCAGGTTATGATGTGCTGGATCTGGCACACGGCAATGACTGACATGCACGATGTAGCGAACAGGGTGGTCTCGAACGACAGCGAGGAGCTGATTCTCGTCGACGAGGACGACCGGGACATAGGCTCGTTGAACAAAGCGCATTGTCACGACGGTGACGGTGTATTGCACCGCGCGTTTTCGCTGTTCCTGTTCAACGACAAGGGTGAGTTGTTATTGCAGCAACGCAGCGCCGACAAACGTCTCTGGCCTCTTTACTGGTCGAACACCTGTTGCAGCCACCCGCGCCTTGGCGAGGACATGACAACGGCAACGAGGCGGCGGCTGGAGGAAGAGCTGGGCATCGATGCCGAAACGGAATTTGTCTACAAGTTTACTTACCAGGCTCGCTTCGGGGCTGCCGGTTCCGAAAACGAGCTCTGCTGGGTGTTCCTGGGCCGCTGTAACGATAAACCGGTCGTCAACCGGACGGAGATTGCCGCGATTCGATTGATAAGTGTCGCAGACCTCAACGACGATCTCGAATCCCGCCCGGAAATCTACACGCCGTGGTTCAAAATGGAATGGCAGCGGCTGCTCGACCAGCACGCAGAGACGCTTCGCAACTACAGCAACGTGTAGCAGGACGTCGAGCGGTCGATATCCCGCCTCGAGGACGCATGGCCCGGAGGATTCGAGGGGTCTTGTATCGCTAAGCGATGTAGCGGTAGTACTCGATCCCCAGATCCTGAAAATGACGCAGGTCCGTGGCGC
>JAHHOT010000258.1 GCA_018677555.1 Gammaproteobacteria bacterium | reverse complement strand
ATCTTCATACTGGTGACGGTATTGTCGGTGTTCTTCGGCAAACCCGTCGAATCGGAATCTGATTACGGCGTAGCGACGACCAGGCTGCAGAAAGCACAACCCGTTCTCGTTCCCGAGGGCGGGCATGCGGCCGCCGGCAAGTGGGGATTTGCCGCGCCAGGCACGTTTCTGCTGGCGCTGTTCTTCCTGCTTGTCTTTGTTCTGTACTACGCGGTCAACTGGAAGTACCTGGCATCCGTATGGCCGATGTCGTAACAACCCCTCGACGGTACTTTGTAGCGGGCGAACGGTATTCGTTCGCCCGCTTTGTTTTTTGGCTGATCGTGCTGATGTATTCCGCCGCAGCTGCTGCAGCCGGCGATTACGATCGCGACCAGGCGCTGCGCGTCTCACAGGCTGCCATGGGCAACATACTCGGTGGCTATGCGTTTATCGATACCGACGGACAGGTATTCCGACTCGACCAGCTGCAGGGCAAGCCGTTCGTGATCAGCATGATTTTTACCTCATGCCATCACATCTGTCCCACTGCGACCAAACATCTTGCCGGGGCCAGCAAGTCGGCAATGAACGCACTCGGCGAAGAGTCCTTCGACATCGTGACGATCGGCTTCGACACCGCCAATGACACACCGGCGGCGATGAAGGGCTTCGCGCGACAACAGGGAATCGACCGGCCCGGCTGGCGATTCCTCAGTGCGGATCGCGAAACCATAGAGGCGTTGAGCGCCGACCTCGGCTTCCAGTTTTTCCCATCCGCGCGTGGTTTCGACCATTTGAACCAACTGAGCGTTATTGACAGAGACGGCCGCGTATACAGCCAGGTTTACGGCGTCAGTTTCAATTTGCCGGCGCTGGTGGAGCCGCTTAAGCAACTGGTTTTCAACCGACCGCAGTCTGCGGGGCATCCGGTCGCGACCCTGGTCGACAAGGTCCGCCTGTTCTGCACCGTGTATAACCCCGCCACTGGCCGCTACGAGATCGACAACTCCCTGTTCATTCAGACCGCGATCGGCCTGATAATCGTTCTCTCTATTGCCATCTACCTGCTGCGCGAGGCGCGTCGGGCGCGCCGATCCTGAACCCGCAATCATGCTCGCCCTGCTGCAAAACCTGGCGCGTCGCCTGCTTGGGCCTCCGCACCGTTACTTACGCTGGAGTTTTTCGGAACAACACAATCCCCTGAATCACCTGGGGTCGCTCAGCATCTTTTTCTGCTGGGTGGTGCTCGTCAGCGGCATCTGGCTGCTATTTTTTTTCCGCACGAGTGTCACGGGGGCCTTCGAATCCGTGCACTACCTCGCAACGGAACAGTGGTACCTCGGCGGCATGATGCGCAGCCTGCATCGCTATGCGTCCGACGCGCTTGTCGTGACGTTGTTTCTGCACATCGTGAAGGAGTTTTCGCGCAACGCGTATCGCCTGAAGCGCTGGTTCTCCTGGGCGACCGGGATTCCCCTGATCTGGCTGGTGTTCCTGCTCGGCGTAAGCGGTTACTGGCTCGTATGGGACGAGCTCGCTCAGTACGTGGCTATCACCTCTGCGGAACTCATCGACCGCATCCCGGTATTCACCGACAAGATGGCGGCGAACTTCCTGCGCCCGTCGTTGCTCAGCGACCGGTTTTTCACACTCATGGCGTTTCTGCATCTCATCGGACTCCCCATATTCCTGGTATTCGGCATCTGGCTGCATGTCTTCAAACTGAGCCGGCCGCGCATAAACCCCACCCGCCGGCTGATGGCAGGCACACTCATCGCACTGCTCCTGCTCGCCGCCACATTTCCCGCGCCCCTGCAGGAGAAGGCCGATCTCGCCCGCGTACCGCAGGTGGTACAGCTCGACTGGTTCTACCTGCATTTCTACCCGCTGGTCGACCGGTGGTCGCCGGGCGCTGTGTGGTCACTGCTGCTGGGTCTCAGCGGCCTGCTGTTTGTCGCGCCCTGGCTACCGCCCGGGAAAGCGCCCGCGGTTGCCGTCGTCGACCTCGACAACTGCAACGGCTGCCAGCGCTGCGCCGAGGACTGCCCCTATGACGCCGTGCAGATGGCGGCGCGCAGCGACGGCAAGAGATACCAGCAAGAGGCGGTCGTCGATCCGGAGCTATGCGTAAGCTGCGGCATCTGTGTCGGCGCATGCCCGACAGCGACGCCGTTCCGCCGCAAGAGTGCGCTGGTACCCGGCATCGACCTGCCGGATCTATCCATGCGGCAACTTCGCGAAACGATTGACAACGTGACGGAAATTCCGACCCGCGTGCTCGCGTTCGCCTGCAGCGACAGCGCCGAGCTCCGCTGGCTGAAAAAAAACGGCAAACCCTGCGTGGAAGTCACCTGTGCCGGACAGCTTCCGCCCCCGTTTTTCGACTATGTCCTTAGTAAAGGTCTTGCCCGGCGGATTCTGGTCAGCGGTTGCGATGGCGACTGCCGCTTCCGCTTCGGCAGCCGCTGGACCGAGATGCGCCTGCGCCGCGAGCGCGACCCCCATTTGCGCCGCCGCGTCGGCGCACACCGCATAACACTGGCGAGCAGCAGTGACAGCACGTCACCGGCAGGTATTGCTTCGTTGTGGCGCGAACTCGACAACGCTATCGATGAGGATGAATCGTGAGGCTTATCGGCCAGGCGCTGGCTTTTGCCGCCTTTTTTGCCTTCGTTGCCACGTTCAGCGCCGGACCCGGGTTTGAGCTGCTGGCGGAAGACGAAGCGCTGCTGTCACTCAGCTTCTCGCACGCGGCGGCGCGCGTCGGCGAGTGCACCCGGCTAAGCCAGCAGGAGTTGCAGCAGTTGCCGCCGAACATGCGCACACCCGATCAGTGCCCGCGCGGGCGGCACCCGCTCGACATCGAGCTGCGGATAGACGGTGTGACAGTCTACGCGGCAGTAATACCGCCGAGTGGCTTCCATGCCGACGGCAAAGCGACGGTTTATGAGCGTGTGCGGCTGGGCGCGGGTCCGCGGCACCTGCAGCTGCGAATCAACGACGCCGGTGGCGCGCCGCAGGGAGGGCTTATTGCCTCGCGTCAGCTACATGTGCAACCCGGCCAGAACATTGCTGTTTTTCTTGACGCCGACAACAGGCGCATCGTCTTCGAACAGGGGGAACCATGAAATACCTGCGCTGGAACGACAGCTACTCGGTCGGCATCGATGCCGTCGACTTCGAGCATCAAACGCTGATCGAGATGATAAACATGATCTATGCCGAACTGGACGACCGGCGCGACATCGACGAAATTCGCCGCACAGTGGCCGACGTGCACACCGAAATATCTGCCCACTTTGCGCTTGAAGAGCGCATCATGCGCGACGGGCACTACGACGAATACGAGGCGCACAAAAACGATCACGAGGAACTGCTCGACCAGATTCGCACGATGATGGACGCCATCGAGAACGACGGTGAAGCGGCGTTGGAGATGCTTAGCGAACAGCTGGCGGACTGGTTCTCGGCGCATTTCGCGACATTCGATGCCCGCATGCACAGCAAATTCGGCCCTTCGCACTGAAGCTGTCAGCGTGCGAGCAACAACTTCAGCAGTTCGAACGTCACCAGTATCAGGGCAAAAAATACAATGAAAAAAATGATCTGGCGGTTCGGCAACGCGCTGCCGCGCCGCCGCTCGAGCAGCAAGATTGCCCACGTCGTCACTGCGTAGATGACGATCGCGCTGACCGAAAACAAAACAACTTGCATCGTCATGTCCCTGTTAGTTGCCTCTGCCCCTGCGCATTGAACGATAGCAAATCACCAGGAACATCAGCCCACCCAGTACCGATACGAGGCCGCCAAAACCCATCAGACCCATTCCGGCGACTTCGCCGAACCGGTCAACCGCCTGGGCGGCGCCCGCGGTCTTGCGCTGCACGCCGTAGCCGCCGGTCCATGCGAGTCCGGCGATGTGCATGAGCTGCCCGCCGCCGTAAATATACGGCTGCCAGAATGTTGCGCGTGCCGCGGGTTTCTCGAACCCGAGACGTGGCAGCAGGTAGTAGGTAAGGCCCATGAAGGCAACCGTTACTCCCACCGTCGCTCCGTGATAGTGCGCGGGAATGACGATATCGAGGCCCGCGATAAGGAAACCCAGCAGACCGCCGACGGCAAACAAGGCGATCGAGGAATGCAAAGCTGCACGCAAGTAGCGCCCCTCACCCTCTGAGGCCGGCGCAGACCAGAGGCCGGCAACGACCGCCAGGCCGACAGGGAGACAGGACAGCCCTCCGTATTTCATCAATTCCGTAAATGCCAGTCGATGCCCCGGCGACGCGACGTCGTGCCCGAGGTAGAGGAACGGCACCGTGATGATGGGCAGACAGAGAAACAGCAGGAACACGAGCGCCAGGCGAGGTGTCAAATCGATCCTGCAACCGCTTGCCTCGGCAAGCACAAGCCAGCAAACCATCATGAGCAGCGTAAAGGCGAACTGGATAACGTGGCCGCCGCCCCAGAAGAGGAACTCGAAATAGACCTGGCCGCTGACGCCATCAGTAATATCCGCCGCAGAAGCCCAGACCGACAACACCGCAGCTGCGACCACGGCGGCGGAAAAAACGACGCCGTAGTGCAAGGCATCGGACCCGGTCAGTTGATTCTGTACGCGACGAGCGCCGAGCATCGTGCGCAGCAAGTGACTGGCAATACCCGCGATGAACAGCCCCAGGCCCGCGAAATATAGCGGGTGGTCGAGCACCGGCAGATAATTACTCATTTGCGGGTTACCCGCACCCGCAAACGGCGCAATCACGATGATTACGGTGCCGACGCCAGCAAGCACGAATGAGAAGCGATCCCACGACCGTCGGCTGGTTTGATTCGCGAGACTCCACATCGCCGCGCTGATCGCGAGTAGCCACACGAGCACGGAGAGATTGACGTGCACGACCAGCGCCACGTGAAAGAAGTCGACGAACGGAATCCACGACTGGAGCACGGGTGTACGCGCCAGGACCAGCAAAAGCGAAAACAGACCGGCCGCGACGAGGGACAAGAGCCCCAGCACGAGCCAGTTTCTGACTGCCATGCGACCGGCATCGGCAGGTACCGGCAGGCGGTAATTAGTTGGCCGCATCAGTGAATGGATGTGCTGGTCAAATCGCAGGCGGGTTCGTGTCGAGCGACTGGCGCAACTCCCGCCGCTCCCAGGACAGGCGGTAGGCCACGTAGTACTTGAACACGTTGCGCACGTAGCGCACGGTCTCGCGACCTATCTTGCGCGCCGCGACGATTTCGACGTTGTCCAACCATCGGTTCGGGTCATGCCCCTCCTCAGCGGCGATACGGCGCAGCCGCTGGATCCTCGCCGGGCCCGCGTTATACGCCGCCAGCGCAAACACCCAGCGTTCCAGTTCATTCATGTCGCTGTCAGTGAAATAGCGATCCTGCAGGAAGCGCATGTAGCGCGCCCCGGCACGAATGTTGTCGGCGACCGCATCGATATTCGGAATGCCGACGTTCTTGTCCGCAGCAGTCGACGGTTTGACCTGCATGATACCGACCGCGCCCGCGGAGCTGCGCCGCGAATGGTCCAGCCCGGATTCCTGAAACGCCTGCGCGACCAGCATCAGCGGATCGTAGCGCGTCTCCCGCGCAGCGGCCCGAAACAACTCGAGCATCGGCCACAGCTTCTCGATCTGAGCGTCAGAGGTTGCATTGTGAATCCAGCGCACGTTTTCGACATAGCGCTGCAGGAGTACGTTGCCGATCAGGGTGCCCTGGCGGTGCGTGCGCAGAAAGTCATTTAGTGATTTTTCGAGCAGCGGGCTTTCCTCGCGGAAGAACCATGCAATATCACCCCCGGTATTGATGGCGAGGTTTTCCCGCACGACGAGGTCGGGAAATATCTGTTGCCAGCTCTTCGCTTTGTGGCTGTCGAGCACGGTCGCGCCAACCAGGCCCGTGTTGACCATCTCCGCAACGTCGAGCGTACGCAGGTATTCGTTGGCCGGGTCAACGCGTATGGGCTCCAGGCCGCTGTCTTCGAAATTCCGGTTCAGGCGCAGGATGTGCTCGTAGTAACTCGATGACTTGCGAACGTAAAGCGCTCGACCGGCCATGTCGTCCAGCGTCTTCACGTCGCCCTTGAAACCCGGTCCGAAGACGATGAGCTCGTCGACATTTCGCATCACCGGAATCGTGTAGTCGAACTTCGCCGCTCGCTCATCCGTTACGGTCAAGTCGGCCGCAATCAGATCAGCGTGACCCGCCTCCAGCTCGCTGAACAGGCGGTCGCGACTGACGGGCATCGGAATCACTTCGACCGCATCCAGCCCGCGTCCAAGCTGCTTGTTCAGCTGCTTCTGGTACATCTCGAGCACTTCGGCAACGATGCCACGCGGCCTGCCGCGGTAATAGAAAAACTGCGGGCCGCCGGCGACGACCAGCACGCGAATCGCGCGCCTTTCCTGCATGCCGTCGAGGTCGCCGAACCATGGCTCGGTAATCAGGCGGAGTCGCTCCGGCAACAGCTCTGCCACCAGCGAACTGCCGTCCTTCACGTCGTAAGCAATATCGGACTCAATTTCCGTCGCCGCCACGGCTGCGGCGTGGACAGCGCTTTCGGTGTCAACGGCCGTTTCCGGTCCACCCGATTCTTCGTCGGGCGACCCGCAGGATGCGAGCAACAGCATCAAAGCCCCGGCGGCCGCCCACCGTGCCATCGCCCTTGCTGCAAAGCCGTCCAGCATCGTGATCGCCATTTCGCTCATCCCGGTATTATTGTTGTTTCCGTTAATAATAATGTATTCGAGCCGCATTGCGCCCGTTTACTCGCACGCGACGGCGTCTGACGGCATATTTGTCAGCGCGGGGCCGGATCAACGAGAATATGCGCCGGCCCGATCACATAAGAGAATAATATGCGCTGGCGCAGAGGACGACGTAGCACGAACATCGAAGATCGCCGCGGGACGCGCGCCCCGCGCGGATTGCTGGGGGGTGGCATAGGCACGATCGTGCTGATACTCGCCGCGCTGTATTTCGGCATCGATCCGACGCCATTGCTCGAGGGGATGCAGTCCGCCAATGTGTCGGCATCCGCGACCGGCTCCCGGCCGACCCAGGAAGACCTGCAGAACGACCCGCTGGCCGACATGATCTCGGTGGTCGTAGCCGATACCGAAGACGTATGGACGGAAATCTTCGCGGCGCAGGGCCGCCGTTACAAGGAACCGTCGCTCGTCTTGTTCAGTGGTTCCACACGATCTGCCTGCGGCATGGGCCAGGCCGCGATGGGCCCGTTCTACTGCCCTGCCGATCAGAACGCATACATTGATCTGAGCTTTTACGATGACATGCGGACGCGCTACCGGGCACCGGGAGACTTTGCGCAGGCTTACGTCATTGCGCACGAAGTCGGCCATCACGTGCAGAACCTGCTGGGCATCTCCGGCGAAGTGCATCGCATGAAGCAGCGCGTTGGCAAGGCCGAAGCCAATCAGCTGTCGGTCAGGCTGGAGCTGCAGGCCGACTGTTTTGCCGGCGTATGGGCGAATCGTGCTGACCGGGCACGCGGTATCCTGGAGGCTGGTGATGTTGACGAAGCCCTCAACGCTGCCAGCGCCATCGGTGACGACCGGCTGCAGAAGCAGAGTCGTGGAACCGTCGTCCCGGAGTCCTTTACCCATGGCACGTCTGCGCAGCGCCAGCGGTGGTTTCGCACCGGCTTGCAAGACGGTAACCCGGATAGCTGCGACACCTTCAACGCAAGAACGCTATAACGCCGGAATCAGCTTGCGCGGCGGCGACCGTTCTCGCTAGCGGGCGTGGCACACGGCAGCGCGATCTCCACCAGCATGCCGCCGTTCTTCCGGTTTGCGAGACTCAGCCTTCCGCCGTGCGCCTCTATTATTTCGCGCGACAGCGGCAGACCCAGGCCGCTGCCCGACTTCTTCGTCGAGTAAAACGGTAACAAAGCACTGGCAAGCACCTTTTCCGACATTCCGGCGCCGCGGTCGAGTACGCGTATCGTCTGCGCCGCCCCATCCACCGCCACGTCGATCGTGATCTCGTCCTCGTCGCTGCCGGATTCACGCGCATTCTTCAGCAGGTTGATCAACACCTGCTCGATTTGCACGGAATCGAAATAACCCGGCTGCGCGGGCAGCGGTTCTTGCAGCACGAATGGCGCGGTGCGCCGCAACGATTCGACCAGCGCACTCCAGTCGACGAACCCGGGCTGAGGTTGCGGCAGCTTGGCGAATCGCGCATAGCCGTCGATAAAGGCTTTCAGGTGATTGGCGCGTTCCTCGATCGTCGAAAAAATGCTGCTGAGCCGCGCGCGATCCGGCTGATCGATGATCACCGAGCCGGAGTGCGCCAGTGACGATATTGGTGCCAGCGAGTTATTCAGCTCGTGACCGATTACGCGAATGACCTTCTTCCACGTGGCAACCTCCTGGCGATTGATCTCTCGCGTCAAACGTTTGAACAGATACAGTTGATGTGGCTGCGCATTCAGCACAAATTCGCGCTGCGACAGGTGCCAGGTCTCCGGCTCCGCGCCGGTATCGACGGTGAACAGGCCGTCCTGGCGCCGCTGTGCCGCGTCCCGCATCGGCGGCGGCACATTGTCAAGCAGTGCCGAAAAACTTCGTCCTTCGAGTCGGCGCCCGTCCAGGAACAGGTGTCGTGCGCTGCTGTTGCTGTAAACGATTGCACCGTTCGAGTTCGTCAGAACCAGCGCCAGGGGCGTACTCTGGATAACGGTGTCGAGCAGCAATTCACGTTGAAAAAGATTCTGGCGCTCATCGCGCAGGATGGTTCCGAGCTCGTTGTACACCCGCACGAGATCGCCGAGCTCGTCGTTGCGCACATCTGCAATGCTGATGCTGAAGTCGTTGTCGCGCAGACTCGCCACGCCGCCGATCAATGCCTGGAACAGGCGGTTGACCGGCGCCATGAACACGCGAACGGCCCAGATGCATAGCGGCAAAACAATCGCGAGGCTGAACAGCAGCGCCAGCCACGGGCTGCCTGTCAGCGCGAACGCGCCGACGGCGAACGCCGCCATTACCGTGGCGGCAGCGACGATGAGGAGAGTTAGCTTGCCTTCGAACGAGAAGCGGTGATCGGAATCAGCCATAGTGGCGGTTATAAACCTTAAGCCGGACCGATACCATACTTCTCCATGCGCCGGTACAAGGCCTGCCGGCTCATTCCGAGCGAACGCGCGGCTTTCGCGACAACGCCGTTGTTTTGCTCGAGCGCGCTGCGGACCGCGTTCTCATCAGGCTCCCCGGCAGTGTGCCCGATGCCGGGGTCGAGACGCAGGTCCTCGATACCTATCACGGGCCCAGGCGCCAGCAGACAGGCACGCTTGATACAGTTCTGCAACTCGCGCACATTTCCCGGCCACGGGTACCGCTCCAGAACACGCAAGGCCTCCGCGCCAAACTCGTGTTCGTCGTCAATAAAATGCATCGCAAGAGGCAAAACGTCCTCTTGCCGTTCTGACAGCGGCGGCACTGCGAGCTCGATGACGTTCAGGCGATAAAACAGATCCTCACGAAACGCGCCGTTGGCAATTTCATTCTTGAGGTCGGCGTTGGTCGCACTAATGACGCGCACCGTGACCTTGCGCGTCCGGTTGCTGCCCAGGCGCTCGAACTCCCCGGTTTGCAGAACACGCAGCAGTTTCGCCTGACCCTCCGGCGGCAACGTGGCGATTTCATCCAGGAACAGCGTGCCTCCGTCAGCTGCTTCGAAACGGCCCAGGCGCTGCCTGTTGGCGCCGGTGTAGGCGCCGGCTTCTGCACCGAACAGTTCCGCCTCCATCAGCTCGGCAGGCAACGCACCGACGTTGACCTTGATAAACGGCCCGGCGGCGCAGCCGGAGTTGGCCTGTACGATTTCCGCGAGCTTTTCCTTGCCGGCGCCGTTTGGCCCCGTAATCAGGACCGGGACATCGGCGTGCGCGACCTGCGTCGCGGCACCCACGACGTAGTGCATCGCATCGCTACGGTATACGATGCCGCACAAATCGAATTTTTCGGCCAGCGCGTCGCGCGCACGTGCGCGGCTTTCCGCGATCTGTCGTTTTTCGCGCTGCACGGCCGATAGCTGCAGCAGATTACGCGCCGTCGTGAGCAGCTTGGTGTCGTCCCAGGGCTTCTCCAGATAGTCTGCCGCACCTGCCCTGACCAGTTCCACGGCCGTCTCGAGATTGCCCCACGCCGTTAACAGAATGACCGGCAGTTCGGGATTCACCCGGCGAATCTGTCCGAACAACGCGACACCTTCGTCCCCACCGGTCGTGTCCTGGGTGAAGTTCATGTCCTGGATTACGAGGTCGACGGGTTCCGTTGCCAGCAAGTCCGTGCCTTGGTCGGGTGACGAGGCCGTGAGTACCCGCACGCCGTGTATGGAAAACAGCATCTCGAGTGCCGTCCGCACGCCGTCGTTGTCATCGATGATCAGTACCGTTTGCATCGGGGATCGTCTTGCCCTTCGCTTGTCCCAGCGACCATTATAGGCAAGCCCTGTACGCGGCGTAGAGTGCTCAGACGGTTCTCGTTGCAACTGCCGGGGCTATGGTCGACGCACGCATAGCCGGCATCAGCACCGCGACCTGGCCGAGCACCCACAACGCCAGCATGCCGAGGGGTATATAGTGCCAGTCGAGCTTGTCGAGCGCGTAGGTGTCGACAAGCCAGACGTTGAATGCCAGCGCAAGAATCGACCCGAGAACCACGCCAATGGTAGTCACCAGCCAGTTCTCCATCATGAAGTAGCGCACAATGTCCATCCTCGTCGCACCGACCGCGCGCCGCGTCCCGATCTGCTTCGTACGCTGGCGCACCGCGAAACTCGCCAGCCCGATAATGCCGAGGCTCGTGATACTGACCAGCAGGATGATCGTCGACAGCAGCAGGATCGTCATCGAATGGTCGCGCGAGTAGGCATGCCTGACCACATCCGAGAAGGGCTCGACACGGCGGATCATGCGCCCGCGATCGAGTTTCGGCAGCTGCTCCTCGATCGCCGCGATCAGTTCGTCGCGCCGCCCGGCTTCCGTTCTGACCATGAATCGGATAAACGGCCCCGCGGAAACGCCGGGGCTGATGATGACATTCGTCAGTTCATCCCAATCGATCCATGCGCCCTGCATGTGCTCGATGATCCCGACAACCTCCGCCGCATTACCGAAAAAATCGTAAACCGTTTTGCCGAGTGCATCCTCTGTGCCGAACATCTTTATCGCGAGGTCCTTCGTGATAATCGTCACCGGTGCAAACTCGCTCGACCGGGATTCGCGGAACTGGACCTCTTCCGCGTAGAACGAACGGCCCGCGGCGAGCTTGACGCCGACGGCATCGATTCCCTGTTCGTTCCATACATAGGTGTTCGCATTGACGGATGGATATTCGACGTTGTTCTCGTCAAACCGTTCTGCTGTCGCGCGAAAATCATTGGCGCTACCACTGTTGCTCACGGGCAGGCTGCGTGTCGGCGTCACCGCGATGACGCCGGGCATGGAACGGATGTATTCGATGTCGCGCGTGATCGACGCCTCGTGGTTGTAGTCGTCGCCGAATCCCCAACTCTGGAAGATGAGGATATTATCCACGTCGATACCGGTGTCCCGATTCATCTTCTCGAGCCGCTGGTTGATAATGAATGACGCGTTCACGACGACGGCCATCGTCAGCGCGATCTGCAGAACGACAAGAACGGCCCCGGTCTTGTTACGCAGCATGGCGCTGAGAATCGGTCTAATTTCCACGATAACCTCCCGTCACTGGGTCTTGAGATGAGTGGCCGGCGGAATCTGGCAAATACGCCAGGTCGGGTACAGGCCCGCAATAATCGCCGACAGCAACGAGATCGCCACGGCAAACAAAACCAGGTTGGCGTCCATTTGCACGAGCCGGTCGTAATGGCCCAGATTGATCGAGCGCACGCCCTGCAACCCCAGCCAGGCAAGGCCCAGCCCGAGCAGGCTGCCCGCGATTCCGATCACGCCGACTTCGACCAGGTTTTGACGAAAAATCATGGCCTTGCTGGCGCCGAGTGCGCGCCGCAGACCCACCCTCGCCGCGTTGCCGGAGAATTTCGCCAGCAGCAACGCGACGGTATTGAGGAGACACACGGCCAGGAACATGAACGCCAGGCCGACCAACACGCGGAAATCGGCGCTGACCACCTCGTTGTAGTCCATCCACTCGTTCACGTCGTGAACTTCCGCCCCGGCATTCTCGATCGGAAACCGGCCTAATCGCTTTTGCTCGGCGATATAGCCGGCAAGCCAGTCCTGGTACCGGCTTTTCTGTTCCGCGTCGTTCAGTTCAACCCAGAATTCGACCCAGGTGCACTCGCTGTCGAGGAAATCCCGAAAACCGTTCATCGGGGTATCGCCCCAGCAATTGGTGTTGCCGTAGTTCTGGCGCTCCCAGCTTTCGTTGAGCAGCATCGGCATAAACACTTCTTCCGCTTCCTCGAAGGCGCCGTTGAATACAGCGTAGAATTTCGGCACCGGCTCCCACCGGTCCATCACGCCGACGACCGTGAATTCGCGGCCTGCCAGTTCGACCGTCCTGCCGACGCTGTTCTCACCACCAAAAACTTCTTCGTTGATGCTGTAGTTGAGCACCGCGATACTGTCGCCACTCCGGTCCGTCGCTTCGTCCCAGGGCGCGCCATAAAGAAACGGCACGTCGAACATTGAGAAGAAGTTGCGCGTCGTGAATCGTGACATCACGAGCATTGGCGAGACGTCCGGATTGTCCGGGTTCAAGGTAAACCCGGAGCGATAAGTTGCGACGCTGCGAGTCGGCACCTCTGAGTCGAGCAGTGCTTTCGCGTCGCGGTAGGTCAGCAACTCCGGCAGGCGTTCAGGACGGTCGGCATCGTACGGCCCCGGTGCTTCCCAGGAGTTCAGTTGCACCGCGTACAGGGAGTCGCTTTTGTACGGAATCGGATCACTTGACATCATGTAGAAAACGGTTATGGCGGTCATGCAGACGCCGATACCGATGCCGATTGCCGCGACCATTAACGCGGACAGGACGATGTTGCGCCGGATGCTCTTGATCGCCATGCGCATGTGATAGAAAAACATCTCAGGCTCCGCCGCCGGCACCGGCATTCACTACCGCGGGCGTGCCACCATCGAAAGGCTTCAGGTCCGTTACCTGCCCGTCCAGCACGTGCACGTTGCGGTGAGCGCGGCGTGCCAGTTCCGGATCGTGGGTCACCATGATTATGGTCGTCCCCTTCTCGTTGATGTCTTCCAGAAGATCGAGTACCTGGCGGGCCATCAACGAATCCAGGTTGCCGGTCGGCTCGTCGGCCAGCAGAAAACGGGGTTCGCCGGCCAGCGCACGTGCGATTGCGACACGCTGCTGCTGACCGCCGGATAACTGCGCGGGAACGTGCTTCATGCGCGATGCGAGACCCACGGTTTCGAGCGCTTTTTCGATGCGTTCGCGCCTGTCTGCCGCCTTGAGGCCTCGATAGCGTAACGGCACATCGACATTGTCGAACAGGTCGAGGTCAGGAATGAGGTTGAAGCTTTGGAAAATGAAACCGATCTTGCGATTCCGGATACGCGATCGCTCGTTGTCGCCAAGGCCGCTCACATCCTCACCATCGAGCATGTAGGTGCCGGAACTGAACGTTTCGAGCAGCCCCGCTATGTTGAGAAACGTTGTTTTACCGGAACCCGACGGTCCGGACACCGCGACGAATTCCCCGTCGCTCACATCGAGACTGAAGTCGCGCAATGCGTGGGTTTCGACGAGTTCTGTTCGATATACCTTGCTGATGTGCTGCATGCTTAACATTTAGGGTCCTTGGTCTGAATACATTCATCTAGTCAGTAACGTACACCGTGCCAGCGCCGTCGAACGGGCTGACACTCGAAATGACGATCGTGTCGCCTTCGTTGAGGCCGTTCACGATCTGTATTGAATTAATGCTGCTGGCACCAACGGCTATCGTTCGCCGCTCCGCAAGCCCGTCGTTTACGACATAGGCAATGCGACCGCCACCCGTGTCGAGGAACGGGCCGCGTTGCACCATGAGCACGTTCTTGCTCGCCTCGAGAACAATGCGCACCGATACGCGCTGGTTCTGCCGCAAGCCCGCGGGCGGCGCTTCGGCGAAGCGTACCCGGCCGGTGACCTGGTTGTTACGCACCTCCGGCGACACGGCGGTCACGATCCCGGGAAAGCTGCGCCCGCCATAGGTGATTTCAGCGTCCATACCCAGGCTCAGGTCGTCGCCGTAACTCTCCGGCACGAGGATCTCGACCTCGAACGCGGACAGATCGACGACGGTCAGCAGTGGCTGGTTGTCCGCTACCGCCGATTTCTGCTCGACCATCAGATTGCCGATCATGCCCGTGACCGGCGATCTGATCGTTAACTCGTCGACCTGTCGCTGCAGATTGGCCACCAGCAGTTTCTGGCGATCGATTGCCAGGCGGTCACTCTTGAGTTCAAAGTCCATAACCTCTTTTTCGAGCTGTCCGTTCTGTTGCGCATGCGCAAATTCCAGCCGTGCCGTGTTGACGTCATCGACGGCCTTGTCGTAGTCCTGCTCGCTGATCACCTGCGCCTTGCGTGACGCTTCCGCGCGTCGCAGCTCACGCTCCGCGGCAATGATCTTCACGTTGGCAAGATCTATCGTCTGCTGGTTTTCCAGCTGCTGACGCTTGAACTCAATTTGCTGGCGCTCCAATTCGGTCTCGAGACCTTGCAACGCTGCCTGCTCCTGCAACAACTGGTTACGCAGCTCCGGGCTTTCGATAGTAGCGAGCACGTCGCCCTCTGCGACGCTGTCACCGGCCTGGATGTTGAGCGTGACCGTTCCCTGAGCCGAGGCGAAGAGCGTCGGGCTCACGGCCGCGACTATGGTGCCCTGCGCACCGACGTCACGAACGAAGTCGCCACGTTCGACGACAGCGAGGCGCAGCCGCTCCCGTGGCACCGAAATCTCGGCCTGAGCCCAACGCTTGACCAGTGGGAAGGTCAACATGCCGATCACAAGCGCGGCGATCACGACAGCGCCGATCCAGATCCATCGCTTGCGGGTGTCGGCTGGTTCCAGCGCGACATCCGTTGCAGACGTGTCGCGGATACCTGTGCCGGGCTTCGGCGAAGAATCGTCTACCGGTGCCAAACGCATGCGGGGTTGTCCTCCAGAATCGATGTGCGTGTAACAACACTTTGCAAGGGCTGTGCCAACCTGCGCCGAATATAGCAAGCCCTTGTATTTACTGGTTATACACCGTCGAAGATGGCGGCAACTACGTACCCATCCGTGTCCGGCGACGGACAGCGGACACTCTCCGGACACCTGCGGCACGGCGAACGGATGCCAGCCCGCCTGCGGTTTGGTAAGGTCGTGCCGGCGAGAATCGAGGACCGGCAGCAACCGTTGCCGCTGCGACGAGGGGGAGATCAATGTCAAGAATTGGCGTGTTAATCGCTTTACTGGTGAGTACTTCGGGCGCCTGGTCCCACGAGGCAAAAAATCTGGACGACCTGCTGTCCGGCTGGGGTATCGACCTGGCCGAGACCGAAGTGACCAGCCAGGAAGTCGCGCCGGGCCTGCACGCGTTGTTCGGCGCGGGCGGCAACGTTGTCGTTTCCATCGGCGAACAGGGCGTGCTGATGGTGGACAGTCAGTTCCCCGAGCTGGTGCCGCGACTGCAGGCGAAAGTGCGCGAGCTCGGTGGTGGCGGCATCGACTTCGTTATCAATACGCACTGGCACTTCGATCATGCTGATGGCAATCCGGCGCTGGGCCGTGACGGGAGCTGGATGATCTCGCACCTCAACTCCCGCCGAATGATGCTCAACGCATATCCCATTGACCTCGTCTCGGTGCTGTACGACCAGCCGCCCTACCCGCAGGAAGGTTTGCCGGTACTGACCTACGACGAGCGGATGCAGATGTTTTTCAACGGAGAGCGCATTGACCTGATGCATTTTTCAGCCGCACACACGACCGGTGACACCGCCGTTATCTTCCGCGGCAGTAACGTCGTGCACATGGGCGACGTTTTCAATGCGTCGTATCCGTTTATCGACGTCGGCAACGGTGGCGATCTCGATGGAATGATCCGGTTCATCGGCGCGACGCTGGCCGAGCTCAACAGTGAAAGTATCGTCGTGCCGGGGCACGGGCCGGTATTGGGCTATGCCGACATGCAGGACTTCCTCGACATGCTGAAAACGACAAGGGCGAGACTGGCGACGCTCATCGACCAGGGATATTCGTTACAGCAGGTCAAGGATGCGAAACCAACCGAAGCGTTCGACGACAGGTACGGCAATCCGGCTTTGTATGTTGACCGCGCCTATCACAGCCTTGCTCGCCAGTAGCTGACCGCACACACAGGTTGTGTTTCAGACCGAACCTGTCATTTACCTGCAGGCGCATGCGAGCGATGCGTTTCACTATTTCATGGTCGCATTTACACGCCTGGGGTCGCCGACCGTCGCTCTTGCAGCTGCACTGTTTCTGTTCGGAGTGGACCGTAAAAAGGGCTTCATACTGCTACAGATCGTGATCGCAAGCGCGATCGCCGCCGAGCTGCTGAAAGACCTGATCGCCTTACCTCGCCCGCTTTACGTGGACAACGCGATTCGTTTCCTCGACAACATGCGCCCGAACGAATCGCCATTTAACGGCATGGGCGCAACAGGCTTCTGGTCCGCTCTGCCGCAATCGGTCGTCGACTACTGGCGTGCGGACGGTTCGCAGCACTGGGGCATGCCCTCCGGCCATGTCAGCGCGACGGTCGCTGTGTGGGCCGGTCTCGCTTTGCTGACGCGTCAACCGGCTTACGCCGGTGTCGCTGCATTCATGACCGTCGGTGTCGGCGTTTCGCGCATGTATTTCGGCAAGCATTTCCTGGCGGACGTCATTGGTGGAATGGCTCTCGCGGCAGTAATCGTGGTCGTGGCCTGGCTGGCCGTCATCCGGGATGGCCGCATCACGCCGTTCATGCCATCGAGGAAAAGACGCTCCAGGACCATTCTTCACGAGCTGATGTACTACGCCTGGCTGCTGCTGGTACCCATCGCCGGGCTTTTTCTTGCTAATGAACAATCGCTCGCTTTCGCTGCTCTGCTGGGGCTCAATCTCGGTCATCTCGTGATCGGCCGAACCGGTCTGCCACCGCTGCCCGCTCCGGTGCTGCCGGCATTTCTGCGCGGCGCGGTGGCGGTTGCGCTCATCGCACTCGTGGCGCTTGGCCTGCACACGCTGTTGACTGGCGACCCGGCACTGCCGCAGGTCAGCGCCGCCCTCGTCGCGGCGCCCATTATGTTCGTTTTCGTCTACACGGTGGCGCTGCTGTCCGGCGAAGCGAACAGGCACTCAGCCTGACGCCGGGCCGTTGCCGGATCGACGGTAGTAGCCTGCCGCGATCTCCAGCGCGAATGCGAGCAGACAGATCGCGCCCGTCAGCTCGACCAGTTCTTCCGGTTTTTGCACGCCTGCAGGCCACGGAACGTAATGTGCCTCGATGCCCAATGCGACAGCGATCAGCGATACGCCGGCCACCAGGCAGGCGCCGCCAAAAACGCCGATGTCACGGAGAAGTCGCGCAGGTTGCAGGAACTTCAATCGCCACAACGCGATCGCCAGCAGGAGCGCGGCCGATGTCATC
Source organism: Gammaproteobacteria bacterium (assembly GCA_018677555.1). Taxonomy (GTDB): domain Bacteria; phylum Pseudomonadota; class Gammaproteobacteria; order Steroidobacterales; family Woeseiaceae; genus JAHHOT01. The sequence continues at coordinate 15,005 of JAHHOT010000258.1, read as the reverse complement.
AGCCCGAGCACCATTGGCGGGATGGCACCTTTTGCCCACAGATTGACAACGTCGTGCACCGCCCCGAGATAAAGACCATCGACTCGCGGCAGCATGCCGCCGAATATTTCGAGATAGTTGATCTCTTCCAGAAATAAAAAAAAGTACAGCGCACTGTAAAAAATGAGATGCCGGCGCAGCACCATATCGGCAAAGCGCCAAGCGGTCTTGAGCAACAGGATGCCCGCCGCAAGATAAGCCACGGTGCTGAGCGGCTCCCACACGCCCTCCTCCGCCGAAAAGCGGACGAAAAGCGGCTGTGCCAGGCTGTAAATCACGACGCCGACGAATCCGGCGACGGCCAGGGTCGCGACAATGATCAACAGCCGCCTGCCGGCAGAATTCGCAAGCCAGGCCGACAGAATCGTCGTGTAACAGCCTGACACGGCCATTGCCGATGCAATGAGAAACACGAGAACGAGCAGGTGTGACCACAGGGACCCGCGGATATCCGGCGGGATCGGCGGCAGGAACAGCAAGCCAACATGCAGTGCGAAGACAGCAATGGCAACGCTCAACGACCTCGGAAGGGTCATTTGGTCTTTTCTCCAACGTGGGCAGCCCGCCGCCGCGGATGCGGCCAGCACCCGGTCTCGCATGAAAATCAATGCAGCGTAACACAGGCGTATTTCCGTTCACGCTGCCGCTTCCGGGGCGCAGCGTCTCCCGTTACGACAGCCTGCGGACCGACATGATGTATCATCGGATCCGCCGGGCGCACGTGCGAGGCTTAGTAAGAGCGCGTCGACCGCCGCGCTCGAGCATGCCACCAATAAGAACAGCTAAAGGAGCACCCATGTATCGCCTGCAAGTTGTTGCCACAATCGTGGTGATATCGCTGGTTTGCGTTGCGCCGGTCGCCGCACAGGAGAATAGCGACGACCTTGCCGATCACGGCTTCAAGGGCCTCGAGCTACGCCCGATCGGGCCGGCGATAACTTCCGGCCGAATTTCGGATTTTGCGTTTCACCCGGATCGCAAGCACGAATTTTTCGCGGCGACCGCGTCGGGAAACCTGTGGAAAACGGAAAACAACGGCATCACCTGGACGGCGTTGTTCGAGAACGAGGGCTCTTACGCAATCGGCGTTGTGACGCTGGATCCAGACGACCCGAATACGGTATGGGTTGGCACCGGCGAGAACAACGCGCAACGCAGCGTTGCCTTCGGTGATGGTGTGTATAAATCGACCGACGGCGGTAAGTCCTGGAGCAACATGGGTCTGCGCGAATCGGGACACATAAGCCAGATCTGGATAGATCCCGGCGATTCGAACACCGTACTCGTGGCTGCCCAGGGGCCCTTGTGGAGCCCGGGTGGGGATCGCGGATTGTATAAATCGACCGACGGCGGCGCGACGTGGAACGCAATACTCACTGTCGACGAGAATACCGGCATTAACGAGTTCGTGGTTGACCCGCGTGACAGCAACAACATCGTTGCTTCGAGTTATCAGCGCCGGCGCCATGTATGGGTGCTGATCAACGGCGGGCCCGGCAGTGCAATTCATAAATCGACCGACGGCGGAATCACCTGGCGCGAGGTCACTTCCGGATTACCGTCAGATCACATGGGGCGGATCGGTCTGGCCGGCGCTCCGACCGAGCCGGACATGATCTATGCCATCATCGAAGCGAACGACCCCGAGGAACAGGGCATATACCGTTCGACGGATTTTGGCGCTTCGTGGCACAAACGATCCGATCATATGACCACGAGCGGGCAGTACTACAACGAGCTCGTTGTCGACCCGCAAAACCCCGACCGTCTCTATGTGCCGGACACATTCACCCATATTTCCGAAGACGGCGGCAAGACCTGGTCGCGGCTGGGCCTCGACTGGCGGCACGTCGACGATCATGCGTTGTGGATCGACCCGGACAACACGGCGCACATCATCATCGGTGGCGATGGCGGCATCTACGAAAGCTACGATCGCGGCGACACCTGGCGGCACGTACGCAACCTGTCCATTGCGCAGTTTTATCGTATTCAACCGGACAATGCAGAGCCCTTCTATAACGTTTGCGGCGGCACGCAGGACAACAACTCGCTCTGTGCACCGTCGCGCACGACCGTCATCCACGGCATTACGAATTCCGACTGGACGATCATTCTGGGCGGAGACGGCTACAAGCCGCAATTCGATCCCGACGATCCCAATATCATTTACACCCAGTATCAATACGGCGGTCTCGCGCGCTATGACAGGCGCACGCAGGAGCGCGTTTTCATCGCGCCGCATCCTGCCGCCGGCGAACAACAGTACAAATGGAACTGGAGCACGCCGCTGCTGGTCAGTCCGCACAACGGCCAGCGAATATTCTACGCGGCAGAGAAACTGTTCCAGTCCGACGATCGCGGCAACAACTGGCGGACAATCAGCCCGGATCTGACGAGGCAACTGGATCGCAACGAACTCGACGTCATGGGACGCGTCTGGAGTGTCGATACGGTCGCCAAAAACGATGCGACGTCGATGTACGGCAGCGCAATCGGCCTCAGCGAAAGCCCGCTGCTGGAAGGCCTCATCTATGTCGGCACCGACGACGGCGTCATCAGCGTGACGCAGGACGGTGGCGAGTCCTGGGATCGGGTCGACAAATTCCGTGGCGTGCCGGATATGTCACTGGTCGAGGATATCGTCGCTTCAGTGCACGACGTGGACGTCGCCTACGCAGTGATCGACAATCACAAACGAGGTGACCACAAGCCTTACGTATTGCGTTCCGACAATCGCGGCGAAAGCTGGGCCCTGATCAGCGGTAACCTGCCGGTGAGAGGATCGGCGCACACCATTGCGGAAGACCATGTGGATCCGAACCTGCTTTTCGTGGGTACGGAGTTCGGCCTGTTCTTCACGCAGGACCGTGGCGAGAACTGGCATCAACTCCGCGGTAAGTTCCCGACGATTTCAGTGCGCGACCTCGAGATTCAGCGTCGCGAGACTGACCTCGTTGTGGGCACGTTCGGCCGCGGCATATACATTCTCGATGACTACTCGCCGCTTCGCACGAACGTCGCCGCACTTGCCGAAACTCCTGCAACACTGTTCGAGGTAAAGGATCCGTGGCTTTACGTCGAAGGCGACCTGTGGGACGGTCGCGAGAAGGGATCGATGGGCGCGGAGTTTTTTTCAGCACCCAACCCGCCGTTCGGCGCGATTTTTACTTATCACCTGCGCGACGGCCTCGAGACGCAGGCCAAAGCACGGCGCAAGGCAGAGATCGAGGCGGAGAAAGAGGGTAAAGACACACCCTACCCGACCTGGGATGCGTTGCGCGCAGAAGACCGTGAGGAGGATCCCGCGATTATCTTCGTCGTAAAGGATGCGAGCGGCAATGTCGTGCGGCAGCTGAGCGGCGAGACCGAGACGGGCCTTCACCGCAGCGCGTGGGATCTGCGGCATCCCGCCCCGGACCCGGTGTCGCTCGAGAAACCCGATTTCATACCGTACTGGGCAACGCCGCCGCGCGGTCCTCTTGTCGTCCCGGGCGAGTACTCGGTAACGCTCGCCGCCCGCCGCCAGGGGCGTCTTACCGAGCTTGACGGGCCGGAGAGCTTTACCGTCAGGTCGTTGGCGCAAAGCCCCGAGACCAGTAACGATCCGGAGGCGGTCCGGGCATTTCAGCGCAAGGCAGGCGGCCTTCACCGCGCGGTACAGGGCGCAATCAAACATGTCGCCGAGTTGGAGAATCGCGTAGCCCACGTGAAGACCGGTATCGCGGACACAGCAGGTGCGACCGAAGCAGATGCCCAGGCCGCTCGTGACCTGTCTGCGCAGCTTGCAGACATCAATGTCGTGCTGAACGGTGACAGCACCGTTTCGTCGCGCAACGAGGCGGTACCCTGGTCAGTGTCGAGGCGCGCCGGCACGGTGTATCGATGGTTGCTCGAAACGCGTTCGCCAGTGCCCGACTTCTACGAGGACTCCTACCGGATTGCGGCTGACGAGTTCGCCGCAGTGTTGCCGCGCATCAATGCAGTTCGCGGTGACCTCGAGGCTCTCGAGTCACGGCTCGAGTCACTTGGCGGCCCGTGGACACCCGGCAGGCCGCCCTCCTGGGACGAGCGCTAGTCGCAGTTCGAATTGCGCGCAGCAAGCACGTTGCCGGCAACACGGGCGGTTCGTGCAGAGACCCTGGTTCGACCACGGTGTCGAGAGGTCGCCTGGCCGCGCATTTGATTGCAGTATCCCGCGCGCTAGGAGGCGGGTTGCGACCTCGTGTACAACGAGCGCGCATCGACGCCCCACTGCGAAACGACCGCCATCGCATCGCCCATTTTCGCGCCCATGGCCGTTACCCTGGAAGCGGGTACCAGGTACACCTGGCCGGCAGTCACGAGCGGCGCAGACGGCACATACACGGCGCAGCGATCGTCGGGTAGCTTCTCGATCAGAAAGCCGAGCAAGCGCGCGTCGGAGCCGAACAAGTCGACTTCAATCGGGGCGAACTGCGCACCATCGACACCGACGACTCGTTTGGTAAGACTCGTCAGTGCATTGTACATGGGTATGCGATTGGCGATGTTTCGCTTTGCCCAGCGGCGAACGGCAACACCCAATCGGGTCCTGACGATCAATCCGGTCAGAAAGCAAAACCCGATCAGAGTCAACAAGGTGAGCAGGAAAATCAGTCCCGCCGAGTTCTGCAGGTCACCGGGCAGCGCATCGACGAAACCGCGCACGAAACTGACGATGGCGATATAAAGCTGTGCCAAAACGAACAGGCCGATTGAGATCGGCACGATAACCAGCAGGCCGCCAATCGCCGTGGTCTTGATAAATCCAGGTAGCTTTCGCATGCGTCGACTCCGTGCTGCTGTTGTTGCGGGTATGAGTCAGAAGTGTAGCGCGAGGCCCAGCGGCGCTGCACGCCGTGTTTGTCACGACTCCGGGGAAGCGATCCATACCGCGCGGCACAGACGGACGCCACCGCCGCCGCGTTTCGGCCGGGCGAAAAAAAGGCCCCGGTCTGCCGGGGCCTTCAGAGCAGCTCTATCGCTTGGGGGAACGATCAGAGCGTGGAGAGATCTACCGGGATCAACACTCGTCCGATGGTCTGGACGAAACCGTTCGACGCGCGGATGTTGTCGAACTTGAATACGTAGATGAACGGATCGCGCAAGGTCGGCTCGTTGTCACCCAGCGTGCGCTTCCGCGCGTCCGGGTAGATCACCGCACCGAGGAGGGTGTCCACGTAGTCAGACTCCAGGACCTGCTTGTTCGTCTGCGCTGCAGGCAACACGTGGTACTGGAGGATCGCGGTCAACAGCGGGATTGGATCGCCACCACCGAGCTCCGTGAGTGCTGCCACGATGAACGCAAACGCACCGGCTTCGTCATCGCCGTGGTAGCCGAGATCGCGTGCCGTCTTGATGAACGCTTTGTCATTCGGCGCGAGTACCGTGAGGCTGTCATGCGGGTTGTTCAGCGCGTCCGCCAGGCCGGCTGCGAGTACGGCATTCAGGAGGATATCGTAGTCCGCCTTGTTGTGGTCGAAGACGCCACCGCTTGCAACGACGATGTCGGTAATCGTCGGCAACGACGACTTATCCGGATTCAGGATGTCCAGCGGAATCATGACACGCGTGATGACGTGGATAATGCCGTTCTTCGCCCTGATGTTACTTGCCTTCTTGATGATCCGGGCGTCCTTCAGGTCCGGGTCGTTGTCCAGCAGCGTCGTTCTCGCGGGCAGTACGGTCGCACCTTCCAGCAGCGTATCAATGCCGCCGGATTTCGACACTTCCTTGACGTACTTGGATCCGGCTGATACGTGGTACAGAAGGATATTCCTCAGCAGCGGTATGGGATTGCCGCCGCTCAGCTCCGTCAATGCGGCTACGATCACGTCGTAAGCTTCGGCTTCGTTACCGCCCTTGTAGCCAAGATTGCGGGCGAGGCGGATGAACGCATCGTCATTTGGTGCGAAGACCGTCAGGTCCGCGTAGGGATCGGCCAGGGCACCGGCCAAATCGGCCGCAATGACCGCGTTCAGCAGAATGTCGAAGTCGTGGTCGTTCTTGTCGAATTTCCCGCCGCTCGCCGCGACGATGTCGGTAATCGTGCGCGAGTAATGATCGGCTGAGGCGCTCAGGGGCAAAATCAGGGTCGCAGCGAATATCGCTACTGCCTGCATCGCTCGTCTCATGTTGTTCTCCTCGGGTCAGGCGTTATGTAAGAGCGCCGATCCTAGCCTCCGGAGCAAGACGAAAGGTTTCAGGATTGTGAGACTGTGTATCCGTTTGTAACAGGAATTGCGGTGGCGCTAGTTTCGCAGCGGCGAACCGAATTTGAGCATGTGCTCAACACGGGCTCTCGTTTCTGCCGTCTGCGCCAGACTGACGAAGGCTTTCCTTTCGAGGTCGCAAATATCGTTTTCCGTCATCGGCGTCCCGGAGTCGACGTCGCCGCCCGTGACGATCATTGCGACCTGCGAGCCGGTGGTGACGTCGTGCGGCGTGAGCTGGCCCTTGTCGCCGGTTTTTTCGAGCCAGCGCAGCATATCCTGGTACACGTTACGACCGACCATTGGCAAGGCACCGCGCCGCTCGGGCGCATACGCCGGCGCCAGGTCATCCACGGCCGCGCAGGCGGTGTCGAGCAGGCGATCACGATTCATCACGTACTCGTCAATGCCTTCACGAAACATCATCAACGGCGCGGCCTTTAGCGGCGACGACGCCGTTTTGCCATAACCGACATTCATAAACGCGTCCCATGCAGCCTTTTCGGCATCGCCACGATGGTCGACGAAACGGTAAAGGATTTCCTTCACGCCGCCACCGCCGGGCACGAGGCCGACCAGGGATTCCACCAGTCCGGTGACCGAGTTCGCGTGAAAAATGACTTTGTCCGTGTGCAGAACAACCTCGAAACCACCGCCCAGCGACAAACCGGACGGCGCCGCGACCACCGGAATTTCCGCGTGGCGCAGCGACAGGCAGGTCTGCTGGAAGTGGTCCAGAAATGCGTCGAGACCCTCCCAGTCGCCGGCAAGAATATGCGCGAGCACGCCTTCGAGGTTCACACCACAGGAAAAGTGCTGTGCGTCGTTGTGAATGACGAGCCCGCGCGTCCTGTTGGTCGCGTCCTGCAGTGCGTCCGCAATAAGCTGCATCGAATCGCCATCAAGTGTGTTGGCTTTGCTGTGAAACTCGATCAGCCCGATGTCCCGCGGCAATACGAAATAGCTGGCGACGGCGTTCTCGAACTGCGGCGTGAGCGTCTGACGCACTTCGCCAAAGCGCGTGACACCCGCCGGTCGCCGCAACTTCCTGTAATGGCCATCCGCGGCCAGGTACTGCAGCGTGACACCGTCCACGCGATAGAACGATTTTCCGGCCGCAAGTTCCAGGAACGGGGGAATGGTCCGCCCGTCGCTGCGCAGGCGGTCCGTGAACCGGTCGACCCCGATTGCGTCGATCATCTCGAACGGGCCCTGCAGCCAGTTATAACCGAGCTTCATGGCGTCATCGATGGCGACCAGCGATTCGTTGACATCAGGCACAAGCGCGACGGCATAGCTCAGCGTGCTCGCCAGCAATTCCCAGGCGTAGCGGCCGTACTTGTCGTCGCTGTCGAGAAGCAGCGTAAAATCGCCGGCTTGTTCCGCTTTGACCGCAACGTCAGGCCGGTTTCGATCGTAAGGACGATAGCGAAAGCTGTCGAAGTCCAGCGTCTGCCGATCGTTGCGGCCGGCGGGGTCAGCCCGGTAGAAGCCGCCCTTTTTGCCCTTGTTACCGAGATGCCCCGCGTCAATCATGCGGCGCATCAGCGGAATCTCTGCGGAGACCTTGTGAAAAACATCGCTGTCGGGGAGGATATTCACCAGGCTTCTGGCAACGTCACTCATCAGGTCAATACCGATCAGGTCGTATAGTCCGAAGACCCCGGTTTTCGGAATTCCCATTGGCCGGCCGAATATTGAATCTGCCTCTTCCGGAGTCAGCCCCAGGTGAAACGCCTGGTGCAACGCGGTTTGAATGGCGAACACACCCACCCGGTTGCCGAGAAATCCGGGAGTGTCATTGCAAATCACGATGCCTTTGCCGAGACGTTCCTCGCAGAAACGGTCGAGGCAGTCCATCACTTCCTGGCGGGTGTGTTCGCCCCGCACCAGCTCAAGCAAGTGCATGTAACGCACCGGATTGAAGAAGTGCGTTATTGCGAATTCCGCCTGGAATTCGCGCGGCATACCTTCCACCAACAGGCGAATGGGGATCGTCGATGTATTCGACGAGACGATCGAACCCGGTTTTCTTACTGCATCGATCTGCCTGTACAAGGCCTTCTTGATGTCCAGGCGCTCAACCACAGCCTCGGCGATCCAGTCGGCGTCCGCGACTTTGCCCAGGTCGTCCTCAATATTGCCGATGGTAATGCGTCTTGCGAAGTCATCGTGCAGCAGTCCGGGCTGGTTTTTGTCCAGCAGTCGCTCGATAGCGCGTTCGGCAATAGCGTTCCTGTTGTCGCCCGCCGCCGGCACGTCGAGCAATACCACTTCGATACCGGCGTTTGCAAGCTGGCCGGCGATGCCGAGCCCCATGGTTCCCGCACCAATGACGGCCGCTTTCCTGATCTGATACATCGGATTGTCTGCATATCCTGACTGATTAGCCAGCGTAGCTTGGCAAGCATCCCACTCCCGGGCAAGCGTAAATGCGACCCGTGCAGCGCTGATCCGGCCCTGCCCGGCCGCCAGGCGCGGACGAGCTACGGCTCGGTTTCAGCCAGGTGACAGGCGATACAGCGCCGCGGCGGGCCGCCATCGATGCCCGCTGCAGCCTTTTTCGTATGGCATTTGCGGCAAAGGTCGTGAAACTGCTCTTCGAGCACCTGCAGCAATTCGTCCCGCTGCACGTGACAGGACATGCACGACTCACTGCCGGTATCGTCAACGTAGTTGTGGTGACATAGAACGCAGCTTTCGGATACATGGTCGGCATGCGCGAACGTCATTGGCAGTATGGGTTCAGGGCTGCCGAAATAATGATCCACCACGGGTTGCTCGCCGAGCGTCGGTTTGCCGGTAACGACAACAGCGACAGCCGCGGCCAGCAACAGGGCGACGACATACTTCACGCGGTCAGGTTCCGCATAGCAACGAATAATGCGCCAAATGCGATGCTTGCCGTGAGGTACTGCACCGTGCTTGATGGCGTTGGATGAAACGACTTCCGCAGCTGTTGTCGACCGATCATTACGCCGCTCGCGAGGACTATTAGCAGCCCGGCTTGCAGCTTCGTGCTGATATAGAAGTCATTCCCGATAATGTGATAGGCCGATGCGATAACGGTCGCAACTGCCAGCAGCAGGTGCCAGTTCCGAAACGCCCTGTAGCTGCGATGCACGCGCGCCCGATCCGGCATGAGCGACAGAGCAACGACAACGCCGAGCAACACAAGACCAAGAACGCCGGACCACATGTAAAGCGGCGCACCCGGCTTGAGGAATTCCGCGGCCGCAGCGTCCCCCAGCAGAAACCAGAACGCGTGCAGAAAGCACACGAACAGCACGGCATAGCCCAGAATCTTGTGCGCGGTCATCTCGATGGGACGGTTGCTGGCTATGGCAAGACAGAGCAGGCCGGCAAAACCGGAAAAACCAATGGCATTGCCGCCGTCCCAGAATACGCCGGCACCCATTGTCGGATTGGCCAGCCAGGTAATCGCAAATACGGCGGTCACGGAGGCGAGCAGGAAAATCATGCAGGTATGGTACACGGCCGCGAACGAACCGAACCAGTTCATTTGTTGCTGCCGCATAATCTGCAACAATGTTGTGGTGTTCACCGAGTTGAAGATCCCTGCGGGCCGCCGGCCACTGACGCGCAGCGAAGCGCGGGCATCCGCGATTCTCGGCGCCTTGTTTTCGCTCCTGATGCTCGGCGCGATCCTCGACGACTTCACGATGCAGCGCCTGAGTATCGTTTTCCTGGTGCTGTTCTGGATACCCATGCTGGTTTTGCACGAGTTCGGACACGCCCTCATGGCACGCGCACTGGGATGGCGAGTCCCTGAAATCGTCATCGGTTTCGGGCGGGAGTTGTGGGTGTGGCAACTGGGCGAAACACGCGTGCGCATCAAGTTGGCACCTGTGGAAGGGTACGTCCTGCCGGCGCCTGTTGACGCCAGGGGTTTGCGGCTCAAAAGCGCGTTGATCTACGCCGCCGGGCCTGGCGCCGAGTTGCTGCTGCTGGCTGTCATGTTGATGATTTTTGGCTGGGATGGCGTATTCAATGATTCGAGCGAGATCGGGATGATCGCACTGCAAAGCCTCGCCGTGGTCATTTTATTGGGCGCCGGGTTCAACCTGCTGCCGTTCAGTACCGGCGGTGGCGTCAGTGACGGGCTGGGCATCTTGTCCAGCCCGTTCATGTCAGAGGAGGCAATCCAGCTGCGTCTCGCTGCTTTTGAACTGCATGAAATTCACGTAAACCTTGATCGTGCTGACACGCACAGCGCGCTCGCCGGTATTCGTTCGCTGCTCGAACGCTTCCCGCAAAACCGCGGCCTGCAATTCGTGCACGCGAGCGTCCTTTCCGCGGACGGCCAGGACGAAGCGGCCCGCGACATGACTCGCACAATGCTGGCGCTCGAATCACTGTCCGACAATGAGCGCCTTGCATGGCTTCAGTTGCAGGCGCGCAGCGAGCTCGACGCTGACGAACCTTCCTACCTCGTGCTCGACCTGGCGCTGCAGAAAGCCGCAAAGATCGCGCCGCATGACGCCACGGTGCTCGCCCTGAAGGGCGCATCGCTGGTGCAACGCGGCAATGCCGAGGCGGGCGGAAACATGCTGGCCGATGCCTGGCGGCGGGGCGGCGCCGACGATGCTTTTACCCTGTGTTACCTTGCCATCGCGGCGCATCGCTGCGCGGACAGCGCAGCTCGCGACCACTTCGTTGCCGCCTTCGATCTGCTCAACCGCTCAAAACCGCTTGCGCGCAAGTTGCAGTCACTCGCCACGTAGCAAGCGGAGCGGGCTAGCCATATACTTTGTAGTGTGCGGCAAGGAGCTGATGGAAATGGATCGATTGTTGAGTGACGCTGAGATCATCGAGCGCGTCTTTCATCACATTGACAACAACACGACAGACCTCGGCGATGAGGTGTGGCGGGAACCGGTGCAAAACTATCGCTGCGAGAAACGATTCGCAGCGGAACTGCAAATGATGCGCCGGCTGCCGATGCCATTCTGCCCGTCTGCCGCGATTCGCGACGTCGGCGCCTATGTCGCGCGGATATCGGCGGGCACGCCACTGATCGTGGTGCGTGGACAGGACCGCGTGGTGCGCGCGTTCCGCAACGCCTGCCGACACCGCGGCCGGCAACTGGTCGAGGGCAACGGCTGCACGCGCTCATTCGTGTGCGGCTACCACGGCTGGGCATACCGCCTGGACGGCAAGCTCGCAAAAATCCCGCACGAGGAAGGGTTTCCGCAGATCGACAAGCGCGAATTGGGCCTGGCCGAAGTCGCGGTGACCGAAAAAGGCGGTATTGTTTTTGTCACGCAGGAAGACGAAATCTCGGATGGCGCGCTGGACAGTCTTCCGGACATGTTTCTGGAAGAACAGTTTGTTTTCGACGCGAAGGACTACTTGCAGCCGTTCAACTGGAAGCTGAACCAGGAAGCGGCCATGGAGGGATACCACATCAAGGCGACGCACAGCGAATCGTTCTATCCCTACGGTTTCGACAACCTGAATGTGGTGGAAAACTTCGGCCGAAATTCGCGCATCACGTTTCCGTTCCGGCGCATCGAGGAGTTGCGCGACGTGCCGGAAAGCGACAGGGACATCAGCGGCAAGGTCACCTATGCCAACGTGCTGTTTCCGAACGTGCTGATCGCGGTGTTATCGCGTCACACGGCAATGGCGGTTGCCGAACCGGTGTCACCGTTCGAGACACACATGTATACCTATCGATTGTCGAACCCGGGAAACGACGGCTCCAGCGAAGCGCTGTCAGAAGCGAGGTACGATGCGGATTTCGTCGCCGAAACCGGCCTAATGGAAGATCTCGCGACTACCCGTTCCATCCAGGCCGGGCTGGACAGTGGCGCGAACACGCACTTCACCTACGGCCATTTCGAAAAGGCGATCGTGCATTTTCACAAGACGCTCGCCGACCAGCTCTCCAGGGCCGGATTCGCTGATTAGCCTGCAGCTAGGGCTGGGCGCCGTTGTCAATCCATGTTCGAATCGAGGCAATGACGGCCGGGTCCAGTGGCTGCGCCGGCAATGGTGGCATGATGCCGCCGACGGCCTGGTTGCCCTCCAGCTTCTGAATCAGGAAACTGCTGTTTGCATCCCCGGGCAGCACGCGCAGGAAATTCGGATCCTGGCTCGCGATATTCACCAGTGCGGCCAGGCTCGCCGTGGCGTTCGTGAGATCCATGGACGTCGGTAAGACGGCGCCGCCGCCGCTATGGCAGCCGACCGTGGCGCACGACAGCGTGAACACCTGGTCCTGGATTTCGTTCAGCGTCGGGCCGACGACGACAGGCGCCGTTACCGTGAAGGTCGCCTCGAACACGCCTCCGGGATTGCCGTCCCCCGATGGAAAAGCGGCGTTGGTCTCGCCATCCAGCGCGTTCCCGTCGAGATCCATGATGATGGTAGCGCCCGTTCCCAGCAGCGATACGCGATAGGTGTCGTCTGCCAGCGCGACCCCGGTAAGATCGAACACCGCTGACTGAGTATTCCCCACCGGAATGGTGATCGCCGCAGCAGTGATCTGCGTCTCGTTGCCGTTGTCGAAAATGCCGTCGCTGCCGCTCGCTTCCACGATGAACGTATTGGCAGTTACCGAGGTCGCGTCGAGCTGACGGTCGAAGCCTGCGACAATTTGCGTTGGAGCCGCGGTCAGCGCTTCGCCGGGGGCAGGCGACAGTGACGATACGCGCACCGCGGAAGTCGGCTGCACCCGGTCATCCAGGGCGCCGTCGGTAATCCACTGGCGGACGTTGGCGATCGTCGCCTGGTCGAGCGCGCCTGCCGGCGGCATGACCGCTCCGGTGGCCGCCGTGCCTTCCAGCTTGTGAATGAGGTAGCTGTTGTCCGGATCGTTCGGCGCAACGCGCAGAATATTTGGATCCTGGCTGCTGGCGATGCCAACCATTTCGGCAAAGCTGTTGGCGTCTTCCAGGTTGAGTGCCTCTGCTGCACTGACCGCGTCGTGACAACCGACGGTAGCGCAGGACGGCGTCAACACGTTGCTCTGAATTTCCGAATAGACCGGATTGAAACCGCCCGGCGGCGGAGGTGGCGGCGGCGATCCCGGCGGCGGTGGCGCCGGCGAGTTGCTGTTGAAGTCACCCGCGGCATCGTCAAAGGTTTCAAGGTCGCAGGCTGTCAGCGAGCCCAGGACCATCAGAATTGCGGTGAAAACCTTCAGTAAAGGAGTGATCGTCTTGATACGCATTGCCGGCGTCCTGCCCGTGAACGAAGGATGTTGCAGACGTTCGATAGTATCGGTTTGCCACGCACAAACTGAGACGTCTGTCACACAACGATATTCCGGTGAACGGCGGGAAAGCGTCCCGCGGAATCGTCAGGGCAGGAAGGACTTGACCAGAGTGCCGCCGCCCTCTTTCGCAACGGTGTCCGTAACCAGGTCGGCAACGGCAAGATCGAGTACGCCAAGACCGAATGGCGAGAAAATCATCTTGCGCTCATCGCGCTCCGGAAGGCTTTTCTTGCCGAGCAGGATTTCGCCGATGTCTGCGTGGACGAAGTCGGTGTGACCGGCTTTTTCGGATGCGAGATGGATCGACGTTGCGGCGCGATTCACGTGATCCAGATCATCGACGATGTTGTGATTCGACAGGATGATATCGGCCGCGAGGTCGCGCAAGGAAACATGCAACACGGTGGCACCCGGTTGGCACGCGTCGAGACTGTCGACGTAGGGCTTGATGGATGTCGTGCCGAAAGCGATCATCGGCGAGGACCCGAGGAGGTCCTGCATGTCGTCCGCCACGCGGAATTCCGCGCCCGGACGTATCGCGATCAGTGACTCGCCAAATGCCGCGGCGCGGGCAGGATCGAGATCGAACGCTACAAAACGCTTGACGCCTGGCCAGACCGCGAACAGGAATTGCGCGACCGCGGTGTTGATCGGGCCACAGCCAACGAATGCAATTGACTCCGGTTCGCCGGGAGCGAGGACCTTCGAGGCGAGCGCTGCCGAAGCCGCCGTGCGCTGCTTGCTGATGATCGAGCCTTCAACCACGGATTTCGGACGGCCCGTCACGCGGTCGTTCAGGATCATCGTCGCAGACGCACGCTCGAGGCCGCGCGAGAGGTTGTCCGGCATCGATGCGATCCACTTGACGCCCGCGAGCTGGTAGTCCGCGCCGAGGTACGCCGGCAAACAGATGATGCGATCCTTATCGCTGTCGGGGAAGCGCAGGAAACTCGAATGCGGCAGCGAACTCGCTCCGCTCGAGTGCGTTTCGTAGGCTTTCTTGACCGCATCGAGGACGGCGTCTTCGCGTCCTTCCAGGGCTGCTTCGACCTCGGGGGCCCCGATGATCAGTACATCTTTGCTGGACAATTCAGGCTTCCTTAGCTGCTTTTGCCCAATGATGCGCGATATCGCCGACCTTTTCGCGGACCCAGTCGTCAGAATAGATAGTATCGAGATAACGCTCACCGCGGTCAGGCAGCAGCACCACGACCGTTGCGCCCTCGGGTATCTCGTCTCTCATGCGTTCAACGGCCATGATCACGCCGCCGGACGAGCCGCCGGCAAGAATTGCCTCGCGGCGGGCCAGGCGCCGGCAGCCGACAACGCAGTCGATGTCGGAAACGTGAATGCAGCGGTTGACGCCGTCCGTGGGCGTCAGCTTGGGGCAGATTGCAGATCCGAGGCCGGGTACGAGCCGGTCGTGTTTGCAATCCGAAAATATCTGGCTGCCGAGCGCGTCGACGGCGATAACCTTGGTCGGGTAGTGG
>JAHHOT010000188.1 GCA_018677555.1 Gammaproteobacteria bacterium | reverse complement strand
GCACAGGGGCGGGCACGAAGGAACAGATCCAGCACATGGTGACGGCGTTGCTCGGCGTCAACGGGGATCTGGCCGCCGATGCTGCCGATGCGCTGGCGGCAGCGTTGTGCCATGGCCACCAGCGGCACCTCAAGAGTCGCCTGGCGGGCGAAAATGCATCGGTGGTGGGTCTGCGATGATCGGCTCATTGCGGGGCACCGTTGCAATGAAACAAGCACCGCAGGTGGTGGTCGAGTGTGGCGGAGTCGGATACGTACTGGACACGCCGATGTCGACGTTTCTCAGCCTGCCCGCCGTTGGTGCGAATGTCTTTCTGTTTACGCACATGGTCGTGCGAGAGGACTCGCAAACGCTGTACGGATTCATGAGCGACCAGGAGCGCGGGCTTTTCCGCTTGCTGCTAAAAGTGAGCGGCGTCGGCGCCAAGATGGGCCTGGCCATTCTTTCCGGTATGAGCGTGACGGACTTTCAGCGGTGTGTGACTTACGAGGATACCGCGATGCTGGTGAAGATCCCCGGTGTCGGCAAGAAAACTGCGGAGCGGTTGATCATTGAAATGCGCGACAAGATCGAGCAGTCCGGTCGGAGCAACGGTCACTCGGCGTCGCCGCAAACCCTTGCGGCACCGCAGTCCGAAGCCGCGGACGCGCTGGTCGCGCTTGGCTACAAACCCGCCGAGGTCACCCGCCTGCTCAAACAGCTCGACCTCGACGGTCTGTCCACCGAGGACATCATTCGGCAGGCACTCAAGCAGGCGGTGGGCTAGACGATGGCGGGCGTCGAATTCGATCGTGTAACGACCGCCGAGTCACGACCGGAGGACCGCGCTTTCGATCGCGCAATACGGCCGAAGGTTCTCGCCGACTACGTCGGCCAGCACTCGGTGAAGGAACAGATGAAGATCTTCATCACGGCAGCGCGCAACCGCAGCGAAGCGCTGGACCACGTACTGATTTTCGGTCCGCCGGGCCTCGGCAAAACGACCCTGGCGCACATCGTCGCCAACGAAATGAATGTGAGTTTGCGGCAGACGTCGGGGCCGGTACTCGAACGACCGGGCGATCTCGCCGCGATCCTGACTGCGCTCGAGCCGAACGACGTCCTGTTCGTCGACGAGATTCATCGTCTCAGCCCGGTCGTCGAGGAAGTGCTGTATCCGGCGATGGAAGACTTTCAGCTCGACATCATGATCGGCGAAGGTCCGGCGGCACGCTCTATAAAACTGGACCTGCCGCCGTTTACCCTGGTCGGCGCAACTACCCGCGCGGGTTTGCTGACGTCGCCGTTGCGCGACCGCTTCGGCATCGTGCAGCGGCTCGATTTCTACTCGACCGACGACCTGCAGGCGATCGCAAGACGCTCCGCCGGCATACTCAACCTGCCAATGGAAGAGGACGGCGCGCGGCAGATCGCGTCCCGCGCCCGCGGTACGGCGCGCATCGTCAATCGCCTGTTGCGCCGCGTGCGGGACTTCGCAGAAGTACAGGCGGACGGGGTCGTAACGGAAGAGGTCGCAATGAGTGCGATGGACATGCTGGAGGTCGACCCGCACGGATTCGACGCCATGGACCGCAGGTTGCTTAACACCATCATCGGCAAGTTCGACGGCGGCCCCGTGGGCATCGAAAGTTTATCGGCCGCGATGGGCGAGGAACGGGGCACGTTGGAGGACATTATCGAGCCATTCCTCATACAGCAGGGTTTCATCATGCGCACGGCGCGTGGCCGCATCGCAACGCGCAATGCGTACCTTCACTTCGGCATGACGCCACCCGACAAGGATCCCACCCCGGAACTTCCGTTGTTCGACAAGCAATAGGAACCGACATGCAGGAAAGACCCTTCGCGTGGCCCGTTCGCGTTTACTACGAAGACACCGACGCGCAGGGCGTCGTGTACTACGCGAATTATTTTCGCTTTCTCGAGCGAGCGCGCACCGAATGGCTGCGTTCGCTCGGTGTGCAGCAGGACAAACTGTTGTACGAACAACGCCGAATGTTCGTCGTGCGATCAATCGAGGCGGATTTTCGACTGCCGGCCAGATTCAATGACGAACTGGTCGTCACCGCCGGCCTGTCCGGACTGGCCCGTGCGAGTTTCGGTATCGAACAGAACATCTATCGTGACAGGCTCGACGGCGAGTTGCTCTGCACGAGTTCATTGCGCGCGGCATTTCTGAACGCGGACACGTTGAAACCAACGCGCATGCCAGAATCACTTTTCAAGGAATAACTATGGACGAAATGTCGATCATTGGCCTGATCATGAACGCCAGCATACTGGTACAGATTGTAATGCTGTTGTTGCTGATCGCGTCGCTGATGTCCTGGAGCATCATCTTCACCAAGCGCCGCCTCATTCGCCGCACGAAGTCGGCATCCGACGAGTTCGAAGCAAATTTCTGGTCTGGCGGTGACCTCAACACGCTCTACCGGGCAACCGCACGGCAAAGTGGCGGCGCACTCGGCATGGCCAGCATATTCGAGTCAGGATTCCGCGAATTCAACCGGGTTTCGCAACAAGGCAGCGTTAGCGCGGAGAAACTTGTCGACGAATGTCGTCGTGCCATGCGCGTCGCACAAATGCGCGAAGTCGATCGCCTGGAACAAAGCCTGGCGACACTCGCGACAATCGGCTCGACCAGTCCCTATGTCGGCCTGTTTGGTACCGTCATCGGAATCATGAATTCGTTCCGTGGACTGGGCGGCGTGCAGACGGCCACTATTGCGATGGTGGCGCCCGGGATTTCAGAAGCCCTGATCGCGACCGCCATGGGGCTGTTTGCGGCCATTCCTGCGGTCATCGCCTACAACCGCTACGCGGACAAGGTTGTGCGTCTCGAGATCCGCTACGACGGATTCATGGAGGAGTTCTCGAGTATTCTGCAACGCCACTCGCGAAACCAGTCGACGGGGGTGTGAGATGGCCTCGCCGATGCAGAAACGCAAGCTCATGGGTGAGATCAACGTCGTCCCGTATATTGATGTCATGCTGGTGTTGTTGATCATCTTCATGGTGACGGCACCATTGCTGACGCAGGGAGTAAAGGTCGAGTTGCCCAAGGCCGGAGCGGAAGCGATCCCCGATACCTCGGATGTGCCGCCGCTGATCGTGAGCGTTGACGCAGAAGGCAACCTGTACATCAACGTGGGTGACAACGAAGACGCTCCGCAAACGGCCGCCGCCATCGTGGATCGCACGCGCATCATGCTGGAGGCCAACCCGACCGTGCAGGTACTCGTAAAGGCGGATCGCGCCGTGCCCTATGGCAATGTGGTCGGCGCGATGGTTTTGTTGCAGCAGGGTGGCGCCGATTCCGTGGGTTTCGTCACCGATCCGCTGGACACCTACCCGGTCCCGGAGTAAGCGGCGGCGCGCATGATCCGCGACAGGTTCAACATCATTCCGGTATTCATGGCGGCAGCGCTGCACGCGCTGCTGATCGCGTCGTTGTTCGTCGCGTTCGAGTGGAGTCGCCCGCAGCGACCGGCCGTGCCGCTGGCGGTGACTGCGACGCTGGTCAACGACGCGGATATTCCGCGCGTCGTGCACGAAGAACCGTTGCCGGCCGAGCCGCAACCCGAGCCGGAGCCGGAAGATCCCGAGCCGGAGCCGGAAGAACCCGAGCCGGAGCCGGAAGAACCCGAACCGGAGCCCGAGCCGGAGGAACCCGAACCGGAGCCGGAAGAACCCGTTGTGGACACCGCTGCACAGGAACGGGCAGCCGAGGAAGAACGCAAGCGCCAGGAAGACCTGCGCCTCGAGCAGGAGCGGATACGTCGCGAGAAAGAGGCGGAGGAAAGACGCCAGCGGCAGGAGGCGGACGAACGCCGCAAGCGTGAAGAGGCGGAACGAGAACGCCGCGAGCTGGAAGCCGAGCGCAAGCGCCAGGAGGACATCGAACGCCAGCGGCTGGAGAACGAGCGACTGAAGCGCGAGGCGGAACGCGCCGAGGAGGAGCGACTGCGACTGGCCGCCCTGCAGGAAGAGCAGAACCGGCTGGACGCGCTGAATTCCGACGAAATGACACGCTACATGTTTGCCATTCAGCAGAAAATCCAGCGCAACTGGATCCGGCCGGCATCCGCGGTGCCGGGCCTCGAATGTGTCATCAATGTGCGACAGTCGCCGAGCGGCGAAGTGCTGTCGGCCAGTATCGGTGCCTGCGACGGCGACGCGGCCGTGCGCCGCTCCGTCGAGGCCGCAGTATTCAAGGCCTCGCCGTTACCGGCGCCGGCCAATCAGTATCTGTTCTCGCGAGACTTGCAGATTGTCTTCAAACCTGAACAATAGGGCCCCTCTGGCAGGCTTCGGGTAACAACATGGGCACAAGCTTCTTCCGGGTGACGCTGGTCATCGGACTTTTCGTCGCGGGCGCGAACAACGCGCTCGCGCAGCTGCGCATTGAAATCACGGAGGGCGCCGGGCGGCGCACGCCCGTGGCCGTGGTGCCGTTCGGCTGGGAAGGGGAAGCAAGCGAGGCGCCATACGACATCGCCGCCGTCATTGCCGCCGACCTGCAGCGCAGCGGCCGCTTCGCGCCGATTCCGGAGCGCAACATGCTGCAAAAGCCGACGCGCGGCGTGGAGCTGGATTTCGACGACTGGTCGGTGCTCGGCGTCGAAGCCGTCGTCCTGGGACGGTTGACCCAGACCGGGGGCAACGCTTACAGCGTGCAATTCCAGTTGTTCGACGTGTACCGGCGCGAGCAGCTGGTCGGCTATCGAATGCCGGCGAGTGTTGGCACCATGCGAAGCCAGGCACATCGTGCGGCCGACATGATTTACGAGAAGCTGACCGGAATTCCCGGCGTGTTCGGCACCCGCGTGGCTTACGTCAATGCCACCGGGAGCGAGCGCAATCGGCTCTATTCGCTGATTGTGTCGGACATCGACGGCGAAAACGAAAACGTGATCATGGAATCCAAAGATCCGATCATGAGCCCGGCCTGGTCGCCGGACAGCCGGCGGCTGGCCTATGTCTCGTTCGAGGGGAACCGCTCCCGGATATTCGTGCAGACCCTGCGAACGGGCAACCGCCTGGAGGTGTCGTCACGGCCCGGCATCAACGGATCGCCGGCATTTTCGCCGGACGGGCGCAAACTGGTGCTGACCCTGGGTGGTGCCGACGGTAATCTGGACATCAACGTGCTCGACCTGTCGTCCCGCCAGTTCACGCGCCTGACGACGAATCGGGCGATCGATACCGAGGGCAGCTGGTCGCCCGACGGCAACCACATCTACTTCACCTCGGATCGCGGCGGCGGCCCGCAGGTGTATCGGATTGCAGCCAATGGCGGATCGCCGCAGCGCGTCACGTTCGAAGGCAGCTATAATGCGCGCCCGCGGCTGTCGCCGGACGGCAAAAAACTGGCGCTGGTGCACCTCGATCGCGGCAACTATCGCATCGCGGTCATGGACCTCGCGAGCAGCGACCTGCTGGTGCTGTCCGCCGGGCGGCAGGACGAGTCACCCAGCTTTGCGCCGAACAGTGACGTGTTGATTTATGCCACCCGACAGGGGCGCAATGGCGTCCTGGAGACCGTGTCGGCCGACGGCCTCATCCGGCAGCGGCTGGCATCGGGCGGCGGTGATGTGCGCGAGCCGGTGTGGTCGCCGTTCCCGCGTTACTGAGCGCGATGCACTAATGTGATTTTACATTAAGTATAATCTATAATTAACTGATTTATATATTAACTTGGGCAAAGTTAGAGGACGCCAACATGACTATTTTTCGTATGACGATGGCCGCCGCACTGGCACTCCAGTTGCTGGCCTGCGCGTCGCAGGAGATACCTGACCCGGACCCCCTCGATAGCGGCATGAGTGACAGTTCGGCGACCACCGATGAATTCGACGAGCGTGACCTGGGCGCGGGCGAGGAAATTCCGAGCGATGTCGACTTCTACGCGGATGGCGACCTCATCATGACCATCTACTTCGATTTCGATCAGTCGGAAATTCGTCCGGACGACCAGGCGACGCTGGAACAGCATGCGAACCGGCTGGCCAACGATTCCGGTGCCCGGGTGCGGCTGGAGGGGCATGCAGACGAGCGTGGTTCCCGCGAATACAACATCGGCCTGGGAGAGCGCCGGGCACAATCGGTGCGCCGCCTGCTGTTGATCCAGGGCGCCTCGGCGGCCCAAATATCCACCGTGAGCTTCGGCGAAGAGCGGCCCGCCGCGTTCGGCAGTGACGAGGATTCCTGGGCACTAAACCGTCGTGTGGAAATCAAATACCTGAACTAGGTAGCTGACAGGCGAATTGCAGGTGAAACGACTACTACTCCTTGCCATCCTCCCCGCGTTGAGCGCCGGCTGTGCGCTGACCTCGCCGCAGGAAGACCCGGTGCTGGTCAAGCTCAACGAGCTCGAGCGGCGCCTCGCAACCATTGAGCGCGTACTCGGGAATGGCAGCCTGGTCGAATTGACGATGCAAGCGGAAGAATTACACCGGCAAACAGCCGCTCTGCAGGGGCGGGTGGAGTCGCTGGAGCACAACAGCGAGGGCACTGCGGCACGCCAGCGCGACCTTTACGTGGATCTCGACGAGCGGATCAGGACACTGGAAGAGTCCATGGTCGGCGCAACCACAACAGCCAACGTCATGGACGGCGGAACGCTGTTGCCGGGTCAGCTGCCGGTACCCGGCGGCAGTGACCAGGACAACTATCGTGCCGCCTTCGAGCTCTTGAAGGAGCAGCGCTACGAGCCAGCCGCCATGGCATTCGACCAGTTCCTGATCAGCTTTCCTGACAGCCAGCTGGCCGAAAATGCGCAGTACTGGCTGGCGGAGTCCTATTACGTGACCGGCGAATTCGAGAAAGCGCTGGCCGACTTCGAGCGTGTGATCCGCGAGTATCCGGGCGCGCGCAAAGTGCCGGACGCGCTGTTGAAAATGGGTTACTGCAATTACGAACTCGGACGCTGGGAACAGGCGAAAGCGGCCCTGACGAAGGTCACCGAGGATCACGCCGACACGACCGCGGCCCGGCTGGCGGACCAGCGGCTCAAGCGTATTGCCGAGGAGGGCCACTGAGCTTGTCATTTGCAGCCGGTCCGGTATTATCGCGCCCGGCAATTGCGCCGCAGCCCGCTTGCGTGACGGTGCCGTTTCCATTGGTGTTCATCGCGGGGCGTTAGCTCAGAGGTAGAGCATTCGGCTTTTAACCGACTGGTCGTAGGTTCGATCCCTACACGCCCCACCAT
>JAHHOT010000250.1 GCA_018677555.1 Gammaproteobacteria bacterium | reverse complement strand
ATCTACGCTCGTATTGGGCAAAGCGCGGAATCGAAGGCTGGACCGCGAGTCCGGTTTTCGGGCACGGCGTGGAGTCGTTTCGCGCGACACACGGCATTACCTCACATTCAACGCCGATCGACCTTCTGTATAACACTGGCGTTATTGGCCTGTTTCTTTTCTACGGAATGTTCATATCCATAGCGTGGCGAATTCTACGGACGGCGAGTGCGGACGATAACGGACTCCGGCCACTGTTGTTCGCTGCGCTGTCGTGCTACGCATTCATTACTTTGTCAGGAACCATGATTTATCAGACATTTCTCGCTGTATTCATCGCATTCGGCGTGTCGCTTCTGCGGCGATTCGAATCGGAACAATCAAGGCCGGAACCCGCGCTCCAGGGTGTGCTGTCATGAGACAAATAACCTACTACGAAAAGGCCGACCGGTTGGTCTACCTGGAGGAAAAGGCAACGCCGGAATTCTGGGACGCCCGCTGGCAGGCGGAAGGCACGCCTGCGCCGGTGAGTGGCAAGCCGGAAGTGGTGACGGTCACAGAGAAGTATCTGCCGAAGGGAGCAAGGGTCCTGGAAGGGGGCTGCGGTCGTGCTGACAAGGTCAAGTCACTGACGGATGCGGGATACGCCGCGGTCGGTCTGGACTTCGCGGCAGAAACTGTCAAACAGGCAAGAATCACCTATCCTGATATCGAGGTCTGCGAGGGCGACGTACGAGCGCTGGATTTTCCGGATGACCATTTCGACGGCTACTGGTCGTTCGGTGTCATCGAACACTTCTGGTCCGGTTACGATGACATTCTTGCCGAGGCAGCAAGGGTGCTAAAAAAAGGCGGTTACCTTTTCCTTACGGCACCGTGGTTTTCTCCCTATCGTCGGAAGAAAGCGGGCAGAGACGAGTACCCACGGATCGATCCTGCCAGTGAGCCTGATGCGTTTTACCAGTTCGCGCTCACGCGACAAGAGGTATGCGAGAGCCTGGCAGCACAGGGTTTCGACCTGGTGTCGTGGCAGGGCAGGTCGTCGGCAGTATCCCTGAAGGATGATGTGACCGAATTCCGGCGCCAGATAGACTGGTTGTTTGCCTCGCGCGGGTCAATCGTGAAACGTGCGCTCAGGCGTGCTGTGTTCTCGGCGCTTGACTCGTACTGTGGACATTCATTCCTGGCCGTAGCCAGACGGTCGGACCGGCCGGACCAGGGCTCGCAGCCGAATCCCTAGATGTCGCAACATGCGGCGGTCGCGTCAACGTCAGGAGCACCTCACATTGTTCTGATCGTTGGCAGTTTTCAAGGCGGCGGCGCAGAACGTGTCATGTCCGACATGGCGAATTATTGGTGCCAAAAGGGTTGGAGAATTACGTTCGCGACCTGGTCCGGGCCGCATATCGACGATTTCTACTCAATCGACAGTCGCGCTGAACGGCGGTGGCTCGTGCCATCGTCGCAATCCGGTTCGATTTTTGCGAGGTTTGCGTCGCTATGGAACGGCGTGCGACGCTGTCGTCAGATGTTTGCGCAAATACGTCCGACTGCAGTCGTAAGCTTCATCGATATATCAAATGTTCTCACACTCATCGCGTCGGCGGGTTTTCCGCATCGCGTGGTGGTGTCGGTCCGCACGAACCCGGCACTCACAGGCACCGTTTCCCTGCCGTGGAAAGTGCTGCGTCGGCTCACTTATCCGCGCGCCGACGCGGTCGTCGCGCAGACCTCGGGGGTTGCCGGGTGGATGGAGAGAAAATGGCGCATTGACTCAACGGTCATTCCGAACCCGTTGCGCGCTCTGCCGAATCCACAACTCGCGCGGGAAGATCTGATCCTTGCCGTCGGCAGGCTTGCCGCGGTAAAAGGATTTGACCTGCTGTTACAGGCATTTGCCCGTATCGCCGGCGATCACAACAGCTGGCGTCTGGTGATCATTGGCGATGGCCCGGAAAAGGATCGGTTGTGCGGGTTGCGTGACTCGCTTGGTATTGCCGGGCGCGTAGAGATCATCGGGCCAGTCGGAGACGTAGAAAACTGGATGGCGCGAGCGGGCATCGTGGTGCAGCCCTCCCGCTACGAAGGGTTTCCAAACGTTGTTCTGGAGGCCATGGGAATGGGAGCCGCTGTCGTAGCAGCCGACTGCGCCTGGGGGCCGCGCGAATTAATTCAGGACGGTGTCAACGGGCGGCTCGTGCCGGTTGAAAACATTGAATCCTTGGCGAGCGTTGTTGCAGAGCTCATCGACCAGCCGGCTTTCCGTGCGTCGCTCGGCCTTGAAGCGAGGAAAGTGCGGCAGACATTCGCGCAAAGTGCTGTCATGGCGAGATGGGAGCAGGTGGTCTGTCCCAACATGAATCGGCAGCATGGCGGCACCTGAGGCGCGGAGAGCCTGCAGGCGCCTGTTGCTGGTCATCGATCATTTCGGATCAGGAGGTGCTCAGCGCCAGATGGTCGAACTGGCCTGCGGCCTTAAAATGCGCGGACATCATGTCGAGATGTTCGTGTATTTTCCGCAGCACGATTTTTTCCGCGAGCGCATCGACAGACTCGGCATTGTCGTCCATGAACATGTCAAGAACACACGATTCAGTCCGCAGATCATTTTCAAGCTGGCTGCCGTGATGCGAGCCGGAAGCTTCGACCTCGTCGTTTCTTATCTCAAAAATACGAACATCTATGCAGAACTGGCAAAACTCTGCTGTGGCGATACGAAGCTTGTGGTTTCCGAAAGAACCAGTTACCTCGATGACCGCTCCGCAACGGCCGCGCTGATTCGCCGCTCACTTCACGTCATCGCGGACCAGGTCGTGGCCAACAGCGAGTCGCAGGCGGACTGGCTACGACGCAAGAAATGGCTGAGGGACAAGGTAAGCTGTATTTACAACGGTCTCGACCTCAGCGAGTTCCGACCCAACGAGAACAGCGGTGTTGCACCGTCGTCATCATCGGACATGAAGCTATTGTGCATCGGGCGGGTTGGTCCCGAGAAGAATGTACTTGCGTTGATCGATGCGCTCGGCAGCCTCGTGAAAGACTACGGATATTGCCCCCAGCTGCGCTGGGTAGGCAGGAGAGATGAGAGTCGGGCAGGCAGGAATTATTGCCTGGCGGTCGATCGGCGGCTGGAACAGCTGCCGGCGGTACATCGCAACTGGCACTGGCTCGGCTTGCGTTCCGACGTAAAGTTTCTGTTGGGAACGCATGACGTGCTCGTGCACCCGTCACTTTACGAGGGATTGCCGAACGTCGTATGTGAGGCTCTCGCTTGTGGTATGCCGGTGCTGGCGTCCAATGTTTGCGATCATCCGGTTCTTGTCGAAGACAACGTGCGTGGTTTCCTGTTCGACCCGGCGGATGTGGGCAGCATTGCAGCAGCGATAAATAAAATGGCCGAATTGCCGTTCGCAGACTGGCAGCGGATGTCGCGCAACGCGAGGCAATACGCCGAAGACGCGCTCGATATTCAGCGGATGCTGCAATCGTATGAATCGCTGGTCGAGCAACTGGTTGAGGATCAGGAATAACGTGAGGGAATCGAATGCGAACAATTTCGACCTGATTCGGCTTGTCGCGGCAACGCAGGTCGCGATACATCATTCGTCGACACATCTCCAGGTGAATTTGCACGAGTCGTGGCTTTTCAAACTGACGGCGTTATTCCCCGGCGTTCCGATTTTCTTTTTTGTCAGCGGATTCCTCATCAGCAAGAGTTTCGAACGCAATCCGGAGCTCGTCGATTATGTGACGAATAGGGTTTTGCGGATATTTCCGGCATTGATCGTATGTTTTGCGCTTTCCGTATCGTCTGTCTATGCAAGCGGATATTTCGAGACGGTAGAAGTCAGCCCTGCGCAGCTGATTCGCTGGTTCGCGGCGCAGGTGACTTTTCTGCAGTTTTTCAATCCGGAATTCATGCGCGGCTATGGCGTCGGCGTATTGAACGGCAGCTTATGGACGATCCCGGTGGAGCTGCAGTTCTATATCATCGTGCCGTTATTGTACCTGCTGGCAAAGAGACTGACGCGCACGGCGGAGCTTTCCAACGCTTTGCTGATCGGCCTTATTGCATTTTTTCTCGCAATGAATCAGTACTACGTGTTGGCGCGCGGTATAGCGGGAGAGCAGATCTGGTACAAGCTGCTCGGGGTTTCCTTTGCGCCCTGGGTCTATATGTTCCTGGTCGGCGTGCTGTTCCAGAGAAACTTCGCGTTTTTCCACAGGGTGTTGGCCGGTAGATTGATCGCGGTCTCGCTCGCCTATGTTGCGCTGGCCCTGGGGGCCAGGTTCTGGTTTGGCTGGAGTTTTGGCAATACCCTGAATCCCGTTACGTTGTTCGCCCTGTGCGTGGTGACGTTCGCCGCTGCCTATTCATTCAACACGCTCAGTGACCGGCTGTTACAGCGCAACGATATCTCCTACGGCATGTACATCTATCACATGCCGGTGACCAATCTGCTGATTCATCACGGGTTTTCCGGCAGTTACCTTGCGCTGGCTGCCGCTCTTTTCATGTCCGCAGCGCTTGCGCTGCTGTCATGGAGACTCGTCGAGAAGCCGGCACTCGGCCTGAAGCGTCATCCGCTATACAGGCATATTGCGCCGGCTGCAGCACGGGCGGAGGGAGCATCTGCGAAAGGGAATAAAGCCCTGGACGGGCGCTAGCGGGATGTGTGGCATCGCCGGAATATTTGAAGTGGGCAATAGTGAGCGCAATGCAGCGTCACTGCGGAAAATGATGTCGAGCATCGAGCATCGCGGGCCCGATGCCTGTGGTGTGTTCACGGATGCGGGCGTTGCTCTTGGACACCGCAGGCTGAAAATCATCGATTTGTCGGAGGCCGGTGCGCAGCCAATGACGTTTGGCGATTTTACGGTTGTCTACAACGGCGAGTCCTACAACTTCAATGACCTGCGGCGCGAGCTGCAGGGGCTGGGGCATACATTCGTCGGGCATTCCGACACGGAGGTCTTGCTGCACGCCTACGATGCCTGGGGAATGGAGGGCCTGGAGCGTCTCGAGGGTATGTTCGCGTTTGCACTTTGGGATGCCGGCCGCAAAAAGCTCATCCTGGTGCGCGACCGGCTCGGCATCAAGCCGCTGTTTTACCACTGGGACAACGGGCGGCTGCTGTTTGGGTCAGAGATAAAAACCATTCTCGCGGTTGCAGGTACCGACCGCGATGTCGATCAGCAGGCACTGTCCGAGTACCTGTGGTACGGCAACGCGTTCGAGGACCGCACGATTTTCAGATCAATCAGGTCCCTGTTACCGGGGCACCGACTGATTCTCGAAAACGGCAGGATGCAGATCGGCCCGTGGTGGAAAGTAGAGGAATGGCTCGCGAACGGCCTGACCGGGGGCAACCGGGAGGACGTGGCGGATGCAGTTCGCGAGAAACTCGATGCAGCGGTGGAACGTCAACTGGTGGCCGACGTGCCGGTGTGTATTTTTCTGAGTGGCGGCGTCGATTCGTCGAGCATTGCTGCGTCTGCAGCGATTGCTTCCGGTCGGAGTCTCACCAGCTACGCCGTCGGATTCGACTTCGCGGGCGGCGTCAATGAGCTGCCGAGGGCGCGGCGGGTTGCTGACGAGCTCGGCCTGGATCACCATGAACTGCACGTCAACGGAGCGGCCCTCCAGGAAGTTGTCTCGGCGTTGGTCGAGTCGCACGACGAACCGTTTGCGGACGCGGCCAATATCCCGCTGTATCTCCTCGCTCGTGAACTTTCCGGAACAGTGAAAGTTGCCTTGCAGGGCGATGGCGGGGACGAGATGTTTGCCGGATATCGCCGCTATGCGCTTTTGAGAAATTACCGGTACTGGAAGTTGTGGCCGCGACTTTTCAATCGCGCGTTGCTGAAATTCGCTGGCAGCCGCGGCAGGAGGTTGGCTCGATTGGGTGTTGCGGCCGGGAACAGCGACCCCGCTATGCGCATGGCCTTGTTGCTGACCATGGAAACGCTCGACGATCCGCCGATCCGCATGCTCGGCGATAATGCGCGGCGCATCATCGAACGCGAAACCGATCCGTTTCGTGCATTTCGACGCTGTGCCGATCGCTTTGCCGGTTACGACGAAGTGCAGCAAATGCTGTTGACCGACATGCATCTGCAATTGCCGTCGCAATTCCTTCCCAAGGTGGACAGGGCAACGATGGCCCACGGACTCGAGACGCGTGTGCCGCTTCTGGATGACCGGGTCGCCGCTCTTGCCGTGACGCTGCCGTCGCATTTCAAGGTGGCGCACGAGGGCAAGAAGATCGCTTTGCGGGATGCCTGCCGTGGGCGCCTGCCGGACGAAATCCTGGATGGCCCGAAAACCGGGTTCGGCGTGCCGTATGGCGAATGGATACGCGACGCGCTGCACGAATTTGCGCGACAGAGAATCCTCGACGAGCGATTTGTCGAGCGATTCGGCTTTGATCGTCCGCGATTGCAGCGTGCCCTCGAAGAGCACCGGACGCACCGCCGTGAGCGTGGATTCCTGCTGTGGAAACTGCTGAATCTTTCGATCTGGTCGGCCAGGTATCTCTATTGAGCCGTGTCAGGCCGCGAGTCTTGTTCGTGGGTGCCTTCCCGAAACCGGGTCACGACGTGATTGGCGGCATGGTGACGTCCTGCCGGGCGCTTCTGGCGTCGTCCTTTCCGGAGCGGGTGGATCTCGACCTGTTTGACAGCACGCAGGCAACGAATCCACCGCCGCCGTTCCCACTGCGCCTCATTCGGGCAGCGACAAGAGTCATACGCTACGTCAGGCGTATTGCGACGAACAAGCCGCAGATCGTGCTGCTGTTCGTATCGTCCGGGGCCAGCATCGTCGAAAAGGGCGCAATGGCGCACTACGCACGATGGTGCGACGTTCCTGCAGTTCTGTTCCCCCGTTCCGGCAGAGTCGCGGACGCCTGCCGGTCGTCCGCGCGTTGGCGACGCTGGGTCAAATTCTGGTTCGCTGGAGCAACTGCCGTCGTGTGCCAGAGCCGCGCGTGGCAGGAATGCGCGGTCGAGCAACTCGGATTCCCGCCGGAATCGGTGTCGGTCGTGCGAAACTGGACAGCAACGCCGGAGTTGCTGCAGATCGGGCGCCGGAGGGAGGCCCGCGAGTCCGGTCCCGTGCGCCTGTTGTTTGTCGGCTGGCTCGAGCGAAACAAGGGCGTAATCGATTTGCTGGAGGCCTGCCGCGACCTGTCGGCACAGCATGCGTTCACGCTCGATCTTGTCGGTGACGGCACAGTAGCCGGGGAGGCCCGGGATTTCGTCGCACGCCATGAGCTGTCTGACCGCATCCGGTTTCGCGGCTGGTTACAGGAAGACGAGGTTCGTCGGGCGTTGCAGGAATCCGACGTGTTCGTACTGCCTTCGCGGGCTGAAGGTCTGCCGAACTCGATGGTCGAGGCCATGGCTGCCGGCGTACCGGTGATAGTTACGCGTGTCGGTGCCATTCCTGACTTTCTCGCGGACCGGGAGAGTGCATTGCTGGTGACGCCGGGTGACGTAACGGGCCTGGCCGTGGCGCTTGCAGAACTCATCGACAATCCCGGTTTGCGGCAGACGCTCGCGTTCGCAGCCTATACGATCGCGCAACGGGAGTTCAGCGCAGAAGCAGCGGCTGAGCGGCTCGAGGCCGTCATCGAATCAACAGTCACGAATCACGAACGGAGGCAAATAGCCACGTGAAAAGGGAGTATCTGGAATACCTGGTCTGCCCGAAGTGCCGGTCCGGGTCACTTGAATTGTCCTCGGACGAGCAGGGCGATCGCGTGCGCGAAGGAACGCTGCGCTGTTCCGGTTGTGCAGCAACATATCCGGTGACCAATTACATTCCGCGGTTCTCGACGTCAACGAGCTATGCCGATTCGTTCGGGCCGCAATGGCGCTCATTCGCGAGGTCACAGCTGGATGACACCCGATCCCGCGAATCGACGATTCGTTTCGATTCGGAAATCGGCTGGGCAGAATCGGATCTTGCAGGCAAGACGATCGTCGAGTACGGGTCGGGGGCAGGGCGTTTCATCGACGTCGTCTCAAAACGCGGACCCGCGCTGGTCGTGGGTCTTGACGCAACGGACGCGGTGGATGCCGCCCAGGAAAACCTCGGCGACAAGGGAAACATTCTGTTTGTGCAGGGCGATATTTTCCAGTCACCGATTCGCGACTCGAGCTTTGACTTTGGATACTCGATCGGTGTGCTGCATCACACCCCCGACCCCGAACGGAGTTTTGGCTTGCTGACCGAGGCGATCAAGCCTCCGGGAAAGGTGGGGCTGAGCCTCTACGAGATCAGTCTCTATGCCAGGCCCAACCGCAACTCGGTGAGGGTCGCAACCATGGACATGCTGTGGGCGATCAACCTGTGGCGCTGCGAGTTGTTTCGGGCGCTCACCAGCCGCATGCCGAGCAAGTGGTTCCTCGGGTACTGCAAGACCGTTGTGCCGGTCCTGCACCACATCAACCGGATTCCTGTTATTCGATATATTCGCTACCTGTTGCCCTCGACCTGCTACCGGCATCTGCCCGTGGAATGGTCAATGGTTGACACGCACGATACCTATGCGACGAAAATTGTGCATCAGTACCGCGGCAAGGACGTTTTTCAGTGGTTTTTGCGCGCCGGACTTTCCGACATTATATTGCGCAACAGCCGAGCCGGGTGGGTGTCCCTGACCGGCGTCGTCGGGGATGCAGAGACACGTGAGCAGCAACGCATGGATCTGCATCAACCGCTGGCACCGGGACTGGAGATCTAGCCTTGCGTTCAGGCAGCCAACGACCGAGGGTGACGATTCTGCGAACAGAAGGACCGAAATGAAGCAAGTGTTGCAGGAGTTGGGAGCAGGGCGAACGACGATTGCCGATGTGCCCGTGCCCGCGGTGCCGGCAGGCGGATTGTTGATCGCAACCGGGCGCACACTGATATCTGCCGGCACGGAACGGATGCTGGTTGAGTTTTCGCGCGCCGGCTGGATCGAAAAGGCGCGACAGCAGCCCGAAAAGGTCCGGCAGGTGATCGACAAAGTTCGAACAGATGGCCCGCTGGCGACGTTCGAAGCTGTTCGCGGGCAGTTGAATCGCGATCTGCCGCTCGGCTATTGCAACGTTGGCACGGTCATCGCGACAGATTCAACCGTTGGTGAATTCGCGGCGGGTGACAGGGTCGTATCGAACGGGGCACACGCCGAGTACGTTGCAGTGTCGCGGAACCTGTGCGCCCGCGTACCCGACGACGTTTGCAACGACGATGCGGCGTATACCGTTCTGGCATCGATCGGCCTGCAGGGCGTGCGCCTCGCGGCGCCGACGATTGGCGAAACGTTTGCCGTCGTGGGGCTCGGGCTCATTGGCCTGCTCACTGTGCAGATCCTGCGCGCCAATGGCTGCAGGGTGCTCGGTATCGACCCGGATTCACAAAAGTCTGCACTCGCGCGTGAGTTTGGTGCTGCAACGGTGGATGTCGGCGGCGGCGAAGACCCGCTCGAAGCCGCGCAATCGTACTCGAGAGGGCGTGGAGTCGATGGCGTTCTGATCGCCGCATCGACGAAAAGCGACAGTGTCGTGTCGCAAGCGGCCCGTATGTGCCGCAAGCGCGGTCGTATCGTACTGGTTGGTGTCACCGGCCTGAAGCTGAACCGCTCGGACTTCTATGAGAAAGAGCTGACATTCCAGGTGTCCTGTTCCTACGGGCCTGGCCGCTACGACAAGTCGTATGAGGAAGAGGGCCAGGACTATCCAGTCGGATTCGTACGCTGGACCGAACAAAGAAACTTCGAAGCGGTTTTGGATATGATTGCTTCCGGCAGCCTGCAACCCGGGAAGCTCACCACGCACCGATACGCTATCGAGGACGCCGGCAAGGCTTACGATATGATTGCAGCCGGAACCGAGGCTTATCTCGGCGTACTGCTCGAATACGCGGATAAAGCGGAGCAAAAACCGCAGCAGACGATCGACATTGCGGACCGCGAAGACCGCGTGCTGCCGACGGCCGGCAACCCCGTCGTCGGCGTCATCGGCTCCGGCAACTACGCCAGCCGAATACTGATTCCGGCGCTGGCGCGCGGCGGTGCAACCCTGCACGGCATCGCAAGCAGCGGCGGACAGACGGCGGCATCGACAGGACGCAAGTTCGGTTTTGCGACGGCAACCACGGATCCCGCGGTTCTGATCGACGATCCGCAGGTCAATTGCATCGTGATTGCTACGAGGCACGATAGCCACGCGGGCCTGGTCGTTGATTCGCTGGCACGTGGCAAGAACGTTTTCGTCGAGAAACCAATGGCACTCAACGACGTGGAAATCGATTCGATACAAACCGCGTACGATGCCGCATCTGGCACGAATAAACCGGTCGTAATGGTTGGTTTCAATCGGCGATTCGCGCCGACCGTGTTGCGCACGAAAGAGCTTCTTGAAAGTGCCAGTGCGCCAAAAAACTTCGTCGTAACCGTGAATGCAGGACACTTGCCGCCGGAACACTGGACCCAGGATCCCGCGGTCGGTGGCGGCCGCATCATCGGCGAGGCGTGCCACTTCATCGACCTGCTACGATTCCTGGCGGCTGCTCCAATCGATCAGTGGCAGGTAATGCGAGTAAAGGCAGCGGGCGGAGTGCAGGACGACAAAGCGACAATTACGCTGTCCTTCTCCGATGGATCGGTAGGTGCGATTCACTACCTGGCAAACGGCCACTCGTCCTTCCCCAAGGAGCGGGTCGAGGTATTTTGTGGCGGCGCGATCCTGCAAATCGATAATTTTCGCGCGTTGCGCAGCTTCGGGTGGAAAGGTTTCAGCGGCAGCAGAAGCTGGCGCCAGGACAAGGGACAGGAGGCCTGCGCCGCCGCTTTTCTCGACGCGGTACGCGACGGCCGCAGCTCGCCGATTCCATTCGATCAGCTGCTGGAAGTATCGCGGGTTACCGTTGCCGTGGGTGAGGCGGCGCGGCAAGGCACTGCCGGTGCGTAAAACCCGGAAGTGGCGCATGACGAGATTGCGGCTCCCGGGCCCGCGATGCAGGCTGTAAATGCCCTCACTGTTGTGGATAAATCAGTTCGCCTTGCTGCCGGGAGACGGTGGTGGCACCCGACATTTCGAACTGGGGCGGGAACTCGCGGGCAAAGGCTGGCGGGTAACGATTCTCGCGTCGGATTTGCACCTGCATCGCCGCCAGTATTCACATCGCGACAGCGGTGACGACAGGCAGACCATCTACACGGAGGTCGATGGGGTGCGCATTGGCTGGGTGTGGGCCGCCAGGTACCAGCGCAACGATTGGCGACGCGCGTGGAACTGGCTGACGTTTTATCGCAGCGTCGTGCGCGAATACGCACGCAGCAATGAAAAGCCGGACATCGTGATCGGTTCTTCGCCGCAGCTCCTGGCGGCGGCCGCCGGGCGCCGTGTTGCGCGCAAGCTCGGTGTACCGTTCGTGTTCGAGGTGCGTGACCTGTGGCCGGAGAGTCTGCTGGCCGCAGGAGGCCGCCGCGGTATGGCGTATCATTTGCTGGCGCGCCTGGCATCCCGGCTGTACGACAGTGCAGACACAATTCTCGTGCTGGCGCGCGGATCGCGCGACTACCTGATCGAACAGGGCGTTCCCGCCCGGAAAATCGCGTACGTGCCGAACGGTGTCGACATCAACCTGGTCACGCCCGCTGCTGCCTGTGAGCGGTCGGCAGACAAGCCATTTACACTTATTTATGCGGGGGCTCATGGACCCGCAAACGGGCTCGATCGCGTCGTCGAGGCGGCAGCGATGCTCGGGCGCAGCGCCAACGTGCGCATTCTCCTGGTGGGCGACGGACCGATAAAGAACGACCTGCGAGAGGAGGCCGGGCGTCGGCACCTTGCCAACGTTGAATTTCATGAGCCCGTGTCCAAGTTCAGGCTGGCGGAGATGCTGCGGCAAGCCGACGCCGGACTTATGGTGCTGCGCGACGCACCGCTGTTCTCTTTCGCCGTCAGCCCCAACAAGCTGTTCGATTATCTTGCGGCCGGATTGCCGGTCGTCTGCAACGTGCCTGGCGATGTCGCGCAAATGGTCGACAGCGCCGCCGCAGGGATCCAGGCGCAAGATACGAGCGCAGCTGCGCTCGCAGCAGCAATTTCAAAGATGGCGTCACTGACCCTGGAGCAGCGGCGTCAGATGGGTGTCAGCGGACGAAAATGGGTCGCGACAGAGCACAGTCGGGAAGTGCTCGGGGAGAATCTGCACGCGCTCCTGCGGGCGCGAACGTCTCTATGAGTCTTGCTCGGCACTTGCATCTGCCGACAATCAGGGTTCTGTTCAGAACCTTCGGCTGGCGGGGATTGCTCCGCCGCCTGAAGCATGAGGTCCGCCGCAAGACCAATAGCTACAAAAAAGAACCGTCGGTCCACCGCATCCGTAATGCGGCGCCCAATGTCTTCAAATACACCGCCAAGCCGTCGTTTCGCACTTTGAGTCCGGAACAGGCGGAGCTGATGATTCGCCGGGGGAGGCGGGTCCTGTCAGGTCAGTACCAGGCATTCGGCGATCGCTGGTTGCCATTGCCGACGTCGACCGACGGGTGGCATCGCCACCCGCAATCCGGCTATCGTTTCCCTGACGTTGTCTGGTGGAAGGTGCCACACCTGCCGCCCGGCTCGGACATCAAGGATGTCTGGGAGCCCGCACGCTTTTCCTGGGTCTACGACCTCGTGCGTGCCTATATCGTGACAGGCGACGATGCGTTCGCGAGCGCTTTTTACGCGCACGCCGCGGCGTGGTGCGACGCGAATCCACCCTTCCGTGGCACGCACTGGTCTTGCGGGCAGGAAACAGCGATCCGCGCGCTCGCCATATTGCATGCGCTCGACAGTCTGCCCGGCGGTGCGGCTGTCGCCGCAACAGTCAGGCAACTGGACGACGTGTTGGCGTGGTCCGCGGAGCGGATCGCGGACGCCGTCGGCTATGGCCTGTCTCAACGAAACAATCACGGTGTCTCCGAGTCGGCGGGTCTCGTACACCTCGGTTTGCGCTTTGCCGGGGCCCACCCCGCTGCGAAGCGCTGGTTGTACACCGGCATCGGCTACCTGAATGAACAGGTTTGCGACCAGTTTTCAGAAGACGGCTGGTACTCTCAGCACTCTTTTATTTACATGCGCGTCGCGCTGGAGCAAGCGCTGTACGCGCAATGGGTTCTGCTTGCGGCCGGATTGAGCCTGTCGCAGCCGGCGTTGGACCGCCTGGCTGCGGCGACCCATCTGCTGACGCTGCTCGTCGACACCGGATCCGGCGTAGTTCCCAATCACGGGGCCAACGACGGGGCGCGGGTGTTGCCGCTGGCACCGACCGGGCACCGGGACTTTCGACCTGTCCTGACGCTTGCGGCAATTGTCCTCGACCGGCCGCTCGACGGGGACGTTGCTGCCGATCCGTACACCACTGCCTGGTTCGATCGCGCGCCTCGACGCGGGCAGGCGGCCGTGCCGGACCTGAGCGTTGGCGCGTCGGGCTGGGTTGCGGCGCGGGCAGGGAACTTCCGGGCATTCGTTTTCGCCGGCAGCTATCGCCATCGACCGTCCCACCTCGACCAGCTGCACCTGCATTTGTCCTGTGGCGGCCGCGAGATCATCACCGATGCAGGAACGTATTCCTACAATTGCCCGCCGCCATGGAACAACGGCTTAGCATCGTCGCTGCTACACAACGGCCCGGTGATCGACGGCCGCGAGGTCGCGGAGCGCGGCCCCAGGTTTCTGTGGTTGAGTTGGCCGCACGCCGAAATCGTGACAGCAACCCGGTCGCCGGATACCATTCGTATCAGCGCGGAGCGTGGCGGTCAGGTGCGCCGCGAGATTGTGCTTCATGACGGCGGCGCGAAGATAATTGACCGATGCATTGACCCGGGCGCCGGGCAGATGCAGGTAACGTGGCTCCTGCATCCCGATGCCGCCAAGGTGGCCCATGTCGTTGCCCGGGGGGCGCAGGAAATCCATGCGAGCGAAACGGAACTTGCCGGGTGGTACTCGCCGACCTACGGGCGGCGGTTAAGGAGCCGCGCGATCAGGATTGAGCAGAAATTTGACGGGGACATCGAGGAAGGTTTCGAGCCGATCGAAACCACCATTGATCTCGCCACTGAGAACGAGCGCGAACAATAAACGGTGGATCCCGCGTCAATGTTTTTAAAGCGTGTTATTGACCTGCTGCTGGCGACAACTGCATTAGTCGCTCTCTCACCGCTTCTGCTCGTCGTTTTTTGCCTGGTGCTGATCTTTATCGGCCGGCCAGCGCTGTTTCGCCAGCAGCGGATCGGATTCCGATGCCAGCCATTCACGATGTACAAGTTCCGCACGATGTCCGATCTCCGGGCTGCGGACGGAACGTTGCTTTCCGATGCGGAGCGCCTGACGGCGACGGGGCGGTTTTTGCGGTCAACGAGCCTGGACGAGTTGCCGGAATTGTGGAACGTCCTGCGGGGCGAGATGAGTCTGATCGGACCACGGCCACTCCTGGTGGAGTATCTGCCACTCTATTCAAAAGAACAGAACAGGCGACACGAAGTGTTGCCTGGCATTACCGGCTGGGCGCAGGTAAACGGCCGCAACAGTCTGTCCTGGGAGGATCGCTTCGCTCTGGATGTGTGGTACGTGGATCACCGGACGATATGGCTTGACCTGCGTATTCTGCTAATGACCTTCGGGCGCATTTTCCGGCGCCAGGGCATCAGCGCGGCAGGCAATGCCACCATGCCCAAGTTTACCGGTAGCAAGGACTAGCAGCAGGCGGTCACACTTTCGGCGGGTGTTGTGACCGCGGCATTGGGCATCCGCGCGCCGCTCTGGTAGCATCCCGCCCGCTTGAATTTGCCCGATAATTTGTCCTGCGGGCCGTTTGCTGAATCACGAGTATGCCGCGAGCATTCCCAGTCTGATTCGAAGAGGTATTTCTCGTATGTTGGGTACGGCGTTTCCGCCATGGCCTTCATTTACCGCGGAAGAAGCCGATGCCGTTCGCGGCGTGCTGCTGTCCAACCGGGTTAATTTCTGGACCGGCGACGAGTGCCGCCTGTTCGAGGAAGAGTACGCCAGGTGGGCCGGCTGTGGCCGCGCGATCGCGGTCGCCAACGGCACGGTCGCGATTGACGCCGCATTGCACGCCATCAACGTTGGACCGGGCGACGAAGTCATCGTGACACCGCGGACTTTCATTGCCTCGGCTTCGTCGATTGCCATGCGCGGCGCCAGGCCGGTTTTCGCGGACGTCGATCGAGACACGCAGAATCTTACGGCACGCAGTATCGAGCCACATATCACGCCCGCGACTCGTGCGGTTCTTTGTGTGCACCTGGGTGGATTACCCTGCGACCTGGATCCCATCATGGAGCTGGCTGCGCAACACGATCTGAAAATAATCGAGGATTGCGCGCAGGCGCACGGTGCTCGCTACAAGGGACGATCCGTCGGCACGATAGGTCATATTGGCACCTGGTCATTCTGCCAGGACAAGATCATTACGACCGGCGGCGAGGGCGGCATGTTGACGACAGACGATGAAGAGCTGTGGTCGAGAATGTGGTCATACAAGGATCATGGCAAGAGCTGGCACGCCGTGTTCGAGAAAAAACATCCGCCGGGATTTCGCTGGGTTCACGAAAGCTTCGGTACCAATGCGCGCATGCTGGAGATGCAGGCAGCGATCGGTCGAATTCAATTGACGCGATTGTCGGACTGGGTCGGGCAACGACGTCATAACGCCAGGCGTATTCATGAGACCGCACGCGAACTGGCCGGACTTCGCGTACCGGAAATTCCGGCATGGGCCGAGCATGCTGCGTATCGCTGTTACATTTTTTTGGAGCGGGACGAGCTCATGGAATCCTGGGATCGCGCGCGCATCGTAGCCGAAATCAACAAGCGCGGCGTGCCCTGTCAAGCGGGCTCCTGCTCCGAGGTGTACCGCGAAAAGGCCTTTGTCGATGCAGGTCTGGCGCCGCCGGAGAGACTGCCGGTTGCAGCCGAACTTGGCGAAACGAGTCTCGCGTTCCTGGTGCATCCGACGCTGCAGGACGAGCATATCGAAAAAACCTGTGCGGTTTTGCGCGAAGTCATGCACAATGCCGCGCGCCAGACGTGATGCTCATTCACGAACGTTTGCTTTGATCCGGGGTACTTGAAACAGGTGCCGGTTGTTGTCGACGTCAGGTCAACGCGGAGCGATTGGCAGCGTTAATCGCATAAAGGGAATATCACCAAAGACAGCCTGCTGGGCAGTAATCTGCTATATATGCTAGATTATGTCATGTTGGGGTGTCGAATTTAGGTTTAAGTGCAATAACTTAACATGCCTTCTTCGAGTCAATTGAGCGATCTGAGAAGCGGCGTACAGAACTCGGTCCAGTTCCTTCGGTTCCGTATTCTCGGCCTTTCCCGCGCTACTAAGCAGTTTGCAATGATTACAGCCGATACGGTTGTATACATTGCCTGCGTCTACCTGTCTGCCTGGCTGATCTTTGGCATCGCTGCGATGCCGACGGACCTGACGTCTCTCTCCGTAATTGCTGTGCTTATCGCCATCCCGATTACCTGGTTGATGGGGCTTTATCGATCCATCGTCCGTTACATGGGCATCGATCTGTTCATCGCCGGAACCAAATCGACGCTTATCGCCGCAGCATTGATCGGCACAGTGGCCTGGATCACAAACGTGATTGCGGATCCTGCCAGGTGGGCGATCGTTTTCTGGGCCTTGTCACTGATTTTCATTGTGGGCTGCCGTTTCCTGGCGCGCCTGTTCCTGAACCAACGCAACACGCAGCGCGAACGGGTCATTGTCTATGGGGCCGGCGATGGTGGCGCGCGGCTTACCGCGGCTCTCTTTGCGGGCCACGATTACCTGCCTGTGGCGTTGGTCGACGACGATGTGAACGTGCAGGGCAAGCGCGTCTGCGGGATCGAGGTCTACTCACCGTCAGAGATCGACAGCCTCATTCGGGTAACGGACAGCAGCGGAGTGCTGCTCGCGATACCGAGTGCGTCGCGCCGGCGTCGTCGCGCCGTACTCGAACGTCTCTCTGAATTGCCGGTGCGCGTGCAGACCATCCCGGAGGTCAGCGACCTGGTCGCCGGGCATGCGCGGGTGGACGACATTCGCGACGTCGATGTCGAAGATCTTCTCGGACGCGATGCGGTACCGCCGGACGCGGAACTGCTCGGCGCGTCGATCGCCGGCAAGCGGGTCATGGTGACCGGCGCGGGTGGCTCGATCGGCTCTGAGCTTTGTCGGCAAATCATCCAGCTGCGGCCGCGGACGCTGGTGTTGTTCGAGATCTCGGAATACGCGCTGTATAACATCAACATGGAGCTGAGCCAGCAGATCGAGAGCCAGGGCCTCGATTGCGAACTGGTTGCGCTGCTCGGTTCGGTCAACAACCAGGATCGCGTGCAGGAAGTCCTCGAAACCTTCCGCGTCAACACCGTGTATCACGCGGCCGCCTACAAGCACGTGCCGGTGGTCGAACACAATCTGCTGGAAGGTTTGCAGAACAACATCATCGGCACGTTGAGCGCCGCCAAAGCGGCGGTCGAAGCGAACGTCGATACCTTCGTGCTGGTCTCCACCGACAAAGCCGTAAGCCCGACCAGCGTCATGGGCGCGACCAAGCGCTTCGCGGAGATGGTGCTGCAGGCGCTGCAGGACAAGTACGGCTCAACCCGTTTCTGCATGGTGCGCTTTGGAAACGTGCTCGCTTCATCCGGTTCGGTGGTGCCGCTGTTTCGCGAGCAGATCCGGCAGGGCGGCCCGGTCACCGTTACGCACCGCGAGATCATTCGCTATTTCATGACCATACCGGAGGCGGCACAGCTGGTCATTCAGGCGGGTGGCATGGCGGAGGGCGGCGACGTATTCGTCCTCGATATGGGGAAACCCGTTAAAATTCAAAATCTTGCACGTAGCATGATCAGCCTGATGGGGCTCACGGTGCGCGACGAGGATAACCCGGACGGCGACATCGAGATCCAGTACACGGGATTGCGGCCGGCCGAGAAGCTCTACGAGGAGTTGCTGATCGGCAACAACGTGTCGGGCACGCGCCATCCGCGCATCATGCGTGCGCGCGAGGACTACCTGGATATCGAATCGCTGAACGTCCTCGTCGGCGAGCTGAAGATGGCGGCGCAGCAACGGGATCGCAACCGTGCCCGCGAAATCCTGCTCGACTCGGTGTCGGGTTACGAACCGTCGAATGCGATCGAGGATCTCGTGTGGGTGCGGCAGAACGCCCGGGCTACCGCGGAATCTTCCGAAAACGTCATCGACATCACCACCCGTCGCGCCTGAGCGCGACCGATTTCACGCTTCACAATGAGCAAGCCGTCATAGGGATGGTGGCGCTGACCTGTATAATTCGGCTGCTCACGGAATTGCTTCGAGGCCCGCGTTTATGCGAATTACAATATTTGGCTCCGGTTACGTTGGCCTGGTTACGGGCGCCTGCATGGCCGAGACCGGCAACCATGTGGTTTGCGTCGATATCGACGAAGATCGCATCGCCGCGCTCAATGCGGGCGAGGTGCCGATCTACGAACCTGGCCTGAATGACTATCTCGCTCGCAATCGCGAGTCGGGCCGCATCGAATTCACCACCGACATCAAGAACGCCGTCGATCACGGTTTGTTCCAGTTTATCGCGGTCGGTACGCCGCCCGATGAAGACGGTTCCGCTGATCTCAAGCACGTGCTGACCGTTGCCCGCTCGATCGGCGAGAACATGGACGATTACCGGATCATTGTCGACAAATCGACTGTCCCGGTGGGCACGGCCGACAAGGTTCGCGGCGCCGTACACGAAAGCCTGGTCGCGCGCGGCAAGCAGTGCGATTTCGACGTCGTATCGAATCCCGAATTCCTGAAGGAAGGCGCGGCAATCAGCGACTTCATGAAGCCCGACCGCATCGTGGTTGGCACCGACAATCCGCGCACACTGGAATTGCTGCGGGCATTGTATGAGCCCTTCAACCGCAACCACGATCGCCTGATCAGTATGGATGTGCGTTCTGCGGAGCTGACCAAGTACGCCGCGAACGCGATGTTGGCCACCAAGATCAGCTTCATGAACGAACTGGCCAATATCGCCGAGCGTCTGGGTGCCGACATCGAAAAGGTCCGGGTCGGAATCGGGTCCGATCCCCGTGTCGGCTATCACTTCATTTATCCCGGCGCCGGCTACGGTGGTTCCTGCTTTCCGAAGGATGTGCGCGCGCTCGCCAGGTCTGCCGCGGACAGTGGCTACGAGGCGACGCTCATGAACGCGGTCGAAGACGTGAACAACCGGCAAAAACACCGCTTGTTCCAGAAACTTTCCGCGCACTACGCCGGTGATCTCAGCGGCAAGACAATTGCGGTGTGGGGCCTTTCATTCAAACCGAATACCGATGACATGCGTGAAGCCTCCAGCCGGGCGCTGATGGAAGCGCTGTGGGGCGTCGGTGCAGCGGTCCGCGCCTATGATCCGGAGGCGATGCAGGAGGCGGCGCGACTCTACCCGGACCAGCCCTCGCTGGTATTGTGCGATTCCGCGCAGGACGCATTACACGGGGCGGACGCGCTGGTCATCGTCACGGAGT
Source organism: Gammaproteobacteria bacterium (assembly GCA_018677555.1). Classification (GTDB taxonomy): domain Bacteria; phylum Pseudomonadota; class Gammaproteobacteria; order Steroidobacterales; family Woeseiaceae; genus JAHHOT01. Next base: position 4,069 of record JAHHOT010000250.1, on the reverse strand, counting down.
GGCAGGAATTCCGCAGTCCGGATTTTGAGCTGGTCAAAACCGAGCTGCGCGATCCCGTGATCGTCGACGGCCGCAACCTGTACGACACCGCAACCATGGAGACGCTCGGTATCGAGTACTATGGAATCGGCCGGGGGAAATCGGCAAACACCCCCGCCTGAAGGCACATTATGAGCAAAATCCAGCCCGTTGTCCTGTCAGGTGGCGCGGGCACGCGCCTGTGGCCGGCGTCTCGTTCGATGTTTCCCAAACAGCTGTTGCCGCTGGCCAGCCGCCGGACAATGCTGCAGGAAACGCTGATTCGCCTGCGTGGCATCGAGGGATGCAGCGACAACGCGCTCGTCGTATGTAACGAGGCACATCGTTTTCTCATCGCCGACCAGCTGCGCGACATCGCTTCCAGCGCGAGGCTGATACTGGAACCGGAAGGTCGCAACACGGCGCCTGCGGTCGCGCTGGCGGCGCTGCTGGCCTCCGGCGAATCCGCCGCCGATACTCCATTGCTGCTCGTTATCCCGGCCGACCACGTGGTCGACGAGCCAGGAAGGTTCCGGGCAGCGGTCGCGGGCGGTGTGGCCGCCGCCGACGCCGGACAGCTCGTGACCTTCGGCATTCCCGCAACGCGCCCGGAGACCGGCTACGGATATATTCGGGCGGACGCAGCAGCAACAGGGCCTGTTGCCGTGGAAGCCTTCGTCGAAAAGCCCGATGCTGAAACCGCAGCGCAGTACGTCGCAAGCGGTGGTTATTTCTGGAACAGCGGTATGTTCCTGTTCCGCACCGACATCTATCTGGATGCACTGCAGGAGCATGCGCCTGATATTCTGTCCGCCTGTAGCGCGAGTATCGAAGGCATATCGCGAGACGGCGCATTTCTGCGGCCGGATCGCGAGGCGTTTGCGGGATGCCGCGATGACAGCATCGACTACGCGGTCATGGAAAAAACCCGATCAGCCGTGATGGTTCCGCTCGACGCCGGATGGAGCGACGTGGGGTCCTGGTCCGCCCTGCACGATGCCTGCGCTGCCGACGCCAATGGCAACACGGTGGTCGGTGATGTTACCCAGCGAGACTGCTACAACAGCTACATAAACGCGGGAAGCCGGCTGGTCGTTGCGGTAGGTCTCGACGACGCCGTCGTCGTGGAAACGAGTGACGCCGTGCTGGTCTCGGTGAAGGAAAAGTCGCAGGACGTCAAGAAAATCGTCGACGATCTTCGCCGGCGCAAACGCGTCGAGGCGAATTCGCACCGGCAGGTATTCCGGCCATGGGGCAGCTATGACAGCATCGATTCGGGCGACGGCTTCCAGGTCAAGCGGCTGATCGTGAATCCGGGCGCAACGCTGTCCCTGCAGAAACACGCGTTTCGCGCCGAGCACTGGACCGTCGTGTCCGGACGCGCTCGCGTAACGCTGGACGACCGCCAGTTCGACCTGGCGGTCAATGAATCGACCTACGTGCCGGTCGGCGCGGTGCACCGCATCCAGAACCCGTTTGATGAACCCGTGCACATCATCGAAGTGCAGTGCGGCAGCTACCTCGGTGAAGATGATATCGTGCGCATCGATGACGAATACGGGCGCGAAGGCACCAATACCTGAGGTAGCATTACGGCTGCAACTGCCAACAGAATCCCGAACAACAACGGTGAAAAGTTACCATGCCAATCCAAATCGACTGCTTTAAAGCATATGACGTGCGCGGGCGGCTGCCGGATCAGCTGAATGCCGAAATCGCGTACCGCATTGCCAATGCAACCGCGGAGTTTCTCGGTGCCGGCAAAATCGCCATCGGCCGCGATATGCGCCTGTCCAGCGAGGAGATCGCGGATGCGATCGCCAACGGCCTGACCGACGCTGGCGTCGAGGTGCTCGACATCGGACTGTGCGGCACCGAAATGGTCTATTTTGCAACGTCAAGGCTGGGAGCCGACGGCGGCATAATGATTACTGCGAGTCACAATCCTGCCGACTACAACGGGCTGAAACTCGTCCGGGACAAGGCGAAGCCAATCAGTGCGGACACCGGTCTCGCGGAGATACGGCGGCTGGCGGAGCAGGATGAGCGCAGGACAGCCGCAACGCCCGGCAAACGCCTGTCGGTATCCGTATTCGACGATTACATAGAGCACATGCTCAGTTACATCGACGCAGCTTCGATGAAGCCGCTCAAGCTTGTCGTCAATGCCGGGAACGGCATGGCCGGCATGGCGGTCGACGGCCTGGCGAAGCACCTGCCGTTCGAGCTGCTGCGAATACATCATGAACCCGACGGGCATTTCCCCAACGGCGTGCCAAATCCGATGCTGGAGGAAAATCAGGCACCAACGATCGACGCGATACGGAAACACGGCGCGGACCTGGGTGTAGCCTGGGATGGCGACTTTGACCGCTGCTTTCTGTTCGACGAGAACGGCTCGTTCATCGACGGCTATTACATAGTGGGATTGCTGGCGGAAAGCCTGCTGCGCAACCACCCCGGCGGCAAAATCGTGCACGACCCGAGATTGCTGTGGAACACCGTTGATATTGTGGACGCCGCGGGCGGCGTTACCGTCCAAAGCAAGTCCGGCCATTCGTTCATGAAGGAGACAATGCGCGCCGAAGACGCGATTTACGGCGGGGAGATGAGTGCGCACCATTATTTCCGGGATTTCTCGTACGCTGACAGCGGCATGATTCCATGGCTGCTGATCACCGAGTTGATGTCGGTATCCGGCGAGCCGTTATCGGCGCTGGTCAGCGACCGCATGGCGCGCTACCCGGCGAGTGGTGAGATCAACCGCCAGGTTGCCGATGCGGGCGAGACGCTGGAAAAACTCCGGCAACATTTCGCCGATGATGCGCTGGAGGTCGACGATACCGACGGTTACAGTTTCGAGTTCGCTGACTGGCGTTTCAACATTCGCATGTCGAACACCGAACCGGTCGTGCGGCTAAATGTCGAGAGTCGCGGCGATTCGGCGTTGATGCAGGAAAAAACCCGCGCCGTGCTCGACATCCTCGAGGCCTGAGGAAAGCTCATTCCAGCCTGATATCGTCGATCAGCAGGCTGACGCCATCGCCCGGCGACGCGGCGCTGATCACGAATGCCGCTACGTGGCTGAAGTCGAACGATCGGCTTTCCGCTGCGCCGGAGACAGCGGCGAAATCAATGGAATAGTCCTGCGGTACCGGCCCCACGTCGATTGTCGTGTAGTAGCGGTTTGCCGGGTCGTCTGCGGCGTCCGTGGTTTCACGAATGGCCACGCCGACGCGGTAAGAGCGATCCGTCGCGGACGCCGCGACGAATCGGACTGCCGAATAACCGCTCCAGTTCGGCCAGGGCCTGAGCGCCAGGAGAATGCCCCAGCGTCCATCCTCCACGGCATGTGCAACTGTCGTGCCGTCGGCGGGCCATTGTCGCGGCGCGGCGTAGCGTGCCGGCATGCGGCTGCCCGCCTGCAGGTAGGTCGCCGATTCCCAGCCGTGTTCGAACGTCACCAGCTGCGGCATTGCCCGGTACTGCGCGACGAAGGCGTAGGCCAGCATGAGTGACGGCAATATCGCATAAACGAGCAACAGCGCGCAGCCGCCGCCGAGAAGCATGCGCCGAAGGCCGAAAATGTGGCGCCTGAACTGCTCATCAAGAAGTGCCAGTGTGCCGAGCGCGCCGGCGATTCCGAGCGCATTGATCCCGAGGTCGGATAATTGCGCGGCCCGGCCGCCGGGAATCTGCGAGGCCTCCGACAACAAGCCGATGCCCATGGCGATCGCAGCGGCAACGGCGTAACGCGACAAACCCGGCAGGCGGTCGCCCAGGAACAGGTACGCTGCCAGCGCAACCAGGGCAAAGCCCGGTCCGTGCAGCGAGGTGAGGAATTCCAGGGCAAGCGGTGGCCAGCGCACCGGATCGAACCAGTGCAGGAACAGCACCACGGCCAGGAGCAGCGATGCGGCAGTCATGCGTGTCCAGCGTTGTCGCATACGCGGGAGTTTACGCGTCGCGTTTCTGCCTTGCCCGCCGCCAGCAGAGAACTGTCATCAGGAAAGCGAAAACGGGTAGCCCCGTCGCACCACCACCACTACCC
>JAHHOT010000177.1 GCA_018677555.1 Gammaproteobacteria bacterium | reverse complement strand
GGCGCATCGAGCACGCGCAGGTCATCCATCCCGACGATGTCGAGCGCACCGTCGAACTCGGGGTGATACCAGCCGTGCAGGGAATTTTCGCGTGCTCCGACGGGCCGTGGGTGGTGGACCGGCTCGGGCCGGAACGAACGCGCGAACGCGGCTATATTTTCAACACCCTGGCCGACGCTGGCGCGGTGCCGACGAACGGCACCGATCCGCCGGTCGACGAGGTCAGCCCGATCGGCAGTTTTCATTGCTCGGTAACGCGCATCCTGCCGGACGGCAGCAGGTTCCAGCCGCAGGAAGTGTATTCGCGCGAGCGGGCCTTGTATTCCTACACGATGGGCAACGCGATCGCCGCGTTCGAAGAAAACGTCAAGGGGTCGCTCACGGTCGGCAAGCTGGCCGATATCACCGTGTTGTCACAGGATCTGCTGACCGTGCCCGATGACAAGATAATGGACACGAAGATTCTGATGACGATCGTCGGCGGTGAAATTCGCTATGCCAACGGCGAGATCGTCAGGAACTAGGCCGCAAAGACTCTTCTACGGCCGGGCGAGCACGACCTCGACTTCGACCAGCATGCCCGCGCCTGCGAGCCCGGCAATCTGCACGGCGGAGCGCGCCGGCTTGTTCGGCTGCTCCTCGGTGCCGAAATATTTCGTGTAGGCATTCATGAAGCCGCGGAAGTCCATGCGGCCGCCCAGCTCCGGATCGCCAACGAGAAATACCGTCATCTTGATGACGTCACCGAAACCGACGCCCAGTTCCTCGAATGACGACTCCATGCGCTTGAACACACTCATGGCCTGCGTTTCTGTATCGCCGTAGTACTCGCGGCTGGAGCGCTCGGCGTCGGGGTCGGCCGGCCCGGGCACGGTACCACTGTGATAGATGAGCACGGTATCTGCAGTGACCTCGACGGCGCGCGCAATCGGGAACGTTGAATTGTTCGGCAGTGGGTGCCGCGTAACTTCCGCGGTGGCGCAGGCGGAGGTCACCAGCAGGATCGTGAGTGCAAAAGTTTTCTTCATGGCAGAATTCCCCTATTCAGGTTGTAACGTGTTCAGGTAGGCGACGATGTCGTCGACCGCATCGTCGTCCGGCAATACACTGGCGGCGGCGCGCATTTGCACGCCGTACATATCAGCCGGACTTGCGCCACGGATGCCATCGCGAAAGTTTCTGATCTGGCGTGCGAGATACCAGTCGCTACCGCCGACCAACGCCGGCGCGCCCAGGCCTTCGTTTCCTTCAGCACGCGTTCCGTGACAGACGCCGCAGCTCGTATAAAGTTTCTCGCCACGAACCGCATCTCCGGCAACGGTCGCTTCCGGCATTGGCGAGCGCGTTTTGCTGACAAAGTCCGCCGCCTCCGCAATTTCCGGCGCGCTCAGGATGGCAGCCATTGGCCGCATCTCCATGCCCGCGTAGTCCTTCGCGTGCGCACCGCGCCAGTTCTTGCTGAAAGCGTCGAGTTGCTTCCTGACATACCAGGCGTCCATGCCGCTCAATCGAGGCGCCTGCAGTTGCTCGATTCCCCTGAGCTGCATACCGTGACACACGGTGCAGTAGACGAACTTGTCGTCCGGAATCACCGGGTCGTCGGCCAAACACGCTTGCGAATGGAGAGTGAGCAGCAGGGTCAAAGCCAGGGTTGCGACAGTATTTCTGATCATCGCTCAGGCCCTTGCGGCAGCGCGCACGCGCTGGTCGAGATGCTGCAGCGCGAATTCCGCCGATGAAAATGCGCCTTCCTGCCAGGTCGGGTGGTAACTGACCTGGTCGCCGACCATGTAGTGCCGCCCCTGAGGGTTCTGCACGATAGGAAACAGTTTTTCCCATTCTTCCGGCGAGCGGAAGGTGCTGCCGCATCCCATCATGTGTTTCATGCGGCCCCACATCACGCTGACCCCGGTATCGATCTGCTCGCTGTAACCATTGTGAATCTTGTCACCGGCGGCACCGGCAAATCGAATGCGCTCTTGCGGCGTCATACGCTCGAAAAACGCGGTTTGGTCCCGGCCGAATGCGTAGCAGCCGAGCACCACGCCTTTCTGGCGGTGAATGCCGTGCGATGGATACCAGATCTGGTTGATGCGTTGCCTGGTGAACGTAATTCCACCGTAAATGTTTTCGCGTTCCCAGAACCGCGATTTCATTTGCAGGCCGATCTTTCCGAAGTTGTTGCGGTACATGCCGGCAATAGTCTTTGCGTAAGTCTCCGGAAAGTTGTTGTCGATACCCGCAACGAAGTGTGCCGGAATATTGTTGAAGCAGTAGTCGGCCCGGATCTGGTGACGCTTGCCGCGGTGGTTATAAGCAACTTCGACGCCGCTGTCGCGCAGCCGAATTGCCTGGACCTGCGCATTGAGAGTGATCGGCGACTGGATTTCCCGGGCAAAAGCCTGCGGGATCTTGTCCATACCGCCCGTCGGCGTCATGAGCGGGGCAGCCCAGTTCTCGTCTTCGTTGAAGTGCATGCTGTGCCGCCAGAAGCTGCTATTCAGGAGTTCACTGAGATCCATCGGGTCTTTCAGCAGACCGAGACTGGCGAATCCATCGGTGCCCTGGCCGAATCCTGCACGTTTGCTACCCTTGTACCGCGCTTCCTCGTTGAGCTCGCCATAGGCACGGGCAAACTCGAGCATGTTGAGGCGGTCCTGTTCGGACAATGGTTTGTCGAACTCGTTCCTGTCGACGGCCTTGTACAACAATTCGGACAGGAAGCCGCGGGCGTCGGTGCGGAATTCACGGATTCTTACTGGCCGACCGCCGAATGCATCCGGGTCGTGCGTGTAGGCCTCGGCGTTATCATTGGCCATGATTTCGAGCGGCACGCCGAGCTCCCGGCAGTAGTGCAGCACGCGGTGGTGGTGGCCCGCAATGCGCGCCGCGCCGCAATTGAAATAGAGGTGCGGCTCGTCGTCGAACCTGCAGACGGAGTCATAGCCCATTTCGTCGATTTTGTCGCCGTGGCGCAACGTCAAAATGCGGCCTCCGACGCGATGCGACGCCTCGACGATCGTGCAGTCGTAACCGGCGCGTTCGAGCTCATAGGCAATCGTCAGTCCGGTTAATCCGGCGCCAAGGATGACGACCTTGTTACCGGACTTTGGCGCCCGGGCGAGTTGCAACAGGGCAGGCTTGCCGGTATCCGGCAACAGTCCCATGGCGCGACTTGCCTGGTAGACCGCGGTCGCGCCGCCGGCCGCGCCGACGAGTCCGAGAAAACGCCTTCGTGATACTTGTTCGTTCATTGATTAGCGGTGAAGTCCTTGCTGTCCGGTATCTGGCGTTGGTAAACCACGCACTGCGATAGTTCCGTTGTGTTTCACAATGTGTCGGCTTCGCTAACCAGGAACAGGTCCGTGAGCAGCGCGCGCAGGTGGATGGATGCGTTGAGGTTATCCACCAGTTCCGAGCTTATCGACGATTGTGCTAGCACCAGGTCGAGCGCGGCAAGAGATTTGCGGGCATCGTCGACAAGCACTGCCGAAAACCCGCCACTCGTTGCGGCGAGTGTTTCGACGATGTTACCGGTCGCTTCCTGCATCGACACCAGGATGCTGCGCACCTCGCTGCCGCCAGGCCCGCTGTCTGACTCGCGGCCCTGTGCTGCATACGCCAGCAAGAACTCGTAACCCGCTTCGATCGCCTCGATGTTTTCCGGGCTGACCTGGCTCACACGCAGCAGCCGCTAATCTGCGGCAGGACCGGCGGACGCGGAATCTTCGGGCGACCAGCGGCTGCGATCGTGATGCGCATCGAGCTCAGCCTCCGAAATCCAGCCCTTGATCATGGAGCGCGTATAGAACAGTTTTTCGGGGCGCAGGCCGAAATAGACGTGCAGTGCAGTAACCGCGATCAACGCCAGCGTCGACAGGCCATGCAGGAAGAACATCCAGCCCAGGGTCGCTTCGGATATCGAGTTGGTCCGCTCCCACCACGGTGTGTCGATCATCGCGAACAGGACCAGGCCGCTGCCAATGACGAGAAGTGACAGGATCGATACCGTCGCGTGCATGGCCTTTTGAGCGACCGAGTACTTGCCGGGTTTCACACTGTCGTCGAACGGTTCGCGTAGATCCGACGGGCTGATCCACATCGATTTCAGATCCTGCCAGAACAACGACCGGACGATGTGAAACAGGACCGCGGCGGTCAATACCAGGCCTGCAATCCAGTGGATGGTGAGCCACGCGAACTCGATGCCGATGATGGGTAGCACGCCTGTCACGAGTAATACCAGAACGCTGACCGCCATTACCCAGTGGAACACGCGGTCAACCGCGCCATGCCGCTTGACACGTGGGCCATCGCTCGACGGGCGCTCGCCGCGGCGCCTGAACGCTTCGTACACGGCATGCAGCGCAATAATGACGAAAGCGGCGGCGATCACGAGCCACAACAGTTCCCAGGAAACGCCGAGCAGAACTTCCTGCCCCCAGACATCGTTCTTGTATGTTGCGATCTCCATGCTTCAACCCCGCAGCGCGCGCCGCACCAGATTCTCGATGAGCGGTAACTTGAAATGGTTATAGTTCAGGGGCTTCGCGCCCTTCGTGGCGAGTGGCGCTACGGCGTCAGCGGTTTCGTCGGACAGGGTTTTACCGCGGACTGCCCGTTCGACGCCTTTCAGCCGGTGCGGTGTACAGGCGACGCCGCCACACACCAGGCGGGCGTCCGCGACAGCGTCGCCGTCCAGTGACATCGCTGCAGCGATGCTCACCAGCGCAAAGTCCCAGACGTTGCGGTCGGCCACTTTCTCGAAGTAAAAGCGTTTCCCTGCCCAGGTTGGCGGGATAGTAACCGCGGTCAGCATTTCGCCGGGTTCGAGTGCCGTCATTCGGGTTATATGCGTTGCCGGGCCGACGAAGAAACGTTCAGCCGGCAGCGTTCGACTGCTGTCCGCGCTGCGAATCGTCATCGTCGCGTCGAGAGCGACCAGCGCGGTCGCGGTATCCGACGGGCTCACCGCCACGCAGCGGCTGGCGCCGAAAACGGAGTGCTCACGGTTCATCGCCTGTGGCCCGTCGGCGTAACAAATGTTGCCGCCTGCACGGTAGCAAGCCAGTCCGCGGCGGTAATACCAGCAGCGCGTGTCCTGCACGAGATTGCCGCCGAGCGTACCAACGTTGCGAATCTGCGGGCTGGCAACTCGCCGGGCGGCATCGACCAGCAACGAGTAGTCGCGCCCGATTGATGCATCGCCGATGATTTCACGCAGCGTTGTCGCCGCACCGATGTCGACACCGTTGTCCGTCTTGCGGATGCCGCGCAACTCGTCGATATGGCTGATGTCGATCAGCGCCTTCGGATTCTTCGCGCGATCCTTCAGCCAGCCGTAGGTGTCCTGCCCGCCGCCCAGCAACCAGCCCTCGTCGAGAAATCGATCGGCAAGCCGCAGCGCGTCGTCGACGGTTGCCGGTTGAAAAAGCCCTACATCTGGCATGACGTCATAAGAAGCCATAGCAACCTCAGAAATTGTTGGTCTGTAGTGGCTTGAAGGACTGTTCGAGTCCGGCCACGTGATTGACGATCATGTCGGGACTGACCGGCGTTCGGTTGAACGTGTGTCCTTCCAGGGCATCGGTAATTGCCGCCGTTACCGCGGCGACCGAGCAACCCATCGCGGGCTCGCCAATGCCGCGTGCGCCGAAAGGATTCTGCGGATCCGGCAGATCGACGGCGGCGGTGCGAATTTCCGACGGTGTGTCGAGGTAGGTCGGTATGCGGCACTGGTGGTAGCCGACATTCGCCGGGAGCCCATTTTGTGGATCGTAGACGTGCCGTTCCAGGCCGGCCATGCCCATTCCCCATACCGCGCCACCTTTCATCTGCGTGGCCAGCCCGAGTGGATGCACGACGGTTCCGCATTCGGCGATGCCGACGTAGTCCACGATGTCGTATTTGCCGGTCTCGAGATCGAGTTCGATTTCCGTGAACGCGACGGCGAGTCCGGGGATGACGCCCTCGCGCTTCAGGTTGTCTTTCGCCACACCGATGAGCCCTGAGCCGGCCAGGTTTTGCACCGCGCGCTGCGTTACCTCGTGGATGTCGTCGGGATAGATTTTTCCGCTGTAGGCGCCGCCAAGATGAATGGCGCGCGCCGCGATCGCCGCGTAGGACATGCCCTGCGCCGGATTGCTGGCAAGAAAAATACGGTTACCGTCGATGTCGTAATCGTCGGGAGCACCGCCCAGCGTGTCCGCGGCAATGGCTTTCATTTTGTCCAGCGCGTCCATTGCGGCAACGTAGTTCGCACGCGTGTGAGTAAATATCGACACACTGCCAGCCTGGTAGGAACTCCACGGCAGGTTTTCTTCCGTGCTGCCACGGTGAATGACGCAGTCCTCCCAGTCGCATTTCAGCACTTCGGCTGCCGCCCGGGTCGTCGAGGCGTACGAGTAGGTGCCCAGGTTACCCACGCCGGAATGCAGGTGAATTTTCCCGTCCGGCGTGATGCGCACGAGTCCGTCAAATCCGTTGGTGCCCGCGGAATGATAGCCCTGTCCGATGCCGAGACCACGAACCTTGTTGCCATTGCGTCGCGGCAGTGCGCGCCGCGTTTCCCACTCGAACATTTCAGCGCCCATCTCGAGTGCTTCTTTCATGTACGCGCTGGTCACGGGTTCCTGGTCGGCATAAACCGTTGTACCGCTGTGCACGGCATTGACCTTGCGGATCTCCAGGTTGTCGATGTTCAGCAAATGTGCGGCCTTGTCCATCAGCGGCGCCATTACCGCCGCGATCTGGTTCTGGCCCGGCCCGCGTTGCGCGCCGCGTGGCGTCGTATTCGTCATGACGGGCAAACCGCGGAAGCGCATCGCCAACGGGTCGTAAACGAGTGAAACGGCACCTCCAGCCGAGGAGCCGTCCCCGCCAGTGGCGTTCGGACCGATGTCCTCGACGATATACACGTCCGCCGCCGTTACGCGACCGTTCTTCGCAAAGCCCAGCTTGATCCAGCCCTGGAATCCGACCCGCGCCGAACCGACGTAGTATTCCTGCTCACGCGTAATCCGCAGCTGCACCGGCCGGCCGATCTTTTTCGAAAACCAGCCGGGCAACGCCGCCATCGGGTAGGCGCCGATTTTCGAACCGAAGCCACCGCCGGTGTTCTCGCTAATGAGCACGACTTTGTCCTGTTCGACGTCCAGCAATCTTGCGAGCCCGGGTATCCAGAAGCTCTGACTCTGGGCAGAGCCGTAGACGTAGCAGGTGCCGTTCTCCCAGTACGCCATCGCGGTCCGGGGTTCCATGCTCATGTGGGCATAGCCGATGGTGACGAACGGTTCCTCCAGGATCACTTCTGCATCGGCGAAGCCTTTTTCCAGGTCGCCGTAAGACCATTCATTGACGAATTCGCCGGTCGGTTCCTTGCCGGCCCGAAACTCGTCGACCTGTTCCGCCGTCCACTTGACGGTGCGGAAACCCGAGCCTTCGCGCGATCGGCTGTAGACGTTGCCCTCTTCGCGCGCGTCGGGTCCGCCTTCGACCAGGCTGTCGAGCGGGTCGGTGACGAACGACATCGGTTCGATATCGACCTTGATGCGCGCGATGGCATCTTCGGCAATCGTCTCGTTCTCCGCGGCAACCGCGAGAATCGGATCGCCGATGTAGACCGGTTCGTTGGTGAGCATTGGCGCAATCGGCGCTTCGGTAGCCGGAACGTCGTCCGCCGTGATGATACCGACAAGGCCCTCCATGCCGTCGACAGCGGACGTGTCGATGCGGGTCACGCGCCCGTGTGCCATCGGGCTCGTCAGGAGTCGCGCGAATACCATGCCGTCGCGACGAAAGTCCTCTGCATACTTCGCTTTGCCGGTTACCTTGCCGACGATGTCGGGTGGTACGAAGTCCTTGCCGATATGCTTGTAGTTGTTCATGAGCGTTGCCCCGCTGCGCGCATGACGCCGTTGAGGTAATGGTCGTACGCACCGCAACGACAGATGTTGCCTGACAGGGCCTGACGTGCCTCCTCTCGCGTCGGGTTCGGATTCTCGCGCAGCAGTGCGACGGCGGACATCACCTGGCCGGGTGTGCAGAATCCGCATTGCGGTGAAAGCTCGTCGACGAATGCCTGCTGCACCGGGTGCAAAGAGCCGTCGTCGGACTGGACGCCTTCGACAGTCGTTACGTTGCGCGTGCGCACCGAGTGAGTCAGCGTCGAACAACTGTAATTGGTAACGTCGTCGATGAGCACCGTGCAGGCCCCGCACTCTCCGCGGTTGCACCCGATCTTGGTACCCGTGAGGCCCAGCTTGTAGCGCAGCGTGTAGGCAAGCGTTTCCTGCGGCATGACATCGACGCGACGTTTTTTGCCGTTGACGATGATCGTGATCAGGCGGTCGACGTAGCCGTCGCCGACATGATGCGCTTTCGCGACCGGGAAGCTGTTATGGCTGGCGGCCGCGACGCTCGACGCTATTACGGTTTTGATAAACCGTCGTCGTGATAATTGTGGATTCACTGAATCAGGCCCGTTGCTACGTAAGTGGTCGTGTCGGATGTACGCTGCCGGAGTCCGTCCACGCAGCCTGGCGATTGTCCCCCGACGTTGAAAACCCGGCAAAAATGATGATAAGTGGCGCCGGGTCAGAGTTCAATACAGCCGTCGCACGGAAGCGGCCGTCCGTGCGTCGTGACGCTACGCCGAAAAGCGATAATGGTTCGGGTTGGCGGCAGCTACGTTGCAACGCGACCTAGAGCCGATCCTTCGGCCACGGTGTGCCCTGGTCCATGACCGTCACCGGCCCCATGCCCATGTACCTGAACTTCTGAACGCGTTTACCCTCGTAGGTTTCGGTCGTATAGATATTGCCCCTGGAATCCGTGGCCAGACCGTGCACGGCAAAAAATTGCCCGGGATTTCGGCCGCCGTCGCCGAAATTGGTCAATATCTCCAGCGACTCGCGCTCTATGATAAAAATCTTGCGATTCGTACCGTCCGCAAGGTAGATAAACGTCTGCTCGGGATCCGGCGAGAACGCAACATCCCACACAGATCCGTCACCGAGGCTCATCGGCTTGACAAAAATCTCCCTGACGAACGTGCCGTCAGTCTTGAATACCTGCAGTCGATTATTGACGCGATCGCAGACATACACGAGCCCGTCGTTGGATGGCTGAGCACAATGTACCGGGTTGCGGAATTGCTGCGCGGGTTCGCCGCCGGGTTTGAAGGGCCCGAGGTTGGTATCGTCCGGTTCGTTGCCGTACGCCCCCCAGTAGCGCTTCAGTTTGCCGCTGTCCGCGTCGAGCACGGCAACCCGCTTGTTCCGGTACCCGTCAGCGACATAAGCTTCGTTTGCTTTCGGATCAAAGGAAACCTCGGCAACGCTGCCGAAGTTTTCCTTGCTGTGACTGTTCGTTTCGGAGTCAGGCGTCCCGTACTGCGCGATGAACTCGCCGTCGCGCGTAAATTTCAGGATGTGTGAATCTCGCGGCCCATTGCCACCGACCCAGATATTGTCCTTGTGATCGACCGTGATACCGTGATTTGACGAAGGCCAGGTGTATTCATCACTCGGCCCGCCCCAGTGGTTGACCAGGTTCCCCTCAGGATCGAATTCGAGAATATTGGGGGCCGGTATGCAGCAATCTGCCTTTACGGGGTCCGTTGCGGCACCGATTTCAGTGCGTTCGTTGAACGTGTCGCGACGATGGACGATGAATACGTGATCGCGCGAATCGACAGCGATGCCGATCGTTGCACCCAGGATCCAGTGATTGGGCAATGGCTTCGGCCAGAAGGGGTCGACTTCGAACATCGGTGCCATTTTGCTTTTCGCATAGGCCGCATTGTTGACTAGCTGCTGGCCCACGCCGAGCAAAATGACCCCCGCAAGGATAGCGGCAGCGAGCAGGATTCGATTTCTGGCCATCATCATTGTGTCCCCCTGTTATTCTCCAGATGATGCATGTCGCGGCAGTATACTATCAATAACGCTCTTATCGCCCCGGAACGATGTCTCGCGCAACAGGCAGATTGATAACAGGTGTTCTTTGTCTGACGTTCGCGCTGGGCGCCCGCGCGCACGACATCCCGACTTCGGTGTTGGTCAACACCCACGTGAAGCCAAGTGGCAGCGAGTTGCATTTTCTGGTGCGAGTACCTCTGAACGCGATGCGCGACGTTGTCATACCAACTCGCGGTCCCGGCTATCTGGACCTGCAAAACCTCGAAGAGGTCGCGCACGACGCTGCGACAATATGGATTGTCAATGAAGTAAGGATCGAGGAGAACGGAGTGCCGTTGGGCAGCGGTGAAATAGTGGCAACACGAATCTCGTTGCCTTCAGATCGATCTTTCCATGACTTCGACACGGCGCTGTCGCATATTCGCGGCGAGCCCTTGCCACCCGAAACCGAGCTTGTGCGGGACCAGGCGCTGCTCGACGTGCACATACGCTATGCCATCGCGAACGAATCGTCCGACTTTGCGATCGATCCGGGTTTCCGTCGCCTCGGCCAGGAGACGACGACGGTCATCCGCTTCCACCCGCCCGGGGAGGGTATGCGTGTCCTCGAGTTTCGTGACGATCCGGGCCTCGTGGTTCTGGACCCACGCTGGCACCAGGCGTTTTTTCGCTTTGTTGGTACGGGGATTGACCACATACTCGACGGCATCGACCACCTGTTGTTCGTGCTCTGCCTGTTGATTCCGTTCAGGCGGATACGCCCGCTCGTCGCCATCATTACCTCGTTCACCGTCGCGCATTCGCTGACGCTAATAGCATCGGCATTCGGCATGGTGCCAAATTTTCTCTGGTTCCCACCGCTGATTGAAACGTTGATCGCCTTGTCGATCGTTTACATGGCATTCGAAAACATCGTCGGCTCGCAGTGGCAGAAACGCTGGTTGATCGCTTTTGGTTTCGGTCTTGTGCACGGCTTCGGCTTTTCATTCGCGCTCAGCGAGACGCTGCAATTTGCCGGG
>JAHHOT010000079.1 GCA_018677555.1 Gammaproteobacteria bacterium | reverse complement strand
AGATGATCGAGCACCAGCATGCGCAGTTCCGGACCCTGTACGACGACGACATGAAGCTGTTGGACAAGGTCCGGCACGTCGCGCGTACGATCTACGGCGCGGAAGACATTATCGCGGACAAGAAAGTCCGCGATCAGTTTGCACAATTCGAGAACGAGGGATTCGGCCGTTTTCCGATCTGCATGGCCAAGACGCAGTACAGCTTTTCCACGGACCCACTGTTGCTCGGCGCCCCGACCGGCCACACCGTTCCGATTCGGGAGATTCGCCTGGCTACCGGGGCCGAATTCATCGTTGTCATTTGCGGCGAAATAATGACCATGCCGGGCTTGCCGCGAAAGCCCGCGTCGGAAAACATCGATGTCGGCCCTGACCGGCATATCACCGGGTTGTTTTGAACACCGCGCAGCTCGCCAATAAATCGAAATAATCAAAACCGAAAAATTTGCTAATTACGGTTTATTTGCGGACCAGACCGGACTATAAATAACATTGAGGGGGCGAATTTCGTCTACTCGATCGAGAGAAGTCTGTAAGTCCGGAACCCCCGTAGCCGGCAGGATCGAAAGGCGAGCCGCAAGGCTCGCCTTTTTTTATTGGTGTTCCCCCGCCCAATTGATTCGCAAATCGAATGACGCCTGTATTAGGATGACCTGCCCTGCCCGGGGAAACAATAGTTCCTTCGCGGATGACAATAATAATGGAGCAACCCGACCAATCGCCGGATACCCGGAAGCCTGAACAACCAAAAATCGACTGGTTCATACTAATCGCCGGTACGGCGATCTTGCTCGCCCTGGTGCTGCCAGCGGCGTTCGCGCCTGCGTGGACGTCGCACAAAATTGACCTTGCCTACGAATTTATCACCAAGAAATTCGGCATCTACTACATCATCGCTGCCATCACGATCACCGTTTTCCTGCTGGCTATTGCATTCAGCCGACACGGCGGGCGAAAACTTGGACCGGCAGGGGTCAGGCCGGTGTATTCGTCGTTTGCCTGGGGCTCGATGCTGTTTTGCACCGGCATCGGCGCGTCGCTCATATACTGGGGTGCCGCGGAATGGGCGATGTACTACGATTCACCGCCCTTCGGTGTCGCGGCCCGCAGTGACCAGGCCATCATTTGGGGTGCGACCTATGGCATGTTCCACTGGGGTCCGCTTGCCTGGGCGCTCTATTGCCTGCCCACCATCGCGTTCTGTTGCTCCTATCACATTCGCGAGATGCCGATACTCCGCTTGAGTGCAGCCTGTTCGGGCGTGCTCGGTAAATACACCGGTCGCTGGCCAGGGCGCATTATTGACTTGCTGTTTATCGTCGGGCTGCTCGGCACGGCGGCCACGGGCCTTGCGTTCGGCACAGAACTGGTGTCGTCGACGTTCACGCGATTCTCGCGATCAACGCTGCTGCCGGATCTCGACGACGGCTTTGGCATGCAGCTGTCCATAATGATTCTCGCGACGTTATTGATCGCCTACAGCGTTTATCGTGGCCTCGACAAGGGCATCAAGATATTGAGTGTCATCAACGCCACGCTTGTGCTGGTGCTGATTGGATTCGTACTGATTGTCGGTCCTACAAAATTCATACTCGAAATGGGCGTCCTGAGTCTCGGGCATCTTGCGCAGAACTTTATCCGGATGATGACCTGGACCGATCCGCTGGCGCGCGCCGAGTTTGTCGAAAGCTGGACGATCTTCTACTGGGCCTGGTGGCTTGCCCTTGGACCATTCGTCGGTATGTTCGTCGCGAAGATCTCGCGTGGACGCACGCTGCGCGAAGTAATATTCGGCATGATGGCCTGGGGAAGCCTCGGTTGTGCGCTGTTCTTTATCGTGCTCGGCAATTACGCACTCGATCTTGAACTGAGCAGCGCGTATCCGGTCGTCGAGAAAATCTTTGCGGAAAGCCCGTCGTGGACAATTGCAGCTATCCTCGAGATGCTGCCAATGGGTAAATTCTGGTTGTTGTTCGTTGCGGTTGTCGCACTCATATTCACTGCGACCACCTACGATTCGGCTACCTACACGCTGGCGGCCGGTGCGACGAAGTCTCTGCGAACCGATCAGCATCCGATTCGCATGCACCGCGTCTATTGGGCAATTACACTCGGGCTGTTGCCGAGTGCCCTGCTGTTCCTCGGCGGCCTCGACCCGTTGCGGACGGCGTCGGTGCTGGCATCGTTTCCGTTGTTGTTCGTGTACGTCATACTGATTTTTTCGATCATTGCGATGCTGCGTGAACCGGAGGCCGACGCCAGTCCTTGAGCGCGGGCCTGGCCATGGCGCCTGCCGGCGGCGCGTATAATGATAAAGCTGGCGCGTCCCGCCATACTGCAATCAATGGCCGGGCGATAATCGCGACAATAGTAAGGAGACCACCATGCCGCTGAAAATGAACTGGGAGCCTTTCATAACCTGTGCCGTGACCGGGTCAGGCGGCACGCAGGACAAGTCCCCGCACGTGCCGCGGTCGCCCGAACAAATCGCGGACAGCGCCATCGAAGCGGCCCGAGCAGGCGCCGCGGTAGTGCACTGTCATGTTCGCGACCCGGACACCGGCAAGCCGGCGCGCGACGTCAAATACTATCGCGAGGTGGTCGAACGCATTCGTGCGGCCGATGTCGATGTCGTCATCAACCTGACCGCCGGCATGGGTGGCGACATTATTGTCGGACCGCCGCAAGCGCCATTGCCACTCGCGGAAGGCACCGACATGGCGAGCGCGGAAGAACGTATGGCACATGTCACCGAATGCCGCCCGGAAATATGCACGCTGGACTGCGGCACCATGAATTTCGCCGAAGCCGATTATGTCATGGCCAACACCCCGGCGATGTTGCGCGAGATGGCGCGTATCGGCCGCGACCTTGGCGTCCGCTCCGAGATCGAGGCATTCGATACCGGCCACATGTGGTTCGCCGGGCAGCTGGTCAAAGAAGGTCTGCTGGAGGAACCGATAATGATCCAGCTGTGTATGGGCATTCCCTGGGGAGCGCCGGACGACCTCAACACCTTCATGGCCATGGTCAACAACGTGCCGGCCGGCTGGACCTTTTCTGCGTTCTCGCTCGGTCGTCACGAAATGCCATTCGCTGCCGCCGCCGTGCTGGCGGGCGGCAATGTACGGGTCGGCCTGGAAGACAACCTGTATCTGCAGAAAGGCGTACTCGCCACCAACGCACAGCTGGTCGAACGCGCAGTGGCAATAGTCTCAGGCATGGGGTGCCGGGTTATCGGCCCGGATGAAGTCCGTGAGCGACTGAAACTGCAAAAGCGCATGCCGAAATAGGAATCAGGGTTTGAGCAACAGGTTGACGGGTAAGGCGGCGATCGTCGGCGGCGGCGTCATTGGCGGTGGCTGGGCGGCGCGTTTCCTGCTGAACGGCTGGGACGTGTCGGTATTCGACCCGGACCCTGAGACGCAACGCAAGATCTCCGAGGTCATGGATAACGCGCGACGCTCGTTACCCAGGCTCAGCGACGTCGCCTTACCCGCAGAAGGCACAATTGAATTCTGCAGCACGGTTGGCGACGCCGTCAGTGACGCGGCATGGATACAGGAAAGCGTGAGCGAACGCATCGAACTGAAGCATCGGGTCATCGCTGACATTCAGGCCTCTGCTCCGGAGACGGCGGTTATTGGCTCATCAACCTCCGGTTATAAACCGTCCGAACTGCAGCACGACGCCCGTCGCCCCGAACAAATCCTGGTTGCACATCCGTTCAACCCGGTTTACCTGTTGCCGCTGGTCGAACTCGTGCCCGGCACGAGCACGAATGCCTCGATTCTTGAAAAGGCGGTCAGCGTCGTTACCGCGCTGGGCATGAAACCGCTCGTTGTGCGGAAGGAAATCGCCGCGCACATCGCCGACCGGTTCCTCGAGGCCGTCTGGCGCGAGGGGCTGTGGCTCATCAAGGACGGCATCGCAACAACGGAAGAAATCGACGACGCGATACGCTTTGGCTTCGGCCTGCGCTGGGCACAGATGGGCCTGTTTGAAACCTATCGTATCGCCGGCGGCGAGGGAGGCATGGCACACTTCGTCGAGCAATTCGGTCCCGCGCTGTCGTATCCGTGGACCCGGCTCATGGATGTGCCCGAACTGGACGATGAGCTCGTGCAAAAAATCGCCGATCAGTCGGATCGACAATCGGGCATGCATAGCATTCGGGAACTGGAAAGAATTCGCGACAACAACCTGGTCGGCATCCTGCGGGCGTTGAAGGACAACAACTGGGGCGCGGGTGCCCTGATGCGAGAACACGATCAACGGCTCGCCGGGCAACAGGACTAAGGAGTAGCAGCGTGGATTTCGGTCTTAGTGACGAACAACAGCTCATCGTCGATACCGTTCGGTCGTTCGTGGAGAAGGAGATTTATCCCCACGAACAGGAGGTTGAACGCAGCGGGCATGTGCCGGAGGAAGTCGGCCAGGAGATTGCACAGAAGTGCAAGGATATCGGCTTCTTCGCATCGAACATGCCCGCCGAGCACGGCGGAGGTGGCCTGGGTCATCTCGACTTCACGCTCCTCGAGCGCGAACTCGGTCGCGGCTCCATGGCGCTGACCGTATTTTTCGGTCGGCCGTCGGGAATCCTCGCCGCCTGCGAGGGCGAGCAAATCGAACGCTACCTGCGCCCGGCGATCCGCGGCGACAAATTCGACGCCCTGGCAATGACCGAACCCGGCGCCGGATCGGACGTTCGCGGCATGCAATGTACGGCGCGCCAGGACGGCGACGACTGGGTCGTAAACGGCACCAAGCATTTTATCAGCCATGCCGACATCGCCGATTTCATTATCGTATTCATTGCGACCGGGGAAGAAGAAACCGATCGCGGTAAAAAGAAGAAAATCAGCTGTTTCCTGGTTGACCGGGGCACGCCGGGGTTCGAGATTCTGCCCGGCTACAATTCCGTGTCGCATCGCGGCTACCACAACTGCATTCTGAATTTCGAGGACTGCCGGCTGCCATCGGCGCAGATCCTGGGCGAGGTGCATCGTGGCTTCGAGGTTGCCAACGAATGGCTCTATGCGACGCGCCTGACAGTCGCTACCATGAGCGTTGGTCGCGCGCGCCGGGCCTTCGACCTGGCATTACCGCACGCGGCCACGCGTAAACAATTCGGCCAGCAAATCGGCAAGTTCCAGGGTGTGTCATTCAAACTGGCGGACATGGTGACCGACATCGACGCAGCCGACTGGCTGACGCTGTCCGCCGCATGGCGCCTGGACAAGGGCTTGCCGGCCAACCGCGAGATCGCGAGCGCCAAGGTATTTGCAACCGAGATGCTCGCGAGAGTTACCGACGAGGCAATCCAGATATTCGGCGGCATGGGCCTCATGGACGACTTCCCGCTCGAACGTTTCTGGCGTGATTCCCGGGTGGAGCGAATCTGGGATGGCACATCGGAAATCCAGCGGCATATCATCAGCCGCGAACTACTGCGCCCCATCGGAGGATAGCCCATGAGCAACCCGGATTCGCCGATCAAAACGCGCCGTGAAGGCGGCATCTTCGAAGTTCGTATCGACCGGCCGAAAGCCAACGCCATCGACCTTGCGACGAGTCGCATCATGGGCGACATATTCGCGGACTTCCGCGACAACCCCGAGCTGCGTGTCGCGATCGTCACCGGCACCGGTGAAAAATTCTTTTGCCCCGGATGGGACCTCAAAGCTGCGGCAGACGGCGATGCAGTGGATGGCGATTACGGCGTGGGCGGTTTCGGCGGCCTGCAGGAGCTCGACAATTTCAACAAGCCGGTCATTTGTGCAATCAACGGCATCTGCTGCGGCGGCGGTCTTGAAGTTGCGTTGTGCGCAGACATTATTCTTGCGGCGGAACACGCGACTTTCGCGCTGCCCGAGATTCGATCCGGCACAATTGCGGACGCGGCGTCCATCAAGCTGCCGAAACGAATTCCCTACCATATCGCAATGGAAATGCTCCTGACGGGTCGCTGGCTCGATGCGACTGAAGCAAACCGCTGGGGATTCGTCAACGAGATCTTGCCCGCGGACAAACTGATGGAGCGCGCCTGGGAAATCGCAAGACTGATCGAGTCGGGTCCGCCGCTGGTGTACGCTGCGATCAAGGAGGTCGTTCGCGAGGCTGAGAATATGAAATTCATACCGGCCCTGCAGAAAATTACGAAAAGCGAGTTTCCGACGATAAAGACGCTTTATACCAGCGAAGACCAGCTCGAGGGTGCAAGGGCATTTGCCGAGAAACGCGACCCGGTCTGGAAGGGCCGCTGAGTCTATCGCGACGCGCACAATCCCATGAGCAAGAAAGCTGCGCTGCGGCGACTGTTGAATCCCTCATCGATCGCGGTGGTCGGCGGTAACGCCGCCGCAGAGGTGATCCGGCAGTGTCGCCGTATCGGTTACCGCGGCGAATTGATGGCGGTAAACCCCGGGCGAGACGAACTGGCCGGCATCCCCTGCTTCCCCGGTGTCGCCGAATTGCCGGTGGCGCCCGACGCGGCGTTCATTGCCGTTCCTCCAGCCACCGCAATTGATGTCGTGCGCGACCTTGCCGGGCGCGGGACGGGCGGCGCCGTCTGCTACACGTCCGGTTTCGCCGAGGTCAACGTCGCTGGCGAAACGCTCCAGCAACGGCTACTGGACGCAGCAAAGTCGATGGCGATCGTCGGGCCGAATTGCCACGGCATCATCAATTATCTCGATCGCGTCGCGCTCTGGCCCGACGAGCACGGCGGCGTCCCGACCGAGCGTGGCGCCGCCCTGGTATTGCAGAGCGGAAACCTGGGTATCAGCCTGTCCATGCAGGAACGCAGCTTGCCGCTCAGCTATGTCATCACCGTCGGAAACAAGGCCGACCTGGGGATGCACGACTACATCGACGCGCTTCTCGACGATGAGCGCGTCACGGCAATCGGGCTGCACGTCGAAGGGCTCCAGCACGTCCGCCAGTTTTCGGAGTCGGCCGTTCGGGCATTAAAACGTAAAGTACCGCTGGTTGTGCTGAAGACAGGAACGTCCAACCTGGGCGCCGAGGTTACCCGGAGCCATACAAACTCGCTGTCCGGCTCCGACGATTTGTACAACGCCCTTTTCCGCCGCCTCGGAATCGCTCGCTGCGACTCGATGAATCAGTTCCTGGAAACGCTGAAACTCATGACAGTTGCTCCTCCGCCACAGGGCAAGCGTGTCGGCTCGATGAGTTGCTCCGGCGGCGAGGCGTCGATGATTGCCGACCTGGCGGATAATGAGGGACTTGACCTGCCTCCGCTCAGCAAGTCGAGCGCGGATGCTCTCCACGGCGTGCTCGGCGACAGGGTCCACATCGTGAATCCGCTCGATTACCACACATACGTCTGGGGTAACCGCGAGGCGCTCACCGCCTGCTTCACAGCGATGCTTGGCAACGACTACGACTGTGCCCTTCTCGTCATCGATTATCCGCGCGGAGACCAGTGCGCCCTGGCCAACTGGGAGATGGCGGAGCAGGCACTTATCGATGCGAGGGACACAACCGGTCGCATTTCGATGATCGTAGCGACGCTGCCGGAAAATTTTCCTCGAGAAGCCCGCGAGCGGCTGATCAAAGC
>JAHHOT010000137.1 GCA_018677555.1 Gammaproteobacteria bacterium | reverse complement strand
TCGTCCATGTGATCGAATACGAGGAAGCCGCGGATAGTCAGCCGCCGACCGATGATAGCCATCATCCCGCGTGGCCCCGGCTGCATTTCAGCGTCGTTGTAGTTTGAAATCATGCCGCAAAGTGCAATGCGCCCGAAGTCGCGCATGTTCCACATCGCGGCTTCGAAAATTTCGCCGCCTACGTTTTCGAAGTCGACGTCGATGCCGGACGGGCAGGCGCTTGCAATACTTTTCGGCAATGACTCACTTTTGCGATAGTTGAAGGCAGCGTCGAATCCGAGCTCCTGTGTCAGCAAGTCAACTTTCTCGTCCGACCCGGCGCACCCGGCAACCCGGCATCCGTGAATCTTCGCCAGTTGCCCGACAACCGTGCCGACCGCGCCGGACGCCGCGGAGACGAAAACATGCTCACCAGGCTTCGCGGCACCGATCTTCATCAAGCCGACCCATGCCGTCATACCGGGCATGCCCAGTATTCCGAGGTGATAGGACAGCGGCACGGCGGACTTCTCGACTTTGCGCAGCCCGGCGCCGGTGGAAACCGAGTAGTTCTCCCAGCCCAGCATGCCGGTCACGTAATCGCCCTCTGCATACTCCGTATTGCGGCTGCTGACGACCTGTGCGACGACACCAGCCTCGCACACCTTGCCAATGCCGAATGGCTCAATATACGAGCGCCCCTCGTTCATACGACCGCGCATGTACGGATCCACGGACATGTAGATATTTCGCGTCAGAAGCTGGCCGTCGTCGAGCGTTGGCAACGCCCCATCGACAACCTCGAAATTGTCTTCAGTGACCTGGCCCTTCGGTCGGCTGGCCAGTCGCACCTGTCGGTTTGTTGTCTCGCTCACGTAGAATGTCTCCTCCTCAATCTCGACACCATTATAGAGACGATGAGGCTCAACGCCGATTTTTCGCAACCAGTCATTGTCATCCCGTCGGCGGATGCCTGGGTGCGCTCGCCCGAGTCCGGGGTCGACCGCCTGATGCTCGATCGGGTCGGGAATGAAGTCGCCCGGGCAACCAGTATCGTGCGTTACGCGGCCGGCAGTCGCTTCGCGAGGCACGTGCACGACAAAGGTGAGGAATTCCTGGTCCTTGACGGCGTGTTCTCCGACGAGTCCGGCGACTATCCGCAAGGCTTCTACGTGCGAAATCCGCCGGGCAGCGGGCATGCGCCGCACAGCGACGAGGGCTGTCGCATCCTGGTCAAGCTGCGCCAGTTCGAAGCCGGCGACTCGCGTCAGTGCGCGGTTGACACGGTCAACACCGATGATTGGCGGCCGCTGTCGAACGGCAACGGGGCCATCTTGCCGTTGCACGAGTTTGGCAGCGAAAGTGTGTGCATGCTGCAACTGTCGGGGGGCGAGTCGCTGCCGCTCAGCGCGTATGCTGGCGGGCTCGAATTGTTCGTGCTGGACGGCACGCTGCGGGCCGGCCAGAGCGTGCTTCCGGCGGAGTGCTGGCTGCGGTTGCCGGCTGGCAGCAACGCCACCGTGGTCGCGCTCCGCGATGCCCGGCTGTGGGCGAAAACAGGTCACCTGCCACGGGCGCCGGCCGTGCCCGGTTGAGGAAAAACGGCTGGCAATCGACCGTTAATCCATATGTAGTGCATTATTCGCCTTCGGCCACAAGATGTAGTAGCATTCGCGCCGTACCAATTCGGTACGCACGGAGATGGGGTGTAATCAAGGCAGAACCGCCAAGCGGACACGCTGGATGCGGGCTTCAGTGAGCGAGCAGCGCGTGATACCTCTCATCACGATACTCGCCCGGACATGCGTTCTGGTTCGCTACTTCGATACGGGTGTCAGCTGAAACGCGGTTTGGCAGTTCGAAAATCAGCAAATCGAAACAATGCCGACAGTGACGTTGGATTGGTTCAGCATAGTTTCCTGATTTCACGTCTTATACACCTTCTGCTTATTGCGCCGCCCAGTTTCTGGGCGGCTTTTTTCTCTGGCTCCCTCTCGTAAAACCCCGGCAGGCTGCAGCGGCCCGTTCACTTCGCTATAGTCGCTGCGTGATTGATCCAGCCGTATAAGAAAAAGGAACAGGCATGCCCGGGCAGGAAACCGCAGACCAGGGGAAGCGAGGTTTATCGCAACTTGCCTACGTCGAATTGCGCCCCGGCGAGAAGTACGACCCGTACATCGATGCGTCGCAAAACCTGCCCGAGTTTTCGATCAAGTCTGTCTTCTTCGGCATTCTGTTCGGTATCGTTTTCGGCGCAGCAAATGCGTACCTGGGGCTGCGTGCGGGACTGACCATCAGTACGTCGATTCCTGTTGCCGTCATGACGGTGGCCGCGTTCAAGGCGCTGCAGGCGGCGGGCCATGGTGGCAATATCCTCGAGGCGAATTTATCGCAGACGATCGGTTCGGCGTCGAGTTCTCTGGCCAGTGGCGTCATCTTCACTCTGCCCGCGTTGTTTCTTTGGGGGGTCGCACCCGGCCTGTTGCAGATGACGCTTCTTGCGATGTGCGGCGGTCTGCTGGGCATCCTTTTCATGATTCCGCTTCGGCGCTTTCTGATCAAAGGCGAGCACGGGCGTTTACCCTATCCGGAAGGCACGGCCTGCGCCGAAGTGCTCGTGGCGAACGAAGTCGGCGGCAAGAACGCACGATTCGTTTTTTACGGCCTGGGCCTCGGCGCGCTGTTCAAGTTCCTGACGTCATGGATAAAGGTAATTCCCGACGAGGTTACGACGCGGCTGCCCTTCATCAAAAAGGGCGAAGTCGGCATGGATCTGTCAGCCGCGCTTTTCGGGGTTGGCTTCATATTGGGTCCGCGCATTGCGGCCGTCATGGTCGGTGGCGGGCTTTTGGCCTGGGTGATTATCATCCCGTCGATCGCCTGGTGGGGCGAAGGTTTCACGGCCCCGGTGTTTCCGGAAGCCGCCAACCTGATTCGCGACATGTCGCCGAGCCAGATCTGGACGCGCTACGTGCGCTACATCGGCGCTGGTGCCGTCGCGACGGCAGGCATTATCACCCTGATTCGCAGCATTCCGGTCATGGTGCAAAGCTTCAGGATCGGGGCAGGGGAACTGCGACACCGCGTCGAGGATGCCACGCATGACGGCAATACCGTCGAGCGCACGGACGACGACCTGCCGCTGAAAGTCGTTGGATTCGGCCTGCTCGCCATTGCTCTTGTACTCGGATTCGTACCGCAGGTATTCGGCGACGTCGGCGGCGCGGCAATCCGAGTCATCGCGGCAATTTGCGTCGTGATTTTCGCCTTCTTTTTCGTCACGGTGGCGTCTCGAATCGTCGGCCTCGTCGGGGTGACCAGCAACCCGACCAGCGGCATGACGATAGCGTCACTGCTCGGTACCGCCGGCGTGTTCCTCGTGATGGGATGGACGGACCTGACCGGCAAGGCCGCCGCGTTGACCGTGGGCTGCGTCGTCGCGATTGCTGCGTCAATTTCCGGTGACACCTCGCAGGACCTGAAAACCGGTTTCCTGCTCGGCGCAACGCCACGGCGCCAGCAAATCGGCGAATTGATCGGCGTGCTGACCTCCGCGACGTTTGTGTGCCTGTCGGTATTGCTGCTGGCGAAGACCTTCGGTTTCGGTACCCAGGAATTGCCCGCACCGCAGGCGACGCTGATGAAGCTGGTCATCGAAGGGGTACTCGACCAGCAATTACCCTGGGGTTTTGTCGGCATCGGCATTGGCATCGCACTGGTCTGCGAGGCTCTGCGAATACCGTCGTTGCCGTTTGCGGTCGGCGTTTATCTGCCGGTATCCACCATGACTCCGCTGTTTCTCGGCGGCCTGTTGCGCGGCTGGTTCGAAAAGCGCGCGAGCTCCAGTGAACAGGCTGCAGATCGCCGCGAGCGCGGCGTTTTGCTCGGCAGCGGGTTCGTCGGCGGCGAGGGCCTGCTGGGCGTGGGCATAGCCGCGGTCGCGTTCGTACAGAACCGCAAGCCCGACGGCATCGGCATCGACTGGCTCGGGCCGCACTGGCTGGCCGAACTGGTTGGCCTGGTCGTGTTCGGCTTCCTGATTGCCGGATTCGTGCGACTTGTCAGGCGTTGATCCGGGCAAACATTCACCTGGCGTTGCATTTCCTGGTGCCCGGCGCGGTTGCGTGGCTGTTTTTCCGCGCGCAGTTCAGCAGGGCCTGGGTGACGATGTGCGCCACGATGCTGGTCGACGTGGATCACTTTCTTGCCGATCCCGTGTACGATCCGTCGCGATGCAGCATTGGATTTCACCCACTGCATCGATACCCGATGATCGCCGCGTACGCGGCCATGGCGTTATGGCCAAAGCTGCGACTGGTCGGTCTCGGTCTGTTGATTCATATGGGGCTCGATGCCGTGGATTGCATCTGGATGAGTTATGAATAGCTTGCGAACGATATTAGCCGCCACGCTCGGGCTTGCGGCGTGCTCCGCGGCGCCTCCGCAAATGCCATATCCGGCATTCATCCAGGCGGGCGATTTGCCGAACGTGTTTCTCGCTGGTTTGCCTGGCGTGGATGCGAAACAGCTGGCCGGCAATCCGCGCACGCGACGCTCCAGCAACCAGGTAATTCTGCCGGCGGAGTGGAGTTTCACGACCTCGGCATCGCCCGGAAAATCGGTCGAGATTTACGTGTTGCAGGGCGAGATTCAGCTTGGCGATCTCATGCTCGGACCGGGCGGCTATGCATACCTGCCGTCGGGCACCTTCGGCACAAGCATGAGCACGGATGTCGGCGCAGAGATTCTGTACTTCCTGGACGACCTCGATCCAAAGGCCGTCATTCAGACACCCTTGATCCTCAGCGCCGACATTATCGACTGGGCGCCGGTCTCGGGTGACGATGAAGACCTGGGCCTGCTCGTCAAGGAATTGCGCAAGGACCCCGGGAACGGTTCGCGTACCTGGCTGCTGAGCGTGTCACCAACGGCGACACGCCGCTGGGCTCGTTCGACGGTATTGCGGGAAGGGTTCCTGGTGTCGGGCAGCGATCGTCTGAGCGAGTGTCTCGATGGCGAGCCCGTAACCGGCGACTACCTGGCCGGTGGCTATTTTCTCCGTCCGCCCGGCGCCGTGAGCGGGGGTCCGGAGTCGATCAGCGAAACCGGCGCAACCTGGTTGCTGCGCGAAGCGAGGACCGGCCGTGTCGAATACCTGGACGCCTGCCCGACGTCCGATGGAGGCTAGCGCCCGGCAGGATGCCGACGCCTAGCAGCAAACCCGGGGCTAGTTTTTCTTGACGAACCGGGTGATGCCGCGGCCGAGTTTCATCAGCTTGGTCAGGGTAGACGTTGGTACTTCACGGATCTGTTCGTACCAATCGCTGGTTGTTTCCACGAATTGCAGCATGTTCCTGATGCGCGTTTTCGTCACTTCATCCGTTTGCTGTTCGGCTGCAACTTCTTCGGCGCACTGTCGCAGCATCGACAGCGTGGGATTCAGCTCGCGCTCCTTGCGCTGCTGGATGATGACGCGAAAAAGCTCCCATACGTCGTGCAGCGACTCGAAGTAATCGCGCCGATCGCCCAGCACATGGGTCATTTTCACCAGCCCGAAACTCTGCAGCTCGCGGATGCTGGTGCTGACGTTCGATCGTGCAACCGACAGCAATTCCACGATCTCGTCGGCGCGCAGGGGCTTCGGTGAGAGGTAGAGCAGGGCCTGGATTTGCGCAACCGTGCGGTTCGTGCCCCAGCGCGTGCCCATTTCCCCCCAGTGCAGGACGTATCTGCGTACGGCGGGCGTTAGTTCCATGACGATTTCTTTCGTTTCTGTTTAGACAGAAATTTACGAAATTACCATTGGATCGTCAACTGCCGCGGCAAGGGACGTTCAGGCCACGTTCGCGGAGACGACAGCACGGCACGGCGCCGGCAGCCCCTCGATGGTTCTGGCCGGGTCGCCGGGAGCGAGGGCTTCGGCGAGCGACTCGAACGGCATCCATTCTGTCGTGCGTTGCTCCGTGACGCTGGTTGTCGTGCGGTCGATCAGCGTAATGTCGCGAAAGCCGGATTGTTCGAGCCAGATCGCCAGCTGCCGCCAGGTCGGCAGTTGCCAGACATTGCGCATGCGCGCATAGCGGTTTTCGGGTCTTATGCTGCAGGGTTCAGAACCCGGGACGATCAGGGTCTCAAGCAGGAGTTGCCCGCGGGGTCTGAGCGTCGCGCGGAGTTGCCGCAGATGCTCCAGAGGATCGCGCTGGTGGTACAGCACACCCATCGACAGCGTCGTGTCGAACATCGCACCGTCCGGCGGCAGTTCGTGGAGGCGCAAGGGGAGGACATGCGCCGCCACCGCTGGCATGAAGTGGCGCAGCGCCAGAAACTGCACGACGTACAGCACCGTCGGATCTATACCGATAACGATTCGCGCCCCGTGGCCCAGCAAGCGCAAGGTGTAATAGCCATTGCCGCAGCCAACATCGAGTACAGCGCGGTCGCGCAGCGGCTCGAGGGCAGGCGCGATACGGTCCCATTTGAGATTCGATTGCCACTCTGCATCGATAAAGATGTCGCCAATTCGAAACGGTCCTTTGCGCCACGGCGCCAGCGACAGCAACAGCTCGCGGCAACCCGGTTCTATTGTCTCGTTCGACGCAACGGTTACGGCATCGCTACGGAAGTCGAACTCGTCACTCGAAACTCGTGGCAATGCCTGCAGCGTACGTCGCCACTCGGGGATCCTGCCATGAGCCGGGTCGGACAGTTTTTCCAGGCACAGGCTTTGCAACGGCTCGCGCCAGTGCTGTAGCCCGGGCGCTTCGAGATCGCGGTCGAGAGCATCGAAGTCGAGCATGGCTCAGCGCAACGCGACGATGGAGACGAAATTGTAGTGACGCAGCCAGATGCCGACGTGGCGAAAACCCGCGGCAGCGAGCCGGCGTCGGTGGGTAGCGATGCTCTCGGGGATCAGAACGTCCTCCAGCGCGGCGCGTTTGCGGCTGATTTCCAGCTCGCTGTACGCGTTGCGCCGTTTGAAGCCATGGTGCAGATCGACCAGCAGTGCTTCGATGCGGTCGTCGTCGTCGCGCACTTTCTCTGAAAGTACGAAGACGCCTCCGGGTAACATGCCGGAGCAAATCCTGCGCAGGAGATCGTCCCGATCAGCGACGGGAAGAAACTGCAAGGTGTAATTCATCACGACCATTGACGCGTTTTCGACGACGATCTCGCGAATATCCCGCTGTTGCACGGATATCTCCACCTGTTCGGTCGAGCCGACAATCGATCGGCATCGTTCCACCATGGCCGCCGAATTGTCGATCGCGAAAATCCGGCAGCCAGGCTCGGAGATACTGTCGCGCATGGCCAGCGCCGCGGCGCCCAGCGAACACCCCAGGTCGTAGCAATGGGACCCGCCAGTGACAAAGCGCCGCGCGAGCGCCGCGATCGCATCGATGGTCATCGCGTAGCCGGGTATCGAGCGCTCGAGCATATCGGGAAACACCGCGGCCACCTCGGCGTTGAACTCGAACGGCGCCCCTGCTCGCCGCTCGTCCGCGTAAATCTTGTCCTTTGCCATCGACTTGATCCTGCCCAACCGGGGTGGGCATTGTAATAGCGGCCCCCGCCTTGCGCACGAGCCCCCGCCATTTACAATGCTGCTTTGCATTTACACGCTTTGGCCCCATTAAGAACCGCTCATGTTGAGTGACGCACAACAACTGCTGCACCGGGAACTCGGTATTCCGGACGACTACGCCGCGGCGCGAAACCTGCCATTCTGGGAAGAAGCCCCGGATCTGGTGGATGTCGGGCCAAACCTGGTAGGCCGTATGCAGAAACTGACGCCCGCCGCTGCGGCGCGCTGGCACGGCATGGTGGAAGCGGCAGCCCGGGACGGGGTCGTGCTGCTGATCGTTTCCGGGTTTCGCAGTTTCCACTACCAGGCGGACCTGATCCGCCACAAGCTGGAAAACGGGCAGGCCATCGAAGATATCCTGGTGGTCAACGCGGCGCCCGGTTACAGCGAACACCACAGCGGCGCCGCGGTCGACATTGCCACACCGGGCAGCCGGCCGCTGACCGAGGAGTTCGAGCAGTCCGAGGCGTTCATCTGGCTATCCGGGCATGCGGCGGAGCACGGTTTCGCGATGACCTATCCGCGGGACAATCCCTGGGGTATCTGTTACGAGCCGTGGCACTGGGCGCTTGTGGACAAATTCGCCGAGGTTTCGTAGGAGCGGCGCCCCCGCTGCGATAGGGCTGATCCGAAGAACGCTCCCGCACAGCCGGCATGCGCCTGCGGCAGAAAAAATCAGGGGTTTACGTGTTGACAGTGCTGCGGGACGGTTAGACAATAGCCGGCTTGTGTCCGCGGAGGGGTACTCAAGCGGTCAACGAGGGCAGACTGTAAATCTGCTGGCTATGCCTACGTAGGTTCGAATCCTACCCCCTCCACCAGATTCGATATAGACGGTGGAAGGTGACGGCAAGTATAGCAGCACACAGCTACGCTTGTTTTCCGTGCCGGGTGGCGCCGCGTGACGCAATCTGCAGGATTTAGAGAAGTTCGGCTGAGCGGTTGTTTCGTCAGGGAAAGCGAGGCAAACGGTTTCTCTAATTTAGGGAAGACACAACAAAAGAATTTCGGAATTCAGACGGTTTTACTGGAAGGACTGTCAGAATTTTTTGCGCGCCGGTAAAAGACACTGCAGCCGGTGCGGGATGGAAGGAATTGACCGGGGCAGGTCCGCCCGGAAGGAAAGTTTCGAGAGAGGAAACGCCGAGGCAGGATGCCAGCGAGGACATACTGACAGGCGGGTGTAGTTCAATGGTAGAACCTCAGCCTTCCAAGCTGATGATGTGGGTTCGATTCCCATCACCCGCTCCAGACGGAAGGCAGTGCTAGACGACTGATGTTATTGCCCACATAGCTCAGGGGTAGAGCACTTCCTTGGTAAGGAAGAGGTCCCCGGTTCAAATCCGGGTGTGGGCTCCAGTTTGATTTTGAACAATGTTTTTTAGATTCAACTCCACGAGAGAAGGGACATGTCCAAAGAGAAGTTTGAGAGAACAAAGCCACACGTAAACGTAGGCACGATTGGTCACGTAGACCATGGCAAGACGACGCTGACGGCGGCGCTGACGAAGGTCATGGCTGAGCAGCACGGTGGCGAGGTGAAGGGTTACG
>JAHHOT010000055.1 GCA_018677555.1 Gammaproteobacteria bacterium | reverse complement strand
CATGATGCCGATACCGGCCAGGAGCGGGACATCCGCAATGCCCTTGTCGCCACCGGTGAGTACGCCGCCAAGCCAGGCCAGGACCAGGCCGAAGGCGATCGCGATCGCGGACCCGTGGACGTGGCCGTTCGTCAATCGGTCCGAGATACGGTATGACAGCCAGACCAGAATGCCGACAAAGGCGAACGCCGCAACCAGCGAGTTCGCGGAGAGCACTTTCTGTAAAGCGTCAGCCAGCATCGTTCGACCTCTTGCCGATGCGCGCGAGCACCGGAATCATGGCAAAACTCGCGGCGACCGCAGCGACGCCGGCAATGATCGCCATCCAGCCACCCGAGATCGCCGCCAGCACGTTTTGCTTCGCCGCCATCGCCACCACGATCGGAATATACATCGCGCTCCAGAAGCCGATGCCGGACTGCGTCGGCGGTTCGAGTTTGAAGCGGTCGCCACTCATATTGCACAGCAGTATCAGCAGCAGCATCGCGATACCCACCCCGCCGACATTGGCCTGGACACCGATCATCGCCCCCAGCACCTCGCCGGCGAGCACGCCGACCAGCATGCAAAACGCCAGCAACGCGACTCCGTATATGACCACAGCTATCCCTTTGTATTTGAACGGCAATATAATCATGCACCGAACAGGGTGAAAACGCGATGTCGATGAACGATTACAACGTGTACCGTCACTTCAGTCGCAACGGCGAAGCCCGGGCGGAACGGGAACTGTTACAGACCGCCGATGGCCGGACCTGGAGCTGGCGCGAGACGGACGAAGCGTCGGCCCGCGTGGCCCGGTATCTCACGGAACTCGGCGTGCAGCCCGGCGAGCGCGTGTCCGTGCAGGTCGAAAAATCGCCTGAAGCGCTGATGTTGTACCTGGCCTGCCTGCGCGGCGGATTCGTATTTCATCCCTTGAACACGGCATACCAGCCTGGCGAACTGGAGTATTTCCTCGGCAACGCCGAGCCTGCGGTGTTCGTTTGCGATCCGTCCAAAGCCGGCGACTCCGCTGCGCTGGCCGTCGCAGCCGGGGTGCGCCACCGCTTTACCCTCGACGCGGCGGGCACGGGCACGCTTATCGACGGATGCCGGGATGTGTCGCCGGTATTCGACACTGTAACAAGCGCAAAAGACGACCTCGCCGCTTTGCTTTATTCGTCAGGTACCACCGGCGTACCAAAGGGCATCATGCTGACCCACGGCAACCTGCTCGCCAATACCCGCTCGCTGGTCGACGCCTGGGGCTTCACCGAAGCGGATCGTTTGCTGCACGCGCTGCCCGTTTTTCATGTACACGGTTTATTCGTTGCGATCGGCTGCGTGATGCTCAGCGGCGCCAGCATGCGCTGGCTGCCAACGTTCAATGCCGGGACCGTTCTCGAATTTCTGCCGGAATGCAGCGTCATGATGGGCGTTCCCACCTACTACACGCGCCTTCTCGCCGACGAGCGTTTGACGGCCGAGCGCTGCAACAACGTGCGCGTATTCATTTCCGGCTCGGCGCCGCTATTGGAAGAGACGTTTCGGGATTTCGAGCAGCGTACGGGCCATCGCATCCTCGAACGCTACGGCATGTCCGAGACCAACATGAATACCTCCAATCCGCTGCATGGCGAACGCAAACCGGGAACCGTGGGGCCGCCACTGCCCGGCGTCGAGGTGCGCATTGTTGACGACGCCGGTAGTGAGCTGCCGGCCGGCGAAATCGGCAACCTGCAGGTACGTGGCGACAATGTTTTCGTCGGCTACTGGAAGCTTCCCGACAAGACCGCGGAAGATTTCACCGACGATGGCTGGTTCAACACGGGTGACAAGGGTCGCATCGACGAGAACGGCTACGTTGCCATAATCGGCCGCAGCAAGGACATGGTCATCACCGGTGGGCTCAACGTCTACCCGAAAGAGGTGGAATTGTTCATCGACGATCTGCCCGGCGTAAAAGAGTCTGCCATCATCGGCGTGCCGCATCCCGACTTCGGCGAGGGAGTAGTCGCGGTGGTCGTCGCGGACGGCGACGATAAACCGTCTGAAGCCGATATCATTGCCGCGGCCGCCGCTGAACTCGCCAACTTCAAAGTGCCGAAGAGGGTCATGTTCGTCGACAAACTACCGCGCAATACGATGGCCAAAGTGCAGAAAAACGTACTCAGGGACAACTACCGGGACCTGTTTCAGTAGCTGAATTCGGATTCGACGCAGCAGCGCGTCGGCCGGATCCGTGTCAGGCGACGGCCCGCGTGACGCGCTTCGGCTCCGACACTCCGTATCCCTGCGCGTAGTCCACGCCCATGCCTTTGAGCATCGTGATGATTTCTTCGTTTTCGGCGAACTCCGCGATGGTGCGCTTGCCGGTCAGGTGACCGATCTCGTTGATCGACCGTACCATCTCCCGATCGATGGGATCGTGCAGGATTTCCTTTACGAAACTGCCGTCGATCTTCAGGAAATCGACCGGGAAATGCTTGAGATAGCCGAAGGACGACAATCCGGTGCCGAAATCGTCGAGCGCAAACTTGCAGCCAAGTTCCTTCAGCGCATTGATGAAACGATTCGCCTGCGAATAACTCGCGATGGCTGCAGTCTCCGTAATCTCGAAGCAGATCTTGGTCGCGTCCAGGCCGCTCATCTGGAACTGATCGATAACGAACGGCAGGAATTTTTCGTCGCCGAGGCTCTGGCCCGACAGGTTTATCGAACACAGCGTCAAGCGCTCGCGCTCGTCCGCCTCCGAGACCAGCCAGCGAAACGCATTGGTTATCACCCAACGATCGATACTTGGCGTTATGCCGTAACGCTCAGCGGCTTCAATGAACAGGCCCGGCGCAATTATGCCGCCGGTCTCGTCACGCATGCGCAGCAGCAACTCGTAGTGCGCGCCTTCCACATCGTCCTGCAATGGCTGAATCGTCTGGCGAAACAGCTCAAAGCGGTTTTCCTCGAGGGCATTGTTGATCCGCGCCGCCCATTGCATTTCACGGCGGCGCCGCATGAGGTCGATATCGTTCTCGAGAAAACTGTGTATGCGGTTGCGGCCGGATTCTTTCGCCGCGGCGCAGGCGCTGTCGGCCGCGCTCAGCAATGCAGCAACATCTTCGTTGTCCGCCGTGATCGGAACCACACCGATGCTCACACCGAGGCGAAAGCTGCGCTCGTCCCACAGGAACTTGAAGTCGCCAATCGCGACACGCAGCTGCTCGGCGGTATCCATCGCTTCCTCGAGGCTACAGCTTTCGAGCAGTACACCGAATTCATCGCCGCCCAGCCTTGCGAGCGTGTCTCGCCAGCGGATCTTCGATTTGAGCAAAGCGCCGAGCTGCCCCAGCAATGCATCGCCTGCGCTGTGGCCGCAAGAGTCGTTGACGATCTTGAATTGATCGAGATCCAGGTAAAGCAATGCGTAGGCCGTTTCCTGCGCCCTCGCGCTTTTGAGCGCACGCTCCAGTCGATTCTCGAATTCCCGCCGATTCACAAGGCCGGTGAGAATGTCGTGGCTGGCATGATAACTGAGCCGGCGATTCAGCTCCCGGGACTCGCTGACGTCATGAAACACGAGCACCCCGCCGGTAACGTCACCCTTGCCGTTTCGAATCGGGGATGCGGTGCTTTCTATGTACAACTCGTTGCCGTCGCGGCGGATCAGCAAAGTCGGGCGCACGCTTTTGATGGAGCGGTTGCGGCGAATCGCCACCGCGACCGGATTCTCGAGCGGCTCGCAGGTCTCCTCGTGGAATCCGCGAAAGATCTCATCGACCGCCCGGCCGCTGGCATCGTCGACCTTCCAGCCCGTCAGCTCCTCCGCGACCGGGTTGATGTATTCGACGTTGCTGTCGGCGTCGGTCGT
The DNA here is from genome assembly GCA_018677555.1 of Gammaproteobacteria bacterium. Taxonomy (GTDB): domain Bacteria; phylum Pseudomonadota; class Gammaproteobacteria; order Steroidobacterales; family Woeseiaceae; genus JAHHOT01. Next base: position 1,960 of record JAHHOT010000055.1, on the reverse strand, counting down.
AATCACTCCGTCGCCGATCGACCGAAGCGTTATCTGCGCGCTTTCCTTTTCGCGGAACAGCGCCTCCTCGTAGAGCTTTCGTTCCGTAATGTCCACTTCCACGCCGAGAAGGCGAACGAGGCGACCGTTTTTGTCCTGCAATGCCTTGGCACGGCTGGTCATCCAGCGCCATTCCCCGTTCTGGTGCTTCATGCGATGCACACTTTCGAAGAACTCGGTCTTGCCGGCGAGGTGGTCGCGCATTTTGCTCTGGACACGCGACATGTCATCGGGGTGAACCAGGCGGTACCAGTCGGGCATGACGTCCTGTTCGTTCTCGTCGTAGCCAAGCATCGTCTTCCAGCGCCGCGACAACTGGATACGCTTGGATTCGCCGTCGAAATCCCAGATGCCGTCATTCGCGGTCATGTTAACGAGCGCATTGCGCTCTTCGTACTCTTCGAGCATGCCGACCGCGCGCATCCGCTCCAGCCCGGAAGCCAGGGAGGCGCCGATCAGCTTCATCAACAGGTGCAGGTTTGCATCCCAATGTTCAACCGGACGTGCGTTTGCCAGCGCCAGGAAGCCGCCCAGTTCCTTGCGGATCGTAAAACCGATGATGAGTGCCGAACCGATCTGCAACTCGGTCAGCCGGTGCATTTCATGTTCTGCCCCATCGGGCGCTTCGTCGCTATCGCAAATTTCGATGAGGCGAAGATGACCGAGATTACGCGACAGCCACGGCCAGTCGGTAATCAGTTCGCCTTCGAGCGCTGCGGGGTTGCACCCGGCGAACACGGATGACGACGCCAGCACGGACTCGAACTGGCTCAGCTCCGGATCAAACAGGGTGAGAAACGCGGCATCGCTGCCGGTTGCATCCGGCAACTCAGCGATGTTGTCTCGCAGCTGCTCCTGGAATCGATCCTGATCGAGGTTTTGCAGGTTGACCGCAATTTTTGTTTGCAGGGCGTCGACCGCGCCACGCGTCCGCTCGCCAACCCGGGGCCGGCGTCGCTGTACGGGAATCGGCCCCGCGATACTGCCAGACGATTTATTCATTCAGACGCCGCCCAAAGCGATCCAGCCATGAATTGGGAGTCCAGAGTGCTTGCACTCGATCCGACGCATTTTGACATGTTATCTGAGGAATACAAGATAAGTCGCTGTAATTTTATCGCTTTCTGATTTGTCGCCGACGGCAGCGCCGGCATCGCATCGATGCGTCAACCGTCACCGTCGGGCTGCGTTATAGGTCCGTAACACGCGCTCTCGAGAAAGGAGATTTACGATGGATTACTCAAACAACCGCCACCCTGGCGGCATGAAAACACCAACCCTGTGGAGCTGGGTGGCGCTGACGATTCTTATGCTGGCAATGGCCGGCTGCGGTGGCGGCGGCAGCAGTTCTGTCAGTGGCAGCAACGAAAACCCGCTTGCCGCGGAATGCGCACCCGGCGACGATTCGACCGCCGCCGAGTGCGGCACGCTTTTTGTCGGCCTTACGGATGCGGATGGCGATTTCCTGAGCTATACGGTCGACGTTGTGTCGCTCGAGCTGGAAAAGGCGAACGGAGCGACAATCGAACTCCTGCCGAACTCGACCCGCCTGGACTTTGCCCAGTATGTCGAGCTGACGGAATTCTTCACCGCAGCCATGGTACCGCCGGGCGTGTACGTCGCGGGTAATATCACCCTCGACTACAGCAGCGCCGAGGTCTCGGTTGAAGCGGATGGCGCCGCGAAAGATGCGGTCGTGGTCGACGCTGCCGGCAATGCTCTCGAGCAATCAACGCTCAGAATCATGCTCTCGGATCGGGATCAACTTGCGATTACGCGAGGCAGGCCTGCACTGCTGACCGTCGACTTCGATCTCGCCGCGTCGCACGTCGTCGATATCGATCCGCTACCGGCGATTGCTACGGCGGAGCCCTTTATCGTCGCCGAGGTAGATCCGGTCGATGAAAAGGACATCCGGGTG
>JAHHOT010000081.1 GCA_018677555.1 Gammaproteobacteria bacterium | reverse complement strand
CTCGTAGTCCATGATCAGCGGCGCATGATCGGAAAAACGTTCGTCCTTGAAAATTTCGGCTCGCAGAACCCTGTCTTTCAGCTTCGGCGTAACCACCTGGTAGTCCAGTCGCCATCCCACGTTCTTGTCCCAGGCCCGGCCGCGATTCGACCACCAGGTGTACTGCTCCGCCTCGGGATTGATCACGCGAAACGCGTCGACATAACGGTGCTTGCCGAAAAGGTCATCCATCCAGGCGCGTTCTTCCGGGAGAAACCCTGAATTTTTCTGATTCGCTTTCCAGTTCTTCAGATCGATTTCTTTGTGCGCGATATTCCAGTCACCGCAAAGTATGTACTCGGAACGCCGGCGCCTGAGTTTCTGCAAGTGTGGCACGAATGAGTCGAGAAAGCGGTACTTCGACTCCTGCCGATGGTCGCCGGAAGACCCGGATGGCAGGTACACGGAGACCACGCTCACGTTGCCGAAGCGCGCTTCGATATAGCGCCCTTCATCGTCGAATTCCGGCTGCCCGAAACCACGAATGACTTTGTCCGGCCTGGCCTTGCTGTATATGGCGGTCCCGCTATATCCCTTTTTCACGGCATCTTCGTAAAAACAGTGATAGCCCTCCGGCCTGAAGGCCTCGTCAGTAAGCTGATGCTCCTGTGCCTTCGTCTCCTGGATGCAGACGACGTCGGCATCCTGCCGCGCCATCCACTCGAAGAAACCCTTGCGCGCCGCTGCACGAATACCGTTGGCGTTAAGGCTGATCACGCGATACAAGGTATGCCTCCCGGTTATTTGCAGGCCGCACGACGGCGAATTGATGAACCACGCCGGCGGTGTCTGTGTCATACTGCCCGGCGGCCCTCAAGGCCCCGGTTATTCTGCTTCAAAAGCGGGCCATCATACAGAAGCTGGCAGGCAGACCAACACCATGCAGGGATACAAGCGCGAATTCCTCAACCTGTCGCTCGAGCTCGGCGTGCTCAAGTTCGGTGAGTTCACGCTGAAGTCCGGGCGCGAGAGTCCGTATTTTTTCAACGCCGGGCTGTTCTCCTCAGGCTACGCGGCCGCACGCGTCGGCCGCTACTACGCATCTGCGATCGTCGATTCGGGCATCGAGTTCGACATGATTTTCGGGCCGGCATACAAGGGAATTCCGCTGGCCGCCCTGACCGCTGCCGCGCTTGCCGAGCACCACGATATCGATGTCGGTTATTCCTACAATCGCAAGGAACAGAAAGGTCATGGCGAAGGCGGTGTCATCGTCGGCCCGCCGTTGAGCGGTCGCGTGTTGATCGTTGACGACGTTATTACCGCGGGCACGGCAGTGCGTGAAGCAGCGTTGATCATCCAGAATGCCGGCGCCGACGTTGCCGGACTTGTCATATCATTGGATCGCGAAGAAGTCGGCAGCGGATCGCTGTCCGCCGTGCAGGAACTCGAACGATCGATGGGTTTATCGGTAATCAGCATTATCAGGTTACGTGACCTGATCGATATGCTCGAAGAATCAAACGAGTACGCTGACTACCTTGAGCCGATTACGAGCTATCGCAGCCGCTACGGCATTTCAACATAACGCGATTATCGTTAAATCAAAAATTGTGGCGGTTTACACGCACTGCGCATGCCACTAAGCTCTAAATACGCGAACCAGTCCCTCTTCCACGCCCGGAATATATGTGATATTCGGCCTATGAAACTTTTTTTTGCTTCATCTGCGGTCCTGTTGTCTCTATCGCTGGGCGCTGTCGCGGACTCGCCGCAAAAATTGTATAAATGGATCGATGAGGACGGCGTCGTGCATTTCGGCGACAGCGTTCCCGCAAGGTATTCCGACCTCGAGAAACAGGTGCTCAACGAACACGGCGTTACGGTTGACGTCGTACGTGGCAAGAAGACCGCGGAAGAAAAAGCCGAAGAGGCACGCCAGGCAGAAATTCGCCTCGCACAGGAAATGCAGCGGCGCGCCGACCAGGCGTTGCTGGCCACCTACCTTTCCGTTGCCGAAATCGAGATGCATCGCGACCGACGCATCGAGTTGTTCCAGGCACAGACACGGGTCACCGAGCTTTACCTGAGAAATCAGCGTCGCCGTCTCGAGCTGCTGATGGAAGAAGCCAACAAGTTCCGTCCCTACAGCACCGATGCCGACGCGCCCATGATCGAGCGTGATCTCGTCGACGACATCGCCGAAACAAAGGAAGTGATCGAGCGTCACCAGGGCAACCTGGCACGATTCCAGGACGACGAGCAGCAGATCATCGCCCGCTTTGACGGCGATATCGACCGCTTCAAGACCCTCAAGGGCCTGAACTAGCCGTCACCTGCAGCTGCGGCGCCCTCGCCACGACAACCATGGATCATCGCAGTCGCGCCGGGGGCGGCGCTCGTACAGCCAGTTCATGTCCATTCTCTTGTAGGAGCGGCGCCCTCGCCGCGACCCGCCTGAGGCGTTTTCAGCCGGTTCCGGAGTGGCCGAATCCCCCCGCACCGCGGTCCGTCGAGTCGAACTCCTCGACGACCCTGAACTTCACCTGCTCGACCGGCACGAACACCATCTGTGCAATACGTTCGCCCGGCTGAATGCCGTAGGCCTTCTTGCTGCGATTCCAGCAGGAGATGTACACCTGCCCCTGGTAGTCCGAGTCGATGAGACCGGTCAGGTTGCCCAGCACGAGACCGTGCTTGTGGCCAAGACCGGAACGCGGCAATAACACTGCGGCCAGCTTGTTGTCCGCAATATGTATGGCAAGTCCTGTCGGGACGAGTACCGTTTCGCCAGGCGATACCGTTATTGCTTCGTCGATGCAGGCTCGCATGTCGAGCCCGGCCGAACCGTCGGTCGCGTAATGTGGAAGTGGTATCGAGTCGCCGATTCGCGAATCGAGTATCTTGAGTTGTATTGCGCGCACGCGTCGTTATTCCGTCATCCGGTGGCGGGCCATTACCGCGACTTTCTTTGCCCTGTCCTGGCGTGCAGTGTAGAGCTTTGCGATGAGGCGGACCAGCTGCGTTGCAACGTCTTTCTTGGGCGCACGTGGAATCGATTTCTCACCGTTTCGCCAGAATACATCGACGGCATTGTCCGGCTGATCGAACGCGAGGCCGCGACCGACCTTGTTGGCCACGATCATGTCAAGGCGCTTGGATTTCAACTTCGCCAGTGCGTACTCGCGCACGTTGTTCGTCTCGGCGGCAAAGCCAACGGTAAATGGTGCGTCTTTCATTGCGGCCACCGCTGCTAACGTGTCCGGCGCCTTGACGAGGTTGATCGACAGCTCCTGCTGACCTTTCTTGATCTTGCGTGGCTGTTTCGCCGCGGGCCGGTAATCGGAGACCGCCGCCGTTGCGATGAATATGTCGACGCCCGCGAGATTGTCATGTGTCCCAGTGTAGAGTTCCGAAGCGGATTCGATGTGCACGACCTCGACCCCGGGTGGCGGTGGCAGGGCAACCGGGCCGCTTACGAGTATCACCTTCGCACCGGCCTCTTTCGCAGCCTCTGCAACGGCGTAACCCATTTTCCCGGAGCTGCGGTTCGAAATGAAACGTACCGGATCAATCTCCTCGCGTGTCGGGCCGGCGGTAACCAGGACCGTTTTCCCGTCGAGCGGACCGGGTTTGTTTTCGGCGGTGGTGCCGAGCACTGCGGCCACTATGGCGTCCGGCTG